>CAIRBT010000177.1 GCA_903876875.1 uncultured Geobacteraceae bacterium
CCGGACAACACAAGGAGGCAGGAAATGGCACAGGGTAAAGTTAAATGGTTCAACGACACAAAAGGTTTTGGTTTCATCGAGCAGGAAGGTGGCGAGGATGTTTTCGTACACTTCTCCGCGATCACCGGTGAAGGTTTCAAATCCCTTGCCGAAGGCGATGCGGTTTCTTTTGAAATTACCCAGGGTCCGAAAGGGCTTCAGGCCGCTAACGTAGTAAAGAAATAATCATCGTTTGATCTGATGGTGTTACGGAGAGCCCGCTGGTTAGTGGGCTCTTTTTTTATGTATTGTAACAACGGGAAAATCCCCCTCAGTCCCCCTTTTGTAAAGGGGGAGGTTTCAATTCCTGTCACGGTTACCGGTAATGTCGGCATTTGTAGAGACGCAAAATTTTGCGTCTCTACGATAATTATGTGATAACGCATGAAAAACCCTGATTATTTTGCAGTAAAATTCCGGAATTAATGAGTCTGCTGGTTCCTTATCTCTTTTTTAGTTTTTTTGGCAGCACCGCTTTTCGTTGCTCTGGCACTTCGGTGCCGAAGAGGAGCGCTGCGGCGTCTTCTCGCCCCAGTATCTTCAGTGCTTCGCGGACTTTTGCCTGCTCCGCCGGTATGTGCCAGAGGAGGAGAGCTTTCTGTAGTCCCTTATCCCGATCGGTGGTGGCGCAGGAGACCGCTTTGCCGGTCATGGGGTCCGTGCCGCAGTGGAACATGCAGGTGGCAATGGTGCCGGGGGTGGGGGTGAAATCCTGTACCTGCTCCACGGTCATGCCCATCCTCTTGAGGGTGAGAGCCAGTTCCAGCATGTCTGCCAGGGTACACCCGGGGTGCCCCGATATCAGGTAGGGGATCAGATACTGCTTTTTGCCAAGCCGGTCACTCTCGGCACGGAATTGGCGGCAGAAGGTTTCAAATACCTTCTTCCCCGGTTTTCTCATGACATCGGTGACATGATCCAATAAATGCTCCGGGGCGATCTTGAGCAGACCGCTCACCTGATGGGCGACCAATTCGCGAAAATACGCCGGTTGTTTTTCCAGCAGATCGTAGCGGACACCGGAAGAAACGGCGGTGTGGCGTATGCCGGGGAGGGCGCGGGCGCCCTGTAAGAGTGCCACCGCAGCCCGGTCATCACAGTTCAGGTGGCGGCAGATGGCCGGAAAAATACAGCTTTCCCGTTGGCAACTTTGTTTGGCCGTCTCATTGCCGCAACCGAGCCCGTACATGTTGGCTGTCGGCCCCCCCACATCGCTGACGCTGCCCCGGAACCATGAGGTGCGGGTTAATGCCTCAATCTCACGGAGAATGGAACCTTTGCTGCGTGACTGGATGGTTTTCCCCTGGTGCATGGTGATGGCACAGAAGGCACAGCCACCAAAGCAGCCCCGATGACTGGTAATGGAGCCTTTGATCTGCTCCCACGCCGGAATCGGCTCCCGGTAGGAGGGGTGGGGTGCCTTTTCAAAGGGGAGTGCGTATACCCGATCTATTTCAGCTTCGGTGAGTGGCAGTGTCGGAGGGGTGCAGAAGAGGGAACGGGTGCCATGGGCCTGGACAATGCTCTGCGCCGACCAGGGGTTCTGGTTCCGGTAGGCGATACGGAATGCGTCGGCAAAAAGCTCCTTTGAGGCCCCCACCTCTTCAAACGAGGGGATGGTGACCTGCCCCGCCTGTTCCTGCTCCGTCAGGGACACCTTGAATGCGGTACCCCGTACATCCCGTATCTCACTCAGCAATTCACCCTTTTTCATCCGTGTGGCCACTTCCAAAATGGCCCGTTCTGCCATGCCATAGATCAGCAGATCGGCCTTTGCGTCAAAGAGGATGGAGCGACGTACTTTATTTTCCCAATAATCATAATGGGCAAAACGGCGCAGGGAGGCTTCAATGCCGCCGATGACCACCGGCACATCTTTGAAGGCTTCCTTGATGCGGGAGGTATAGACCATGGTCGCCCGATTGGGGCGGGCACCATGGCGGTTACCCGGTGTGTAGGCATCGTCATGGCGCAGTTTACGTGCCGGGGTATAGTGTGCCACGAGGGAATCCATGGCACCAGCCGATACGGCAAAAAACAGTTTCGGACGCCCCAGAACCATGAACGGTTCTTTACTGCGCCAGTCCGGTTGGGGGATGATACCGACCCGAAAGCCGTGGCTTTCCAACCAGCGGGCCAGGAGCGGCACGCCGAAGGCGGGGTGGTCGATATAGGCGTCGCCACTGATAAAGATGACGTCACAGCACTCCCAGCCCCGTGTTTTCATCTCCTCCGGTGAGGTCGGAATAAATGCCATGGGTCAGGGAAACAGTGCCAGACCGTTGAGGCCGGTGGTCTCGGGGAAGCCGCAGAGCAGGTTCAAGTTCTGAACCGCCTGCCCGGAAGCCCCCTTCACCAGATTGTCAATGGCTGACACCACGATGACCCGCCCGGTGCGACGGTCTATGAGCGGGGCGATGTCGCAGAAGTTTGAGCCCCGGACGAAGGCGGTAGAGGGGAGATTACCAGCCCCGAGAACCCTCACAAAGGGTTCGCCGTCGTAATAATTACGGTAGAGGGTGAGAAGCTGTTCCGTGGTAAGTGGGGTGACGGGGGAGGCATAGACCGTCGAAAGGATGCCCCGATCCATGGGAACCAGATGGGGGGTGAAGGTGATGGTCACCTGCTCACCGGCCAGCAGGGATAGTTCTTGCTCGATCTCCGGCGTGTGGCGATGGACGCCGCCGACACCGTAGGCTTTATAGCCCTCATTTACTTCACAGTAGAGGCTGTCCACCTTGGCCGCCCGTCCGGCACCGGTCACGCCGGAGGCCGAATCGGCAATGATGGTCGTCACGTCAAGGAGTCGCTCTTTCAAAAGCGGTGCCAGGGCGAGGATGATACTGGTCGGATAACAGCCTGGGTTGGCAATGAGGTCTGCCCCTTTGACACGCTCCCGCCTTAGTTCGGGCAGGCCGTAGATCGCCCGTTTCAGGTTGCCGGTGTCCTGGTGTGGTTCGTACCACTCCCCATAGGTCGCCGGGTCGGTCAGGCGATAATCGGCAGAGAGGTCGATGACTTTTTTGCCCAGTGCAAGGAAGGTGGGAACCACCGCCATGGCCGCCTTATGGGGGAGGGCGGTGAAGATGATGTCGGCCTTTTCAGCGACTGCACGGGGATCGAGCGGTTCCAGGATTATTTCACAGCGTCCCCGCAGGGTGGGGAACACGTCGGTAATGCTTTTTCCCGCACTCTGTTCCGAGGTCAGGCAGGTGACCGTAACATCCGGGTGGCAGTGAAGAATTCTGATGAGTTCCAGTCCGGTATAGCCGCTGGCGCCGACAATGGCGACCTTTATCATGGGGTACTCCTTTTCTGTAATAATTGAATGGGAAGAATAGCATCAAGGGAGGCGATAGTTCAATCGGAAACAGGCCCATTACGGCCTGGAACCAATCTTTCCTTTATTCCGGGACAACAACTTGTTATCATCCCCAACCATGAAGAATGGTGCCCCATAAAGAGAGAGGGCACATATCCCGGAGTAAGGAGCAGACAACCATGGGGCATACTCCCTTTGATTTTGACACTATTATCGACCGTACCGGTACCGGCAGCGAAAAATGGGATCGCTATGAAGGGCGGGATATTCTTCCGCTCTGGGTTGCCGATATGGACTTTGCCTCTCCACCGGTGGTAATCGATGCGCTGCACAAGCGGATCAGCCATGGGGTGTTCGGGTACACCCATGCTCCACAGGGGGCGATTGATGCGGTGCGGGAGCATCTGGAACGGGATTTTGGCTGGCAGATAGAACCGGAATGGTTGGTCTGGCTGCCGGGACTGGTTTGCGGGCTCAACGTCCTCTGCCGGGCCGTGGGGGAGACGGGGGACGATGTGGTGACCTTTACGCCGATCTATCCTCCCTTTCTGTCGGCTCCCCCGCTGTCGGGGAAGGGGCTGGTCACGGTGCCGCTTTGCTGCGTGGAAGGCCGCTGGGGTATTGATCCGGAGGCACTGGAGCGGGCCATAACCCCCCGCACCAGAATGCTGCTGCTTTGCAGTCCCCACAATCCGGTGGGGCGTGTCTGGTCCCGGCAGGAGCTTCAGCTGTTGGCAGAGTGTGCCGAACGGCACGATCTGGTGATCGGTTCCGATGATATCCATGCCGGGCTGGTTCTTGATGAGAGTACGCCTCATCTGCCGATTGCCACCCTGTCGCCGGACATCTGCCGCCGCACCATCACCCTGCTGGCTCCCAGCAAAACCTATAATATTCCGGGGCTCGGCTGTTCCTTTGCTGTGATTAGTGATCCTGTACTCCGGAACCGGTTCGTTAAGGGGATGGGGCGAATTGTTCCCCACGTCAACCTGCTCGGATTTACCGCAGCGGAGGCGGCCTATGGCCAGGGGGAAGAGTGGCGGCAGTCACTTTTGACCTACCTGAGGGGAAACCGTGATCTGGTGGAACGGCGGATCGGGGAGATGGCCGGATTATCCATGACCCACGTGGAGGCGACCTATCTGGCCTGGATAGATACACGGGAAACCGGCATCAGTGACCCGGCAGGCTTTTTTGAAGAGTGTGGCGTTGGCTTGTCCGATGGCAAGGATTTCGGCGCACCCGGCTTTGTGCGGCTCAATTTCGGCTGTAGCCGGGTACTGCTGGCTCGGGCACTGGAACGGATGGCGGCGGCGTTGCTGAGATAGGTTTGATGCGGTGCCGCCCCATCTTGCCGCTATACCTGCAATAAGCCATATCGGCCTTACAGGCACACGCACAGAAAGGGGAAATCCTTGCGGATTTCCCCTTTCTGTGTACCATATACCGGTTGTACCAAACGACTATTAACGTTTGGAGAACTGGAAGCGGGCGCGGGCTGCTTTGCGACCGTATTTTTTACGTTCTTTCACGCGTGAATCGCGGGTGATGAAGCCGGCTTTCTTGAGGACACCGCGCAGTTCCGGCTCGTGAAGAAGCAGAGCTTTGGTGATGCCGTGCTTGATGGCACCGGCCTGGCCGGTATCGCCGCCGCCGGAGACGGTGACGTACACATCAAAAATGCCGACCTTTTCAACCAGTTCAAAGGGCTGACGAACAACCATCTTGGAGGTTTCCCGGCCAAAATACTCATCAAGGGTTTTGTGGTTGACGGTAAAGGTGCCGACGCCCGGTTTAAGCCATACACGGGCAATGGAGCTTTTCCGTTTGCCTGTTCCATAGTAACTGACTGCTGCCATATCTTTTCTCCTTGGAGGTATTAAAGTGCCAGGTTCTTGGGCTGCTGAGCAGCATGCGGATGGCTGGGACCCGCATATATTTTAAGCTTGCTGAGCATGGCTCGGGCAAGTTTGTTTTTGGGGAGCATCCCCTTGACCGCTTTTTTAATGAGGTCTTCCGGTTTCTTCTCAAGGAGCTTACCGGCAGTAATCTCTTTTAGTCCACCGACATAGCCGGAATGGCTGTAGTACACCTTGTCAGCAAGTTTGCGACCGGTGAGGGCAATTTTCTCGGCATTTACGACGATGACGAAATCGCCGGTGTCTACACTCGGAGTGTAGAGAGCCTTGTTTTTACCGCGCAGCACATTGGCAACCTGGGACGAAAGACGACCAAGGACGGCATCCTGTGCATCAACAATGTACCAGTCACGCTTGACATTTTCTGCTTTTGCAACTTCTGTTTTCATAATTTCCCCATCCACGGTACAACCTGTAGATACTACAGGCCATGATTTTTTTGAAGAGGCATAACTTACTGAAAGTGTGGTGCGCTGTCAAGGGAAAAATTTTTATCATGATGTATTTAGTTTGAACAATGTTGTAACTGGAGCGGTTTCGTGCTACAAAAGAGCGGTAATACACCAGATTATACGGAGTTTGTCCCATGAAGATAACTGTAGCAGATGTGGAACATGTGGCGCGGTTGGCCCGTCTTGAGCTTACCGCCGCAGAAAAGGAGCTGTTTGCCGGGCAGATGGGCTCCATTTTGGGGTATGTGGATACCCTGAAATCGGTTGATACCGACGGCGTGGTGCCGACTTCCCATGCGGTGCCGATGGAAAATGCCTTTCGTGAGGATGTGGTGCGCCCCTCCATCGGTGTTGAAAAGGCCCTCGCCAACGCACCGAACCGTTCCGGTTCGTTTTACGCCGTACCAAAAGTTATTGAATAGAGACATAAGGACACGAACCATATGAATATTTTCGATATGACTATCCATGAACTGCACGGGGCATTGAAGGCACGCACACTCTCCTCCGTGGAAGCAACCACCGCCCTGTTGACCCGCATTACTGCGGTGGAGCCGCAGATCGGCTCTTTTATTACGGTCACCGCCGAAGTGGCTCTTGCTGCTGCTGCGGCTGCCGACCGGCGTATTGCCGCCGGAGAGTGCGATCTCCTGACCGGCATACCATTGGCAATCAAGGATATCTTTCTGACGGAGGGGATTCGCACTACCTGCGGCTCCCGCATTCTTGATTCGTTCATCCCCCCCTACAGTGCCACCTCTTGGGAGAAACTGCGGGAGCGGGGGGCGGTACTACTGGGCAAGTTGAATCAGGATGAATTTGCCATGGGCTCCTCCAATGAGTCCAGTGCCTTTGGCCCTACCCGTAACCCGTGGGATGTTACCCGTATTCCGGGGGGGTCATCGGGTGGTTCGGCGGCGGCGGTGGCCGCCCGGCAGGCCATTGCCACTCTGGGTACGGATACCGGTGGTTCCATCAGACAGCCTGCGTCCCACTGCGGTTGCGTCGGCCTGAAGCCGACCTACGGCAGGGTTTCCCGGTACGGTGTGATTGCCTACGCGTCATCGCTGGATCAGGTCGGTCCCCTGACCCGGGATGTCACCGACTGTGCCGCCATGATGGGGGCGGTGGCAGGGTATGATGCCAAGGATTCCACCAGTGTGGACACACCGGTGCCCGATTACTGTGCCACCTTGAAGGATGGGGTGCGGGGCTTGAAGATTGGCCTTCCCAAGGAATATTTCATCGCCGGTCTGGATGCCGAGGTGCAGAAGACCATGGACGAGGCCATTGAAACCTACCGTCGCCTGGGCGCGGAATTTGTCGATGTGTCCCTGCCCCACACGGAATATGCGGTGGCAACCTACTACCTGATTGCCGCTGCCGAGGCCAGTTCTAATCTGGCTCGCTACGATGGCGTCCGTTTCGGGCACCGGGCTGCAGCGGCGGATGGTCTCCTCGATATGTATACCAAAAGTCGCAGTGAAGGCTTTGGCAGTGAGGTCAAACGCCGTATCATGATCGGTACCTACGCCCTGTCGTCCGGCTACTACGATGCCTATTACGTTAAGGCTCAGAAGGTACGGACGCTGATCATGAATGATTTTATTTCAGCCTTCGCCGATGTGGATTTGATGCTGACCCCGGTGGCTGCCACCCCGGCCTTTAAAATTGGCGAGAAGGCCGACGATCCGCTGCTCATGTATCTGTCCGACCTTTTCACTATTCCGGTCAATCTGGCCGGTACCTGTGCCCTGTCACTGCCGGCCGGTTTTTCGGCCACGGGTCTCCCCATCGGTATGCAGCTGATTGGCAAGCCGTTCGGTGAAGCAACCATCCTGCGTGCCGGATATGCCTTTGAGCAGGCGACCGAGTGGCATCAACGGAAGGCAGAGATCTGACACAGTCCCCCTGACGCAAATTGTACGGGCGACCGGCCGGTCGCCCAACCGGGGACACATGCACCACGTACCAACACACATTTTTTGCGGAGTACACACACTATGAAATACCAGCCAGTCATTGGACTTGAAGTCCACGTCCAGCTTTTGACCGATACCAAAATATTCTGCGGTTGCTCTACCACCTTTGGTGCCGAGCCGAACTCACAGACCTGTCCGGTCTGTCTGGGGTTGCCGGGGGCACTGCCGGTGCTGAACAAAAAAGTGGTTGAGTTCGCCATCAAAGCCGGCTTGGCCACCAACTGTTCCATCACCCCCCGAAGCATTTTTGCCCGGAAAAATTATTTTTATCCGGACCTTCCCAAGGGGTACCAGATCAGCCAGTTTGAAGAGCCGATCTGCCAGCATGGCTGGCTCGACATTCAGCTGGAGGGGGAGGCGTTAAAGCGGATCGGCATTACCCGGATTCATATGGAAGAGGACGCGGGGAAGTTGGTGCATGGAGAACTTTCCGGGGGGAATGACGGTTCCGGGGTTGACCTGAACCGTGCCTGTACTCCGCTCCTGGAGGTGGTCTCCGAACCGGATCTTCGCTCGTCCGACGAAGCGGTGACGTATCTGAAACAGCTGCACCAGATTGTCACCTGGCTCGGTATCTGCGACGGCAATATGGAGGAGGGGAGTTTCCGCTGTGACGCCAACGTGTCGGTGATGCCGGTCGGGGCGGAAAAATATGGTACACGTGCCGAGATCAAGAACGTCAACTCCTTCAAATTCGTTAAACAGGCCATTGAATATGAAATTCAGCGGCAGATTGATCTGATTGAGGATGGTGGCACGGTGGTGCAGGAAACCCGGCTCTATGATCCGAACAGCGGGAAAACCCGCTCCATGCGGAGTAAGGAAGAGGCCCATGACTATCGCTATTTCCCCGACCCCGATCTGGTGCCACTGGTTATCGGGCCGGAGTGGGTGGAACGATCCCGCCGGGAACTGCCCGAGCTTCCCGAACAGCGTCAGCAGCGGTTCATTGTCGAACTGGGGCTGCCCCCCTATGATGCAGAGGTTTTGACCGCCAGCCGGGGGCTTGCCGACTATTTTGAAGCTGGCGTGGCTGCCCATGGCAATGCCAAGGCGGTTGGCAACTGGATAATGGGGGAAATTACCCGGGGGTTGAATGACAACGGTCTTGTCATTGAAGCCTGTCCGGTGACCCCCGTACAGTTGGCCGAATTGTTGAAACTGATTGACCTGGGAACTATTTCGGGCAAAATTGCCAAGACCGTTTTTGACGAGATGTGGCGCAGCGGCAAAAGCCCGGAGTTGATCGTTGCCGAGCAGGGGTTGGTTCAGGTGTCGGACACCGGTGCCATTGAGGCCATCATTGACGAAATCATGGCGGCCAATGCCGGGCAGGTTGCGGAGTACCGTGGTGGCAAGGAAAAGGTCTTCGGCTTTTTTGTCGGCCAGGTCATGAAGGCCAGCAAAGGGAAGGCCAATCCGGCGGTGGTCAATGATCTGCTGCTGAGCAAGTTGCGGGGATAGGTGCTCCATCCGTTACTGTGGAGTTGCCGCACTGCCCATGAAACGGTTGCAGGGAACAGCGGCCTGTGGCACAATCATTAAAAAAACTAACTTCTTGTCGTGAAAGGTAAAAAAACCATGAAGCACTTCAGTTCTCTTGTTCTTTTTCTGCTGCTTTCCCTGGCGGCTCTGCCCGTAGTGGCGGCTCCGGCTCCCCTGAAGGATGTGGTTGCCGCCCTGGAAAAGGGGTACGCCGGTCTGCAGGATGTGCAGGCAGATTTCTCACAGAAAACCACCATTGCCGCAATCAAGCGGGAACAGCAGGGGGGGGGAGAAGTTATGCTGAAACGCCCCGCCTCTGCAACCGCTATGTTTCGTTTTAATTATAGCAAGCCAAAACAGCAGATTGTCTCAAACGGCAAGCAGGTTTGGTTCTATGCTGTCGATAGCAAACAGGTTATGGTTAATAGTGTGTCGGCGATGTTTGCCGGGGGTAATTCCATAGCCCTGACCTATCTGACCGGCATCGGTCATGTATCCCGTGATTTTAGCGTCTCTTTTGCCAGCGAGTCCCAGGATAAAAGCGGAAATTACCATCTTGAACTAACACCGAAAAAGCCGAGTGCGGCTTTGTCACGGCTGCAGTTGACGGTGCTGGGAGAGGCGGTTGAACAGTTGCGTTCATCCGGTGATGTGAAAAATGTCTTTCCGGTGGTTGCGTCAGTGGTTCATGATGCCGCGGGCAATCAGACCCGCATTGACTACAGCCGGGCTCGGGTCAACAAGGGAATTGCCGATGGAAAATTCAATTTTAAAATCCCGCAAGGGGTTCAGGTTATAAATCAATAATAACAGCCAGGGAGGTTTCGTCATGCCGTCATTTGACATCGTCTCAAAAGTAGATATGCAGGAGGTTGATAACGCCGTTAATCAGGCGGTTAAGGAGATCGGCCAGCGCTACGATTTTAAAGGTTCCAAAAGCCAGATTACGCCGGAAAAGGATTCGGTCAAGGTGCTTGCCGATGATGATTACAAGCTGAAGGCGGTTATTGATGTGTTGCAGTCCAAGTTCCTCAAGCGGAATATCTCCATCAAGGCGTTGCAGTACGGCAAGGTTGAACCGGCGTCCGGGGGGATGGTGCGGCAGATTATCACCGTTCAGCAGGGTATCTCCAAGGAGAAGGCCAAGGATATTATCGCCGTCATCAAGGAGAGCAAGCTGAAGGTACAGGCCCAGATTCAGGACGATCAGGTGCGAGTCACCGGCAAAAACCGGGATGATCTGCAGGATGCCATTCAACTGCTGAAGGGGAAAGAGCTTGACGTGGAGATGCAGTTTACCAATTTCCGGGAGTAGGCTCCTTGGTGCCGATGCCGTGGCAATATATATCGAACATACCATAACCCATACGAGGTATCCGTGAGCGAAATCAGAAAACAGAAAGTCAGCATGGTCAGCCTGGGCTGTCCGAAGAACCTGGTGGATGCCGAGGTCATGCTCGGTGTGCTCTCGAAGCAGGAGTACGAGATCACCATGGATGAAAAGGATGCCGATGTCATCATCGTCAATACCTGTTCCTTTATCAAGGAGGCCAAGCAGGAGAGCATTGACGCGATCCTCGACCTGGCGGAGCGCAAGCATGATGGCCGCTGCCACACCCTGATCGTTTCCGGGTGCCTTCCCCAGCGGTACCAGGAGGAGCTGTCTGCCGAACTGCCGGAGGTGGATATCTTCATCGGCACCGGCGACTACCCCCGTATCGCCGAAATACTGGCGGAGAAAAGCGGCACCGAGGGGCAGCTTCGCTATGTGGGGGATCCGGATTTCATCTATGATGAAAATCTGCCCCGCCTTAATTCGTCGCCGGCCTGGTTTTCCTATCTGAAAATCGGCGAGGGGTGCTCAAATAATTGTTCCTACTGCATTATTCCGACTCTGCGGGGTGCCTACCGCTCCCGCCCCCTTGAAGCACTGGTGGCCGAGGCGGAACGGTTGGTTGCCCGTGGTGTCAAGGAGATCAATGTCATCTCCCAGGATATTACCCGCTACGGCAGTGACCTTGACGAGGGCACCACGCTGGAAACATTGATCAAGCGGCTGGCAGCCATTGATGGCCTCCGCTGGATCCGCCTGCTCTACGCCTATCCCGATGGCATCAGCGACAGTCTGATCTCCCTGATTCGCGATGAGCCGAAGGTCTGCAAATATCTTGATATTCCAATTCAGCATATTTCCGATCCAATACTGAAGGCCATGAAACGGCGCAGTTCTGAACAGCAGATACGGGAGCTGATCGGTAAGCTGCGCAGTGAAATTCCTGGCATCGCCCTTCGCACATCGCTGATTGTCGGTTTCCCCGGCGAGACGCTGGAGGATTTTGCCACCCTGACCCATTTCGTTGAGCAGACCGGTTTCGACCGCCTGGGTGTCTTTTGCTACTCGCGGGAAGAAGGAACTCCGGCGGCAACCCTGGCGGATCAAGTGTCCGAACGGGTCAAGCGGGAGCGGTACCGTAAGCTGATGCGGGCTCAGGCGCGGCTGTCGTTCCGCCATAACCGTACCCTGATCGGCACTCTGGAACAGGTCATTGTGGAGGGGTACAGCGAAGAAACCGAACTGCTGCTAAAGGGACGTTCCTCGCGGCAGGCACCGGACATCGACGGCCAGGTGTATATCACCTCCGGCAATGCTGAAATCGGTGACATCGTCACCCTTAAAATCACCGACTCTTCGGACTACGATCTGATCGGTGAAATGGTGGAATAGTCACCCGTCATGAGACTGAACGCCAAGTTGATTATAATCATGATGTCGCTTTTGGTGCTGGCGATGCTGACGCTGTTTATTCTGAATCAGTTTGCCCAGACCGATCTGGTAAACGAGATTCAGGACAGTTCCCAGGAAATCTCCAAGGCGATTCAGATGAGTATCGAGGATCTTACCTCCGATGCCGAAACATCTCGCCTGACCGAATTTTTGACAAAAGCCCGTGAAAAGGGGATCAACGAGATTAACGTCATCAACTCCGAAGGTGAGATCGTTGACTCTTCCGACCCGGAAAAAATCGGCAAGAAGCGGGAGCTGAAAAAGCTTGAGAAGGGGGTTCACGCCGTACGTCGTCCGGTGGGGGGGGCGGTGCTTTCCCAAAAACCATACGAGGTGGTGGTACCGGTTATTGTCGGCGATGAACAGCTCGGCTACGTTCAGATTAACATGATGCTGGACAATATCCGGGATATTCAGCGGGCCAACTTTATCAGACGTCTCTTTGCCACCGGCATGGTGTTTACGGTCGGCATCGCCCTGACTATCTTCCTCGCCCGCCGCTATACCACACCGATTAAAAATCTGGTGGAGGACTTCAAGCGAATTTCAGCCGGTGATCTGTCGGTGACCATACCGGTGGAGAGTAGTGACGAAATCGGTGAGATGGCGGAAGGTTTCAATAATATGGTTGAAAAGCTCCGGGAACGGGAAGCCCTGGAGAAGCGTCTCTACGAAGCGGAGCACCTGTCCCGGGTCGGTCAACTGGCCTCCGGTATTGCCCACGAAATCCGCAACCCACTTAATTATATTAGCCTTGCTATTGACCACCTGAAGCGGGAGATGCTGCCGCTCTGCGGTGATAAATGTGCCGAGCTTGAAGAGCTGACCGGCAATATCAAAGAAGAGGTGCGCCGTGCCAACTATATGGTGGTCAACTTCATGAACTATGGCCGCCCCCTCAAGTTGCGCCGCTCCGCTGTGGTCTATGGCGAGCTGCTCGACAAGGTGCTGCCGGTGTTGCAGAGCCGTTTGGTCGAGCAGCATGTCGTGGTGGAACAACAACTCCCCCCGGGCCTCCCCCCCCTCTGGATTGACGGCGAGCTGTTTCGCAACTGTATTCTGAATTTTGTTTCCAATGCCGCCCAGGCCATGCCGGATGGTGGTACCATCACGCTGGGAGCAGTGTGTGAAGGAGATACGGTACACCTGACTTTTTGCGACCAGGGGAATGGCATCTCTCCCGACGATATTTCCAAGATATTCCAGCCCTATTTCACCACCAAAGATGTGGGTATCGGTCTCGGTCTGGCCATAACTGAACGGATTATTAAGGAACATGGTGGTGAAATCGGGGTGGAAAGTACGGTCGGTGTCGGTACCACCTTTACGGTGTCCCTGCCGCTGCAAGCTGCGGAAATTTGAGTACCGGAATGGGGAATCATGAAAAGCAAGGGTAGTATACTCATTGTTGATGATGAAAAGGGGCAACGGGATATTCTTAACCTGATTTTAAAAGGTGAGAAATACGACGTTGTCGATGTGCCGGGGGTGCGTGAGGCGTTGGAGCAACTGGAACGGCGGGAGTTCGATCTAATCATGACCGACCTCAAGATGCAGGGGCAGAGCGGCCTTGATCTGCTGGAAAAGGTGTTGGCCGATAATTCCCAGCAATGTATCATTATGATGACCGCCCACGGTTCTGTCGATTCGGCAGTGGAGGCGATGCGCAAGGGGGCCTTTGATTATCTGGAAAAGCCGTTGGAGCGGGATAATCTGGTGCTGACTTTGCTGCGTGCCTTTGAGCGGATCAACCTGATGCGGGAAAACCGGGTATTGCAGAAGCGGATTGATTCCATCGCCACGGTGCCCAATATGCAGGGGGAACATCCGAAAATGAAGGAGGTGTTCCGGGTCATCGCCAAAATAGCTCCGTCAAATTCCACTGTGTTGATCGTGGGGGAATCGGGAACCGGCAAGGAGCTGATTGCCCGGGCCATCCACGAGGGGAGCCCCCGCAGTGATAAGCCGTTCATTGCCATTAACTGTGCCGCTATTCCGGATACCCTGATTGAGAGTGAACTGTTTGGCCATGAGAAGGGGAGTTTTACCGGTGCCAATGCTCGTGAAATCGGTATTTTTGAGGCGGCCAACGGGGGGACGGTCTTTCTCGATGAAATCGGTGAAATGAACGTGGCCATGCAGGCAAAGCTGCTGCGTGCCATTCAGGAGAAGGAAATTCGTCGGGTCGGCGGGAAAGTGAATGTTTCCCTGGATGTGCGGCTGGTTTCGGCCACCAACAAGGAGTTGGAACAGGAGATCAAAAAAGGTGCCTTTCGGGAGGATCTTTTTTATCGGCTCAATGTCATCCGGGTCAACCTGCCGCCGCTTCGGGAGCGGGGGAGCGATATCAAAACCCTGGCAGAATTCTTCTTGGAAAAATATGGCAAGGCGGCCGGTATCACCATGGACGGCATCTCCCGGCAGGCACTTAAATTGCTGATGAACTACAGTTGGCCCGGTAACGTTCGGCAGTTGGAATCGGTCATTGAACGGTCGATTCTCATGGCGGAGAGCAATTATATCGAGCCGGTTGACCTGCCTGCTGAAATTTCTGCGGGGGGGACGCCAGGGGGAATCGATTTTGATCTGCCTGCGGAGGGGATCGATTTTGAAAAATTTGAAAAAGGGATGATTGAACAGGCCATGGAACGGGCCGGGGGGGTCATCGGTAAGGCGGCACCGCTGCTCGGCATGAGTTATAAAACCCTCCAGTACCGACTGGATAAGTTTGAAATAGAGCGGCCGGAGAAGCGAACCCGCTAGGAGCCTGTCGGACTGAGGGAATCGTCGCGAAAATTCGGCTGGGCGAGAGCAGATTTCGACGATTTTGAAGGTCAATAGTCGTTCTATTGACCGAAAAAGCGGTGAAATATGATCCGTTCAGACGGATTTGCAGTAGATTTCTCCTAAGTCCGACAGGCTCCTAGAGGC
>CAIRBT010000178.1 GCA_903876875.1 uncultured Geobacteraceae bacterium
GTAGTGACTATTTTACCGTTAAGCAGGTCGGTTACCTTGTCCAGACCAAGACCGATGTTATGAATCGTTACGTCCCCGTCAGGGTTGCTTATTATCACCTCTTTGTCGCCGGTCGTACTCACGATGCTGTTCTCGTTCGCACCATTTACCTTGACAATCCCGGTGCCGCTGTTGGCAACCGCAAGGTTTCCGCGTGGGTCTTCTACGGTGGTATCGCCAGTGCCGGTCGTCGTAACCATCTTGCCGTCGATCAGGTTTTTTACCGTGTCCAACCCAAGGCCGAGGTTCTCAATCGTTATGTCGCCGTCCGGGTTTGTGACGATTACCGGCTTGTCACCGGTCGTCGTCACCGTTTTGTCGGTGTTCGCCCCGTCAACCTTGATGATCCCGTCGCCGCTGTTCTTTACCGTAAGGTCGCCGCTCGGGTCTGCCACTGTCGTATCGCCGGTGCCGGTCGTGGTAACCGTCTGCTTGTCTTTCAGATCCGTTACCGTATCCAGCCCGGTGCCGATATTGTGAATAGTCAGGTCGCCGTCGGGGTTACAGACGATCACCGGCTTGTCGCCGGTCGTCGTCACGGTGCTGTCCACGTTCGCCCCGTCAACCTTGACGATCCCCAATCCGGTGTTGTCAACCGTAAGGTCCCCGGCGGGATCGGCAATGGTCGCCGGGCCATCTCCAATGGTGTGGACGGTTTTGTCGGTTATCAGGTCGGTTACGGTGACCAGGCCGTCACCCTGGTTATCGATTATTACGTCGCCGTCCGGATTGGCCACCGTGGTGTTGCCGACACCGGTGATGGTGACCGTCTTTTTGTCGATCACGTCCTCAACCACTGTCGTACCAGTACCGTCATTCTGAACGGTCACATCCCCTTTGGGAGCCAGCAGTTCCGTATCCCCCGTACCTTCCGTAATAACCGTCCGATGGTCATCAAGGTCGGTCACAATGACACGATACGGAAGCGACAGACTGTTGATGACCGTCACCGGCACCGGAGGGTCTTCCATCGGTGGAGCCGGCAGAGTGTATTTATTGTCAACAGCCTGAATCAGCGTGAAGTTGATGTCGTCCGTTACGCTCAGCGGGATGGTAGCGCCGTCACTGGCGGTGACACGCACAACCAGCGAAAGACTGCCGACCGGCGGATTGCCGCTGAAGGTGCGGGTTGTCGCATCAAAATGCAGCCAGGTCGGTAAGGCGTGGAGTGCCCCGCCGACAAACTCCTGGGCGGTATAGGTCAGGGTTGCAGAGTCTATGTCGGAAAATGCGGCGGTAGCTATCTCGGCGAAGTGGTTTTGGGTAAAGCTGTACGGCACAATCGCACCGGCGTGTAGCTGTATCTGATTTTCAAGCGGGTTAATAACCGTCGGCGCATCGTTGACCGGAGTGATGATCAGCGTCATGGTAGCTGTACTGGAATGTGCCAGGCCATCGCTCACCTGAAAGTCAAAATGAACCGTACCAACCGTAGAGTCAGCACCGGCAGCAGTGGTGTTGTAATCCGCATCGGGGGTAAAGACCAGCATGCCGATATCGGCAGTCAGGATAACATCGTCAACAGCAACGGCAACGCCATCCAGGGTGAATGTGCCATGTTCCGGCAGAGTTTTGATTATGATGCTGCTGCGGGTGTAATTGCCGGAAGAGTCCCCATCCGAAAAGGAGAAGTTAGCGGCAGTAAAGGTTATTTTATCATCCTCGGCACATGTGCGTGTACCGGTGCTTGTGGTCGGGACGTCGTTCACCTGATCGTCTGTCCCGATCGCGATGATGAACGTTTTCTCTTTATAATCCCCAGCTTCACCAGTGGCGCGTACAGTTATGGCGTAACTTGATGCGGCGTCGGTACCAGGGTTGCCGGAAAAAGTGATCTGATTATTCTGCGCCAGGGCGGTCATCCAGGAGGGCATACCGGAATAGGAGTACGCAGGAGTGTTGTCAACGTCCGTTGCGCCGGGGCTAAAAGTGTAACTGTTTATTCCCTGGCTTGTCCAGGACTGGTTTGTCGGCAAGCCGGTGGTCCAGACAATGGGATCATCGACGCTGTTGACAGTAATGGTGACGGTCGAGGCGGGAGTGGATGTAAGGGGGCCTGCATCGGTTGCCGTGACGTTGAAGCTGGTTTGTCCATACCAGTTGGCTTCCGGTGTGAAGGTGAAACCGCCGGTGGCGCTTATGGCGCTTAACGTGCCATGGGCAGGGGCAGTCGCGGCAAAGCTGACAACGTTGTTTTCAGTATCTGCAAATACGACAGTTCCGGTTATGGCGGTATCTTCATTACCTGAAACGCTGCTGGCGCTGGTCGTAGGTGCAGTATTCAGACTGGGGATAATAAGGTTCAGCGTATAACTTGTTACCTCAACCACGCTAGAGACAGTTTCAGTAATAGTAAAATTAATGGTATGTGTTCCGGCGGTCAGCTTGGTAATATCGTAGCCAGCACCAAATAGCATCGTTACGCCAACGAAAGCATCCGGTTCGGGTTTATAATGAGAAGACAGCGTGTCGTAATGACTATCAGGTGTAATGGTTATTTCAGTTCCATTCGCAAGAATGTCTACATTGATATCAAAGATAGCGGTTAAATATAAGTTAAAACCCTCAGTCAAGCCACTTATACCAGTTATCGATATAGATGAAACGGTAGGACCTTCCATAATATACCATCCTGGCAAAATCGGATCAGGATATGAACTGACAATGTCGCCTGTAGTGTAAGTACTCACAGAAGGGTTATCCAGGTAGTATTGCAGGTTGCTTTTATACTGAGCTATTGATACAGGAGATAAAGTCCAGTCCGCTGTGCCAATGTAGTTAGCTAACAGATCTGCATACGCAGTAGAATCTATTACATTCGCCTCAATCACCCCGGTCTGCGCCTCCAGCACCCAATCCCCCCCCAGTACCGCCGCCCCGGTCGGGTTCGTCGAAGCCGCCACATCAGCTCCGGTGGCATTTGCCAGAGCATTGATAAAGGCGGTGCCACCTGAACCCGCCGCCACATCGCAACCGTAGAGCAGAAAGTCGGCCGTAGCGGTCAGGCTGCTCTTGATTGTTTGCAAAGCGGCGGCATTTGCCGGGTCGGTAAAGGAGGCGGTTGTCAGAGCACCGCCTGAGAGAGCGAGCGTGCCGGAACTGCCGTGACTGATAAGATGGATCGCCTCGATGCCGGTGTGACCCGTGAGAGCGGCAGCCATCTGCTCCAGTGCAGAAGTTGCACCATTCAGGTACACCACCTGAAAACTGGCATCAATTCCAGCCAGAAGAACATCGGCATTGGCGACAGTGGTATCAATAAAAACGATCTGATTGCTGGTGAACGGGACGGCGGGTGAACTGGACATAGAAACTCCACGGCAATATGACTTAAAGGATAAGGTTGGTATTTTGTATCCTCAAATCAATTTTAATGCCACCCACGCTTTGGAACGAATCGGAACGAAATGGAACAAGGGGAAATCGAGGCTGTTTTCTGAGGAATCTGGATTGGCAGCAGGCTGTTGGGCACGCGTTGCTTTGCCCAACAGTCGTTGTTTAACATAACAGTGAACAGTAGTAGGAGTGGATAAGAGGGGATGGTGGAAATACTGAAGTGACACGGTGGTCACCAAACATACTCCTACGGGGCACACACCGGCTCGGCAAAACTGAAACCAACCCCGTAGGAGGATTTGACCGGGTTGGCTTTGCCGGTTATGCAGGATATTTTTTCCCGTAACCTGCGCACCAGGGCGTCAAGTGCCCGCCCCGAATAATCATCAATTCGGTTCGGATAGAGCTGTTTTATCAGACATTCTCTGGTGATGACACTGCCGGGCAACTGTACCAGTAATTTAAGGAATTCCATTTCCATGGAGGTGAGATCAATCATACCTTTCTGTGGAGAGGTGAGGGTCCAGAGTGCCTGATCCAGTTCCCAGCATGAGGATTCTTCCCGAGGTATTGCCACGGGGGATTTGGTAAGCCGACTTGCCAGCTGCCCAACGGCCGATGCCAACACCCGCACGCTCACCGGCTTTGTCATGTAGAGGTCGGCTCCGGCCTGGTACCCCTTGTGCTGATCCTCTTCGCCAACCCGTGCGGTCAGGATAATGATTCCCATATTCGTATTGTCACGAAGATAGTCCGCCAGTACCAAGCCTGACTGATCCGGCAGACCGACGTCAATAATGGCAATAACGTATGAACCATGATCCAGCGCACGGTAGAACTCACGACCAGTCCCCGCACCAGTGACCTGATAACCGGCAAGGGTCAGATATTCACCAATACTCTCACGCAACACCTGGTCATCTTCAACGATGATAATACTGATCGGCTCAACGGACACGGGCTTCCTCCGGTACATAACTGAAACTGACTATACAGGGAAGCAGCAGATAAAATCCACCCACGAATTAGCACACATTGGAACGAAATGGAACAGAGCCTCCCCTATCGGTACCGGTAACCTGCCCGAAACGGGAAGCAAGCGGCAACCGGAGCAGTGCGACCACATCACCCTGTGCATCAACGGTTAGTTCCAGCGTCCCTTCATGTTGCTCAACAATACCACGGGCTAGATAGAGCCCCTGACCGGTTCCCCCCGTATTCGCGCTGTTTGAGCCACGGCTGAACCGTTTGAATAGCTCTTCACTATTCTTTGGCAGCATCATTACCGGATGATTGGCGATGGATAGTTCCATCTGCTCGTCCCGAATATCGACACGCACCGTGACCTGGAGGTCGGGCAATGAGTATTTAGCGGCATTGTCCAGCAGATTGAGAATGACCGTTCTCAACAGACTACGATCTGCAAAGAGCCAATAGTCAGGGGAAGGAGTTTTCACACAGATGAACCGGTCACCCCAGAATACCGTTGCTGCGGCCAGTGACTCATGAAGACACTGTTCAATAGTAAACAAGGTAAATTCCGGCTCCAGAGTAATAAGTTCAAAGTCTTTACGGCGACGGGTTGCATCAAAAACATCGACTAACCGTTCAACGGCATACTGCATATTCTCCAGATAACCGGAGTAGCCATGGCTGAGCGGCTGCTCTTTCAACTCCATAATATCAATATTCGCCTGAATAATGGCCAGTGGTGTCCGATATTCGTGGGAAATCATGTCAAGAAAGCGTTCCTGCAGAATTCGAGCTTCCTTTTCCGTAGCATGGGCCTCAATAACAAGCTGTTCACTTAGCTTCAGCTGTTCCTCAACCCGCGCACTGGTAAGTGAAAGATAGCTGTACGCGATAAACAACTCGCCAAAAATTGCGTAGAGATTAATCCACCCCAGCAAGGTATCATTGGCAATCATGGCGGAAAAAGTATGCAGAGGGGAACCGGAGAGCAAAACCCAACCGCGCACCAGAAGCAGAGTTATCAGTGGCAACAGGCTGACAGACAGGAACCATTGCATTGAGTAACGGCGGGCTGCTGCATAAAAAAGTGTTTCCAGAGAAACACGCATAAAGAGTATGGCCATAATAAGGCCGATGCCTACAGACCGTGCAACAACATTTTCCACAACATAGAAGAAGTAGAGTTGATTTAGTATCCCCGCCAGCACCAGTGCCACATTAAGCGGAGTCCCCCACCACCGTATACGAATGCCGTGGAACTGCCTGATCCCCTCATACAGTAGCAGGGGGTGTAGCATGATCAGGACGTTGCCCACAATTTTGGGAATGAATTGGGGGTGGAGCGTGGGGAACAACATTACCAGGATAGAGCCGATAGACCAACAGGCGGTACCAATAATCCAGGTAACAAATCCGGCATACGTTGTCCTGGTACGCCACGTGTGAAGCAGTATCAGCACAAAAACGATATCGATGGCGATGCTGATACAGACTATCGTAGCGGTATCAAATTTCATGGAGCCCCCGTTAGAACCTGAATGTGAAACGCCCCATTGCCAGGAGCCCCTCCGTACTGTTACGAGAGAGAATATCTTCGTATGCGGCAAGAAAAATTTTACCTTCTTGAAGCCGCCGGAGAAGACCTCTCCACCAGGTGACAAACGAGTTACAGCACTATTAGATGCCTTTTAATCATGCTGAACATTACGACAAGAAGACTCACTAAATCAAGGACATTCTATCCACACCGCTGCCACTTTCAAAACAGTATATATAAAATCGGTATTATTTTTTACCTTCATCACCGTCAAAACCGGGCGACCACACCAAAACCGGGTGACCACCGTTAAAACCAGACGACCATACCAAAACCGGGCGACCACACCAAAACCGGGCGACCACATGGGGTCGCCCCTACGTGTAACATGGCATGTATGCAACATAGTTCAAAGAATTAATATAATTACCGAACAATCAAATACCCCAACCATCAACACCGTAGGGGCACCCCCATGTGGGTGCCCGCCGTTGGGTTCAAGCCAACCCTATATAACCTCCTTCAAAACCGGACGACCACACCAAAACCGGGCGACCATACCAAAACCGGGCGACCACATGGGGTCGCCCCTACGGGTAACGTGACATGTAATGTAAAATATTTCACACAATTAATATGATTACCGAACAATCAAATACCCAACCAGCAACACCGTAGGGGCACCCCCATGTGGGTGCCCGCCGTTGATTTCACCCCCATGTGGGTGCCCGCTGTTGATTTCAACCACACATATTCCCGCAATTCCCCCCTTCCCCTCCCACTTTCAGAGGTCTTTTTATTATTCGTTTTATTCCACCATGTCGACCCTATCAGCTTTTGCAGCAAGGTACGGACATCGTTTTTTAAAATCTATACATATGTAACCGTACATAAGCGATTTTTTGATTTCACAGGATGTTAATTAGCAAAGATTATATGCACTTATGAGACAGAAACTTGTATATTCAGCTCATAACATCAACCAATATTATGTTTTTAACATCACGAGCATTCTGAGGAGGTTGGGAAATGAATTTGAGCATAGTGGTGTCTGTTGGAATCATTGGCGCCACATGAAAGACACATCACCACCACACGCTATTGCCAGATATCGTCAGTCTGATGGTACACCACAAAGCTTGAGGGAACATCTCGAAGGAGTTGCCCATTTAGCAGAAATATTTGCCGCAAAAGTCGGTCTTCCTGCTTTTGGCATATTAATGGGTCTGCTACACGATCCTGGTAAAACATCAAAGTTGTTTCAAGATTACATCCGATCATCTGAAGGGCAGCTTGAACCGGATGATGAGGATTATATTGACCCTCGCAAGTCGAGAGGAAAAAATGATCATTCGACTGCTGGGGCACAGTTTGTCTGGCGTGAGAGCGGTAAATCGCCATTTCAGCAACTTGCGGCAAGCATCATGGCACTTTGCATCGCCTCTCATCATTCCGGCTTAATTGACTGTCTCTCACCGGATGGCACGGATGTTTTCGGCAAAAGGATGGGAAAACCGGATGAAAAAACCCATTACAAAGATGTTCTCAGGCTTATGGAAACAGCCATTTTAAACCGTTCCCGAGCACTTCTGCTTTCACCGACACTGGAAAACGAGTTCATGCTCCGACTTGAGCAACTGAAAAGAATCTCGACATCACCTGAGACAGGCCAATTCATGGTGGGCTTTCTCACTCGCTTTCTCTTCAGCACCTTGATAGATGCGGATCGGCTAAATTCGGCGGAACGCACAGTATCAGCCAAGCCGGACTGGAAATTGTTATGCAGCATTCTTGAGGCGAACCTTGCCGGGTTAACAAAGCGAAACAACATTGACACCATCAGAGCGGACATTTCTAACGCCTGCCGACAGAGTGCGGAACGGGAGAAGGGGCTGTTTCAGCTTACGGTGCCAACCGGTGGCGGCAAGACTCTGGCAAGTCTCCGCTTTGCCCTGCATCATGCCGCCAAATACGGTATGGATCGAATCATCTATGTTATCCCGTTTACATCAATCATCGACCAGAATGCCCGTGTTGCCAGATCGATTTTTGCCTTTCAGGAGTTGATTGGTGAGCAGGTAGTATTAGAGTACCATTCAAACCTCACCCCTGAGCAGGATACCAACGAAAGCAAACTATTGTCTGAAAACTGGGATGCTCCCATTATTTACACCACCGCCGTACAATTTTTGGAAACTCTTTTTGCCGCTGGCACCCGTGGTGTCCGTCGCCTGCACCAGCTTGCCAACGCGGTAATCGTCTTTGACGAAATCCAGACTATCCCGATTCGAACCATCCATCTTTTTAATAACGCCATCAATTTTCTGGTCAGTCAGTGCGGTTCAACAGCCGTTTTCTGCACCGCCACACAGCCGTTGCTTGATCGGGTTTGTGAAAAGAAAGGAGCGGCCAAGCTGTCTGCAAACCCGGAGATGATGCCGAATGTAGATAAACTTTTTCACGATCTGCATCGCGCTAGAATTGTAAATATTTGCAAGATAGGCGGCTGGACGGTCGATGAAATAACAAAAGTAGCGGAGGATGAGCTTGAAACAAGCGGTAGTGTACTGATTATCGTCAACAAGAAGTCTCAAGCAAAAGAGCTTTTTGAGCGTCTGCGCGGTTCGACCAAACATGTCTACCACCTGAGCACCAGTATGTGCCCGGCTCATCGCATGGCCGTACTCGACAAGATGAAGGTATGCCTTGACCCTGGAAATCCGCAGCCGGTTATCTGTGTCAGCACCCAATTGATCGAAGCCGGGGTAGATGTTGATTTTGGCTCGGTCATCCGTTATTTGACCGGGCTTGATTCCATTGCCCAGGCAGCCGGACGGTGCAATCGGAATGGATTGCGAGATACGGGCAAGGTGTTGATTGTTAATGCGGCAAACGAAAACTTGAACAGCCTGCCGGACATTAGAACAGCACAAGAGATATCCAGACGGGTATTAGATGAATACCAGAACGAACCGGCTGCATTTGACCACAACCTGCAAAGTCCAAAAGTGATGGAACGCTATTACTTCTACTACTTTTTCAACCGTTCCCACGAAATGATTTTTCCCGTATCAGGCAAAGATATTAAGAACATTGTTGGCAAAGACAGCCTGCTGACCCTCTTCTCGACAAATAACAACGCGGTTGAAATATACAAAAACAACCTGCGCAAAGCTCCACCTACTCCACTACGTCAGGCATTCATGAGTGCCGCCAAGGCATTCAGGGTCATTGACTCACCGACAGAGGGGGTAATCGTGCCCTACGGGGAGGGGGAACATATAATCACCAAGCTGATGACCCATCACGGCGAAGAGTGTTCAAAATTATTACGAGAAGCACAACGCTTTTCTGTGAACCTGTTTCCATACCAGATGGCAAAACTGAAAGAGAAACGGGCCTTGGAAGAGGTATGGGCTGGCAGTGGTATCTATTATCTCGATGAGCGGCACTACAATAACGATTTTGGAGCAGACTGTGATGAAGTAGCTGAAATGAAAACCATAATCACATGAAGGAGGTAGGCGTGAGGAGCCAAATAAATTTCAAGTTAACAGGGCGTTTTGCCCTTTTCACCGATCCGTTGACCAAAATCGGCGGCGAAAAATGTTCGTATCATATTCCGACCTACGAAGCACTTAAGGGGGTGGCAAAATCCATCTACTGGAAACCGACGTTTATCTGGATAATTGACAAGGTGCGGGTCATGAAACGTATCCGCACCCAATCAAAAAGCATGAAACCGCTGGTATTCAGCGGAGGCAACTCTTTAGCAATTTACACCTATCTCGCCGATGTTGAATACCAGGTTCAAGCCCATTTTGAATGGAATACCTACCGTAATGATCTGGCCTCCGATCGAGATGAATCTAAACACTGGCATGTTGCCACGCGGATGCTTGAAAAAGGTGGTCGGCAGGATATTTTTTTAGGTACCAGAGAATGTCAGGGGTATGTGGAGCCATGCGTATTTGGTGAAGGCAATGGAGAGTATGACGATTACGGCGAGCTGGAATACGGGCTTATGTTCCATGGCTTTGACTACCCTGACGAAACAGGCACCAAAGAGCTTCACAGCCGATTCTGGCGACCGGTGATGAAAGATGGAGTTGTGGAATTTACCGCACCAAAAGCATGTACAGTACGCAAGTTTGTACGGGAGATGATTCCCAATCCGCCCAGCACCATTGGGCTGCACGAGGAGGGACTGCGGGATGAGCTGGATAGAGAAGCTGTATCAAACGTATGAGAATAACACGGGAGCAATAGGTTGCCGCGAAGATGCGGTGCCGTTATTACCCATTTGCCACACAACGCAAAATGCCCATGTAACAATTACAATTGATGCCGAAGGTAATTTTTTACGAGCGGCAGTCGTACCAAAGGGAGAATCAAGAACAATAATTCCGGCAACCGAGGAGTCATCGGGCAGAACAAGTGGCGCGACACCCCATCCTCTGTGCGACAAACTACAGTACGTAGCAGAGGACTATGCTTCATATGGCGGAGAGAAAAAAAACTGTTTTAATCTGTATAAGATACTTCTGAAAGAATGGATCAATTACGATGGTAGCCAGTGGAAGCTCCAGGCAATAGCCGCATATACAGCAAAAGAGCGGGTTATTGAAGACCTTATTAATGCATCAATTTTGTATGCGGATGCTGGTAATAAGCTGTTGGATGTCTGGACTGAAGACGAGAATATACCGGAAATATTTAAACTTCTTCCCGGAGGGTCTGACAACAAAGGGAACAAGAAACCATGGCAAGCTGACGCATTCATTCGCTGGTGCGTTGTAAAACCGGGCAACCCGCTGCCTGAAGTTTGGCTTGATAGTAGATTATGGCAGTCATGGATAGATTACTATGTAAACATTAAAAATATTATTTCGTTATGCTTCGTGACGGGGACAGAAGTGCCACTGGCAGTTCAACATCCGGCAAAGATTCGCAATGATGGTGATAAGGCAAAGATTATCTCGTCAAATGATCAGTCTGGCTATACCTTCAGGGGCCGATTTACGACTGCAGCTGAAGCTTGCTGCATCGGCTTTCAGGTAACTCAAAAAGCCCATAGTGCCTTGCGATGGCTTATTGCCCGGCAGGGTAGACGTGATGGTGATCAAGCTATTGTGGCATGGGCTGTTTCCGGTGCTGACATACCTGATCCGCAAGCAGACACCTTATCGTTCCTTTTTGGAGATAAACGGAATGAAGATACGCCTAAAATCAGTTACACCGCACAGGAAGTCAGCTTGGCGCTAAAGAAAAAAATAGCGGGCTACACCGTAACGCTAACAGCAACTGATAATGTTGTTGTTATCGGCCTTGATTCTGCTTCGCCAGGGCGCATGGCGATCAGCTATTACCGGGAATTGACCTGTTCTGAGTTTCTGAAGCGGATAGAGGCATGGCATACCGGCTGTTGCTGGCAGCAGTATTTTGGCAAGGACAAAATATTTTACGGTGCGCCTGCGCCACGGGATATTGCAGAGGTGGCTTTTGGCAGACGAATTGATGACAAGCTCCGCAAGGCAACTATTGAACGGATACTCCCTTGCATTATTGATGCGGCAGCAATACCGCGCGACCTTGTAGAGTCATGCATCAGGCGTGCCAGCAATCGGAATGGCGTTGAGTATTGGGAATGGGAAAAAGCCCTTGGAATAGCTTGTGCGTTGTACAGAAAACAGAATGAAAAGGAGGAGTACAACATGGCATTGGAAGAAACACGGACTAATCGGAATTACCTGTATGGCAGGCTGTTGGCATTGGCGGAAAATCTGGAACAGTGGGCTATCAATGCTGCCGGCGAAAAACGCCCCACAAATGCGGAAAGGATGATGCAGTACTTTGCCGATCATCCCTACAGCACATGGCGTACATTGGAGATTGGCCTGGTTCCATACAAAACAAGACTTGGTGGCAGGGCACACAAGATTTTGTCACTCATTGATACCGTGCATGGCATGTTCCACTCCCCGGAAGATTACACACGAGACGACAGATTGAGTGGGGAGTTTTTACTTGGCTATCACTGTCAGAGATCAGCTCTAAAACCAGTTGCTGCACAGGATGTGACAAGCAATGCAGATGAATCAGACAAGACAGCGGACTAAAACAAACTCAATCAAAGGAGAACGACCATGAGTCTGAGTAAAAAAATCGATTTTGCCGTAGTTTTTAAAGTAACCAACGCCAATCCAAATGGCGATCCGCTTAATGGTAACCGCCCTCGCACCATTTACGAAGGAAATGGCGAAGTATCCGATGTCTGTATCAAACGCAAGATTCGTAACCGCCTGATGGAGGCTGGTGCAACCATTTTTGTCCAATCCGATGATAACAAGAACGACAAACATCCCAGCCTTAAATCACGGGCTGATGAAGTTCTCACTGGCATCAAATTGCCCGAAGACATTGCGAGAAAAGCTTGTGAAACTTGGTTTGACGTTCGCACCTTCGGACAGCTCTTTGCATTTAAGGCATCTGTCAAAAAGGCAAAAGGGGAAGAAGGTGGTGATGACAAAGGCGTTTCCATCGGAATTCGCGGACCGGTCAGTATACAATCGGCATTCAGCACTGCACCTATCAGCCTCACCAGCACCCAGATAACCAAGAGTGTCAGTAGCGAAGGTGACGGAACAAAACGCGGTTCCGATACCATGGGCATGAAGCACCGCGTTGATCGTGGTATTTATACTTTCTTCGGTAGCATGAACCCGCAACTCTCCGTTAAAACTGGCTTTAGCGACGATGATGCCGCAGCCATCAAGTCAGTGTTACCGAAACTGTTTGAAAATGATGCTTCATCCGCTCGTCCAGAGGGGAGCATGGAGGTACTAAAAGTGGTCTGGTGGGAGCATAGCTGTGCCAGTGGGCAGGTGTCATCAGCAAAAGTACATCGAAGTCTTGCGGTAGGCGACGACGGTCATATTGCTTTCGAGGCCGGCAAGGGTCCGGATGATACAATGGAAAACTGGCCAAAACCGGAACTCATTGAAGGTGCGTAACTTCTGTTGAGTATTAACACCAAAGAGACCGGCTTTTCAGGAGATTACTTTAAACCTTCAGGAAATTTTTTGGCAACACCTTCGAGCATGACCGGGCAGCGGCACGGGAATCATCCCAAAACAATCACCATCAACGGCGGGCGACCACATGGGGTCGCCCCTACGGTGTAATATGGCATTTAATTCTGATATTCATCATCGGCGGTCGATCCGGTTGCCGGAATATGATTACTCCTCGGTGGGAGCGTATTTTGTTACGGTGTGTGTGCAGGATCGGTTGTCTCTACTCGGGGAAATCACCAATGCGGCAGTTCGTCTGACTGACGCCGGACAGATGGTGACTGGCTGGTGGTTGAAATTACCAGAACGGTTTCCCGGAATTGCGGTAGATGAATATGTGGTTATGCCCAATCATTTTCACGGGATTGTTGTCATTACCAGACAATCAGACATTGCAACCGACACCGTAGGGGCACCCCCATGTGGGTGCCCGCCTTTGATTTCGCCCCCATGTGGGTGCCCGCCGTTGGTTTCGACGCCATGTATATCGACATCAAAACCGGGTGACCAGGTCAAAACCGGGCGACCACGTAGGGTCGCCCCTACGCAATCATCATCGGCGGTGATTTCATCCCCAGGTGGGTGCCTGCCTTTGATTTCAACCCCGTGTGCAACCGACGTCAAAAACGGGCGACCACGTGGGGTCGCCCCTACGCAATCATCATCGACGGTGATTTCATCCCCAGGGGGGTGCCCGCCTTTGGTTTCGCCGCCATCTACAATCAACGGCGGGCGACCACGTGGGGTCGCCCCTACGGTTGGTGATGTGATGAATTGGTTTAAGACAATGACCACCAACGCATATATCAAGGGGGTAAAAACCGCTGGTTGGCTGGCGTTCCCTGGTCGTTTTTGGCAACGCAACTATTACGAGCGGGTGATCCGTGACGACGTTGAATGGGACGAAATACGGAAATACATCCAACACAATCAGGAAAATTGGCTTCATGACGAGGTATATAATGCCTGACAACAGCGATCCCATCCCCATCTCCGCGTTGGAACACTACGCGTACTGTCCACGGCAGTGTGCACTGATTCATGTTGAACAGGTGTGGAGCGAGAACATTTACACCATGCGTGGGCGAGACGTACATGACCGGGTACACGAAGAATCGTCCCATGAAACCGGTGGGATGAAGGAGGAGCGCAGCCTGCCGCTCTGGTGTCACCGTCTCAACCTGACCGGCAAAGGGGATATGGTCGAGTTCCACGGTACCGTCCCCTATCCCGTGGAATACAAATCGGGCCGCCAGCGTAAAGGCACGCCGGAATCTATTCAACTCTGTGCCCAGGCAATCTGCCTGGAAGAAATGTTAAAGGTGCCGGTGTCCAAGGGTGCCATCTTCTGGCACGGTTCCAGAGAACGGCGAGAGGTTGTGTTTTCCGACGCACTGCGAAAGCAGGTGGAACGGGTCACCATATTGGTTCGAGAGATGCTGGAGAACGGTATCACTCCGCCACCGGTACATGACAAACGCTGTGCGGGTTGCTCGCTTAGTGAATCCTGTCTGCCGGACATTGTGACTGAGCAACAACGGGTGAAACGGGCGGCACGTGAATTATTCGAGGTATCGCTATGAAACAACTACTCAATACCCTCTACGTAATGACCCAAGGTGCCTACCTTTCTCTGGACCATGAGACCGTGCGGGTCGAGGTTGGCGGGGAACTGAAGATGCAGATGCCGCTTCACCATCTGGGCTCGGTTATTACCATGGGCAACGTAATGATGTCGCCGTTTTTTCTTGGCAAGTGTGCAGATGACGGCCGAGCCGTGGTCATCCTCGACCGCAACGGTCGCTACAAATGCCGTATGGTTGGCAAAACCGGCGGTAATGTCCTGTTGCGACAGGCTCAGTACCGGGTGGCGGAGGATGCTGTCCATACCACGTCCCTTGCCGCCTCCATGACCGCCGGCAAAGTAAAAAACGCCCGCAATGTACTGATGCGGAGCGCACGGGAGACCACCGATTCGAATGAAGAACAGCGTCTACGCAAAGCTGCCGATGTGCAAGCTGATGTGTTATTTCACGTAAAATCAGCACACGACACTAACCAGGTACGCGGATTTGAAGGAGAAGCGGCAGCGGCCTATTTCGAGGTTTTTCCGTTGATGATGAAAGCGGCAGAGCGGGAAAGCCTGCCGATGAACGGCCGCAACCGTCGTCCGCCACTCGATCCGGTCAACGCTCTTATATCATTTCTCTACACGCTGTTGCTTAACGACTGCATAAGTGCTCTTGAAGGTGTCGGACTCGACCCCCAAATGGGCTTTTTGCATGTGCCCCGGCCGGGGAGGCCGTCGCTGGGGCTCGACCTTATGGAAGAGTTCCGCGCCTTCATGGCTGACCGTCTTGCGATTACCCTCATAAACCGCAAGCAGGTGACCATCGAGCATTTCGAACCACGCCCCGGAGGTGCTGTGTACCTGAATGAGAAAGGGCGTCGCGAGGTGGTTGCTGCATATCAAAAACGCAAGCAGGAAGAGGTGGAGCACCCGCTACTCAAAGAAAAAAGCCCTGTCGGATTACTCCCGTTCCTTCAGGCGCGATTACTGGCCAGACACTTGCGCGGCGACCTCGAATCGTACGTTCCGTATGTTCATGGTTGATCTATGTGGATAGTTGTCTGTTACGATGTGAATACCGAAACAAAAGAGGGAAGAAAGCGTTTACGCCGGGTGGCACAGGTGTGCAAGAATTATGGGCAGCGGGTTCAGAAATCGGTGTTTGAATGTCAGGTTGATGAGATGAAATATGAGCAGATGCGGAAGCGGCTGCTGAAGGAGGTGAATCTGCTTCTGGATAATCTGAGGCTCTATCGGTTAATTGAGCCGCGAGAAAAAATGGTTGAAGAGTACGGTTCGACAAGGACAATATTATTTGATGAGGAAAGTCTTGTTGTGTAGTGACGCGAACCAGGTGCGGAAGCTATAAGCTGGGGGGTATCGCGATGTATGAATTTCAAGGGGTTGGATGTGATGAGCATTTTTTTGAACGATTTTTTTTAGTATGGCGAATAGGGTTCGCAGAATGCATGATGTAACAAGCTGGAAACTGTTCTCTTTTTAAGGGGACAGTGCGCCCGTCCTTCGTGGGCGGGTGAGGATTGAAACAAAAATACTAAGAGGAGAATTGACATGAGTATCTATCGTGCGCCCGTCCTTCGTGGGCGGGTGAGGATTGAAACCGCAACTTCCCGATGTGCCACTAATTGATAGCCTGTGCGCCCGTCCTTCGTGGGCGGGTGAGGATTGAAA
>CAIRBT010000179.1 GCA_903876875.1 uncultured Geobacteraceae bacterium
ACAGGCCGGACAGGGCAGAAAGTCGTAGGTGGTCACTTTCTGAGGTACCCGCCACAGCTTCCGGCCAACTCTTTTCCAATGCCGTCAAGCATCTGCTGCTCCTCCTGATACCCTGCTGCCGCCTTGACGTTCAGAGCAAGCGGCAGCAGGCCAAGCAGCATGACCCGCAGATTCCCGCATCCGTCACCGCCGCCGAATGCCTCCTGAACCTTGCGATTGAGCCCTTTGCCAATAACAAAGCCGACCAGTCGCTCCATGCGCACCGCGACAGAAGGACAGTCGGGGGAGGGGTGGCGAATGAAATTTACCTGTGCTGCTATAATGGCAAGATTCTCGTAGTCCGTAAGGACTTCCATTCTGACATCATGAAAACGGTCTGACAGGTGGGCGGTCAGTACAATTTGTCCGTCGTCATTTCTCCGGACATGATAGCGCAGATCACGGGTGAAGTCTTCCATACTGTTGAGTTGCATAGTGTCACTCCCTTATTTTTCACCACTCTCTGCCAGTTCAGGGTTGTCCCGCAGAACGGCACTGATATTCTGCCGTACGGTTTTGCTGTTTGGTGCTCTGTTGAGGGCGGTTCGGTACATTTCCAGTGCATCACTCGGTCGCTCCTGGTTGAGCAGGGCGGTTGCCAAGTTGTTATAAACCTTGCCGATGGTACTGCTCTTTGGTCGCCGTTGTAATGCCTGTCGATACTGGTTTTCTGCTTCCTTGAATTCGTGTTGCGTGAGCAGAGCATTGCCGTAGGAAAAATAACTTTCAGGATCGTTCCGGTTCAGATTCAGTGCCTGTTTATGCAACAGAACGCCCTCGGCAAGTCTGTTCTGTCGCAGTAGCTCGTCACCCAAATTGTGCATCATAATAAAGTTGTTATCGGTCCGTGCTACTGTCGCACTGAAAAGGGTTTCACTGGTACGCCAAATGCCGACCTGTTGGTAGGTTGCGCTCGAAAGTAGTAACGTTACCGACCCTATGACGATGATTGCGACCTTCCTGCGGGCTCCAACTATAACCTCGACCTCCCGTGCCACTAAAACGAAGATGCCGATCAAAGGTATGTAACTATAACGATCAGCCCAGGCTTGTACCCCCACATGAACGATACCGATGACCGGCGTAATGGTAATCAGATACCAGAACCAGCCAAAAGCCAGCCAGGGGCGACGACGACGCATTTGGAGTGCTGTACCGGTGAAGACGATGACCAGCAGGCTGGAAAGGATCACTTGCCACGGGGGAATATGGAGGGGGAATGGATAGAGAGGAGCAAGGTCCGTAGGCCAGATGATCTTCAAAAGATAGATGACCGTCGAACGAATGGCATTTGCTATGTTTGGAGCAACACCTGGGTGTGCTCTCATATCCATTGCCCCGGACACTTTTTGTGCCACTATTGCCAGCCAGGAGACGGCAGCCGACAGGGCAAACAGGGGGAGCTTTTCGGCCAGCAAGGGGAATATGCGTTCATTTTTAGTTCTGCCCAATGGCCACCAGTCCAGGAGCAGCATTAATAGTGGCACTGTGACTGCCATTGATTTTGACATACATGCCGCCATAAAACAGAGCGTCATTGTCAGGTAGGTTGCCAGCGTTTTGTTCCGTGCGTAGCTGAGGTAACTCAGCAGAGTAAGCAGAAAAAACAGGGTACACAGAACATCTTTTCTCTCGGACGCCCAGGCAACCGACTCGACATGGAGCGGGTGCAGTGCGAAAAGGAGTGCCACTAACACGGAGGGGAGGGCAGTGAATGATAATTTACGGCAGAGAAGAAACAAGATTGATGCATTCGCGGCATGAAGTGCCACATTCATTAGATGATGGGCACCGGCATTCATGCCGAACAGCGAAACATCAAGCTGGTGGCTTATCCAGGTGAGGGGATGCCAGTGCCCCTGCGTCAGTGTGGTGAATGAAGTGAGAATGGTCGTGCAGGTGATACCACCGTTGACAAGAGGATTGTCAACAATATAATAAAGGTCGTCGTAACTGACAAAATCATGGCTTGCAATGGGCCAGTAGGGGATAAAGCTCGCAACGATAATGAATGCGACGTAATACAACGGAGTAACCTTACCCATTTTTCCCCCATAATGAGGGGTGTCACAACCGCCTCGCCGGATCACTGCCCCAGCATAATATAAGTACAAGGAGACGTGATGTAAACGATAAAAGAGTTTTGAGCTGTACAGTTCAATATTCCGGCGGTTTTTTCATGAATCAAGGAACATAATTTGATCGTCGATATTTGTGAGCTTTTCTCCGCCAAACTCCGTCACGGCAAAGGTGTTTTCGATGCCGATCACCCCCTTGCCGGGGAACACGAATTTGGGCTCAATGGCAATGGTCTGTCCCGCTTGCAGAGGTGCCTTGAACCCTGGAGCCAGTATGGGGAATTCATCCAGTTCGAGTCCCACCCCATGGCCGACAAAATGTGCCTGTTCCCCCGGCATGCCGAGAAAATATTCACCAAGCCCCGACCGTTCAGCCATGGCAACCGCCTGAAAAAACAGCTCTTCACAAATGGCACCCGGTTTCAGTGCCTGCTGGAGATGTGCCTGAATCTCCAACGACAGGTCAAAAACCTTCTGCAGCTGTGGATCAAGGGTGCCGATAACAAAGATACGTGTCATGTCGGTGATATAGCCGTTAACTACGCCGGTATAGTCCATAAATATCGGTTTGTTTCGCCCAATGATCTGTAACGACGCCCCATGGGGAGAGGCGCTGGAGAGTCCATGGCCGGTAACGGCTCCGTCGAAAAAACCGTAGGAAGCGGCACCCCCTGAGAGAGCTAACCCCATGAATATTTCCTGATTATATGCCCGCATCCGTGTCAGCCCTTCGCTGCCGGCGAGGCGGAGGCGACACTCGAACTCAATCGCCAGATCAATTTCCCGCATTCCCTCTTCCAGAAAGTCCGGCACCTGAGCGAATGCCGAACAGAGCACCGTCGCCGAATTGCGCAGCTGTTCCAGCTCATGGGCCGATTTGACCGAGCGGATTTCTCTGTTTACCGACGAAATATCAACCATCTGGCATCCTGGCAGCAGTTTGCTGTAATAGTTCAGCTGTTGAACCGGCACAACATCAAAGGTAAAGCCGATAGTGCGCACTTCATCCCCAAACAGGGCAGGAAAATCCTTGCTTGAGGGAAATGGCCGGATATCGTTCAACACACATTCTGTCCGGGCTCGGGACAGGCTCTTACGGACCAGAAGTACCGGCTCACCGACCGCCGGTAACCAGAGAGCCCCATTTTGGCGGGTGCCGGAGAAGTAATACATATCAACGGGAAAGATGAACAGGGCACCGTCAATACCCTTGGCGGTCAGTTGCAGCTGCATGGCGGTTACTCTCAGTTTTGCTTCACTCTGTGTCAACATGGCAGGTTCCCTCAGTTCACTCTTTTAATTGCTTCATTAGGGTGGTTTAAAACGCTGTTAGTGATATAATATACAATCTTTAGTGTGTTTTTTCTACTCATTTTTTTGATGAAAATCTGATTGTGCGTGTGAATTTATGGTTGGTGAGGATAAGTGTAACAGGTAAATTACTGTCTGCGACTGTGAGCGAAAGGGGGGGTGACGCGGGGGCGCGTTCACCGTTAACTATCTTTTCTTTTTCAAAGGTTACTGTTTTAACACATATTTCGTATTGACATATACCTGCGTCATAATACATATTGCATTAGATACTTTAAATATATCAGTAAGTAATTACAGAGGAATGTCCGTATGGAAAACCCCTCACTATCCAAGATAGGTCTGCTTGAAAACATTATTCAGAGAATTGCATCACCGATGTTTGTCATAGACAGTAATCATAAAATTCTTTATTGGAACAATGCGCTTGCCCAATTAACTGGCTTGAGTTCCTTTCAGATGGTAGGCACAAAGAACCACTGGCAAGCCTTTTATTCATCCAAACGGCACGTGATGGCCGATTTGGTGTTAGACAATAATCTGGAGTTGCTTAACAAGCTGTATAAAAAATTCACCTCTTCATTATTTACCTCAAATGCCTATCAGGCTGAAGGGTGGTACGATAATCTCAACAATAAACGCCGCTATATATTCTTTGAGGCAGTACCTATAATTGACCAAACTGGCAACATTGTTGCTGCAGTAGAAACTCTTGAAGATATCACTGAGCGAAAGATGATTGAAGAGAAAGTGCAGGATAATAATGTATTCCTGAAGATAGTAATGGAGGCTATCCCCAATCCCGTTTACTTCAAAGATCTGGAACATCGTTACATCGGTTGTAATGCGGCATTCCTATCTTTTTTCGGTCGTGAGGAAGAATCCGTTATAGGTAATAAATTAGAAGAAATTATGGGGCAGGATTTTTCTCATAAGAGCATAAAGTTAGACAACAAGGTTATTGGAAGCAGGGAACACATTTCATACGAAACCACACTTCTGAATTCAGAGTGCAAAAAACGTCGGGTAATCGCATATAAAGCACCTTTTTTGAAACATGATGGTTCCCTTGCCGGAATAGTCGGTTCATTCGTCGATATTACCGAACTACATGACGTCACACGGGAACTGAAAGAGACTCAACGCCACCTGTACCAACAGGAGAAAATGGCCTCGTTAGGTCTTCTTGCCGCAGGGGTCGCCCACGAGATAAATAACCCGATGAGCTATATTTCCAGTAACCTTGGCACTCTCGCTAACTATCATACCAGTCTACAGAAGTTTATTAACATATGGAATGATAACATAGTTTCCGTTAATGACAACTCTACAATAGCAGAAGTGCAGCGCGCACGCACGCGACTGGATATAGACCACATACTTAATGACGTTCCTCAACTTATCAGTGAAAGTCTTGATGGTGCTTCAAGAATACGAAGTATTGTGCAAGATCTGAAAAACTTTTCCAGGGTGGATAAAGCAGAAACTGCATACGTTAACCTCAATGAGGTTTTGGAGACAGCCGTAAAAATAGGTTGGAATGAAATAAAGTATGTAGCAGAGTTAATCCGCGAGTACGGAGACATACCACATCTAACTTGTAATCCTCTGCAATTAAGTCAGATTTTCCTTAATTTGCTGGTGAACGCTGCTCACTCCATGGAAGGGACAAGCAACGGTTCCATAACAATTCGAACCTATAGTAAAGATGGCAATATTTTTGTCGAAATAATCGATATGGGGTGTGGCATTCCGGAAAAGCTCCGTGAACGCATTTTTGAACCGTTTTTCACCACCAAAGAAGTAGGCAAGGGGACCGGACTTGGGCTGTCTATCAGCTATGATTTTGTTCAAAAACATGGCGGTGACATTACCGTGGTAAGTGAGGTTGGCGTTGGAACGCACTTTACTTTAAGATTTCCTATTACTGAGTGACAGCTGGAGGTTCGGTTGACTCTGATTAGTAATCGGCCATAACATCGTAACAGGCACATCAAAGCGGGAGAAGCCACAACGGCTTCCCCTCATAGGCTATGTATGCACTATTGGTGGCAAGGCGGCAGGTGAAAACAAAAAAGCCCCCGATTTCTCAGAGGTTTTTTGTATATTACTGGTCTACACTGGATTTTTTTGTGGTGCCGAAGACTGGACTCGAACCAGCACACCCTTGCGAGCACAAGAACCTGAATCTTGCGTGTCTACCAATTCCACCACTTCGGCAAGTGAGCTGTCTTTTTATCATTCAAATTTTCAAATTGCAAGCATAAAAAGACA
>CAIRBT010000180.1 GCA_903876875.1 uncultured Geobacteraceae bacterium
CAACCCGGTTCTGTTTGTCCTTGGCGGTCTGTTTGTTACTCTCACTTTCAAGAATGTGCTGAATTTTTACATCCTGCCCAATCAATTCAGTAATAAAGCCTTCTAATATCTCATAGTTGGCCTTATTACGCAGCAGCTTCTTCAATGCCCAGTCAAAGCGTACCAGTCGTTCCTGCATAGATATGTTACCTTCCTGGAATAAATATAACTGCCAACAGTTTGTTTCCGGAACCACGACAAGACCAAACGCCCACATCAAGGTTGGTCATCCATGATCCCATTATACGGGATCACACAGATTAATCAAAAAAATAATGCTGATCCGTGGTGGTTGGAGATATAAAATCGACTCACCAATTTATTGAAAGGACATCGTTTGGCACGCGTTGCTTTGTCCAACCTACAGATTTTCTCTGCGTCCTTCGCGTATTCGCGTGAGAATCGTATTTTGTCAACCATTGCCACAAAATATTGCACTCAATCGCCCCCCTTGACACTACATCTGGTAATAAGGCATAATCGCCCCCATTGAAACAGTCTGGAGGCAGTACCACATGGAACCATCCGTCGGCAGTGAGACCCCCCCTTCTTCCCCCTTTGTTCACCTGCATCTGCACACCCAGTATTCATTGCTCGATGGTGCCATCCGCTTCGATGATCTGATTGCCAAGGCCAAGGAGCATAACGCTCCGGCGGTGGCCATTACGGACCATGGCAACATGTTCGGGGCGGCCGAATTTTATCTTAAATGCAAAAAGGCCGGGGTGAAGCCAATCATCGGCTGCGAACTCTATCTTGCACCCGAATCACGCTTTTCCCGTGATGCCAAGGGGATTTCCGATGCGGCGTACCATCTGATTCTCCTCTGTGAAAATATGCAGGGATACAAAAACCTCTCCTACCTCACCTCGGCGGGCTACAAGGAGGGCTTTTACTACCGCCCCCGCATTGACCGGGAACTGCTGGCGGGACGCTCCGAAGGGCTCATCGCCCTGTCGGCCTGCCTGAAGGGAGAAGTAGCCATGCAGTGCGGTCGGGGGAGGATGGAGGATGCCATCGCCACGGCCCGCTGGTACAGTGAACTGTTTCCGGACCGCTATTACATCGAACTGCAGGAGAACACCATCCCGGAGCAGGATATCGTCAATAAGCGGCTCTTGGAAGTTGCCTCCGAACTGAAACTCCCCCTGGTGGCCACCAACGACTGCCATTATCTGAATCGGGCCGATGCCCGGGCCCATGAGGTGCTACTCTGCATCCAGACCGGCAAGACCATGGATGACCCGACCCACATGAAGTTTTCCGTAGACGAGTTCTACGTCAAATCTCCCGAAGAGATGACACAGGCCTTTTCCTACGCCCCGGAGGCGGTCAGCAATACCCTGGTCATTGCCGACCAGTGCAAACTGGAACTGCCGGTTGACGGTAAGACTTACTATTTCCCCCATTTTGATCCCCCCGCTGGTCAGAACCATGACGACATGCTCCGTGATCTGGCCATCGCCGGACTCAAGGAGAGAATGGTCACCATTCTGGCCAAATACCCGGACATGACGCTGGAGCAACAGCAGGCCTATTTTGACCGGCTTGAGATTGAGCTGGACTGTATCCGTGACATGAAATTCCCGGCTTATTTTCTCATTGTGTCCGACTTCATCCGCTGGGCCAAGGATCAGGGGATTCCGGTTGGCCCCGGCAGGGGTTCCGCCGCCGGTTCCCTGGTGGCCTATTCCATCAAGATCACCGACCTTGATCCGCTCCCCTATAACCTGCTCTTTGAACGGTTCCTGAATCCGGAACGTATCTCCATGCCTGATATTGACGTTGACTTCTGCCAGGACCGGCGGAGTGAAGTGATTCAGTACATGGTCGAGAAGTATGGCCGTGACCGGGTCTGCCAGATCATCACCTTTGGTACCATGGGTGCCAAGGCGGTGGTGCGGGATGTGGGGCGGGCCCTCAACATGACCTATGGGGACGTGGACCGGATCGCCAAGCTCATACCGGATGACCTGAAGATGACCCTGAGCAAGGCACTGCAACAGGAACCCCAACTGAAGGAGATGTGTGCTGCGGATACCCAGGTGAAGGATCTGCTGGATACGGCTCTTTGCCTTGAGGGGTTGACCCGCCACGCCTCAACCCACGCCGCCGCCGTGGTGGTGGCCCCCGATCGGCTGGAAGAGTTCCTCCCCCTCTACAAAGATCAGAAAACCGGCTCCATCAACACCCAGTATTCGATGAAATATGTGGAACTGGTCGGACTGGTCAAGTTCGACTTTCTGGGGCTGAAAAACCTCACCGTTATCGAGAACGCCGTCAAACTGGTGCGGCAGGGAAAGTCACCCGACTTTGATATCACCACGCTGCGGGACGACGACCAAGCCAGTTATGACCTGATTACGGCCGGCAATACCACCGGTGTCTTCCAGCTTGAGTCCAGCGGTATGAAGGAGATGCTCACCAAGTTAAAGCCCTCCTGCTTTGAGGATGTTATTGCCGCCTGCGCCCTCTACCGCCCCGGCCCCCTGGGTTCGGGCATGGTTGATGACTTCATTGACCGTAAACATGGCCGCAAGGAGGTGGTCTACGACCTTCCCCAACTAGAGCCGATCCTCAAGGACACCTACGGCGTTATCGTCTACCAGGAACAGGTCATGCAGATTTCCCGTTCCCTGGCCGGCTACTCCCTCGGGCAGGCCGACCTGCTCCGTCGCGCCATGGGAAAGAAAGATGACAAGGAAATGACCCGGCAAAAGGGGCTGTTTCTGGAAGGGGCCAAAGCAAACAAACTGGATCCGAAAAAAGCTGAGGCGATTTTTGACCTGATGCACAAATTTGCCGAATACGGCTTCAACAAATCCCATTCTGCCGCCTATGCCCTGATCGCCTATCAGACCGCCTACCTGAAAGCCCATTATCCGGTTGAATTCATGGCGGCACTGCTCTCCTGCGACATGGACAGCACCGATAAGGTGGTTAAAAGCATCAATGACTGCCGGGAGCAGGGGATCGAAGTACTCCCCCCGGATATCAACAGCTCCGGCCTCTCTTTCACCGTAGTCGGCACCTCCATGCGGTTCGGTCTGGGGGCGGTCAAAAACGTCGGCACCGGTGCCATTGAAGCGATCCTCGAAGCGCGCAAGAACGGCCCCTTCACCAGCCTCTACGATTTCTGCGAACGGGTGGATCTGCGGCGGGTCAACAAGCGGGTTGTCGAATCACTCATTAAATGCGGCACCTTCGATTCCACCGGTGCTACCCGCTCCTCCCAGATAGAGGGATTGGAGGCGGCCACCGCCTATGGCCAGAAAATTCAGGAAGAAAAATCCAGTGCCCAGGTCTCCCTGTTCGGCATGGAGGAGATAACCTGGAGCAGCGGCAGCGGCGGCCAGAAACTCCCCCCGACCCCCGAATGGCACGACAAGGAAAAACTGGCCTATGAAAAGGAAGCCCTGGGGTTCCTCATAACCGGCCACCCGTTGGATCGTTATATTGACGACATCAAACGGCTCAGTAATACGGACATCGCCACCATGTTTGAAATGGCCGACAGCAGCGAAGTACGTTTCTGCGGCATCGTCTCCGCCTTCAAGGAGATAACCACAAAAAAAGGGGATCGTATGGGGTTCGTCACCATCGAGGATCTGACCGGTTCCGTGGAGATCACGGTATTTTCCGACATCTACGCCACCACCTCACCCCTACTCAAGTCAGACGACCCGCTGCTGGTGATCGGCAAGCTGGAAAAGGGGGAAAAGGGGTGCAAGGTACTCATCATGAAGGGAGACGACGGCACCAGCAAGCGTTTTGGCCGTGACCGTGGTCCGGCTGGTGACATCAAACTGCTGGCGGAGGCACGGGCACAGACCACCAAAAGAGTTTCCTTCGTGTTACGAGCCGACGAAACCCCGCTCCTCAAACTCCCCCTGCTCAAGGAGGTCATCGAACGGCACCCCGGAGCGGTGCCCACCTCCATCCAGATAGTGATTCCGGCACGCAGTCGAACCATCCTGTCGCTGTCCAGTTCACTGAACGTTGCGGCCAGTGATGAATTAAGGCTGGAAGTAGAACGTCTCTTAGGGTATAATGCCGCCACTTTTGAATAAATGAGTCAACAGACAAAGAGAGAGGTATCTCAATGGCAACGCCGTTTTATCTTGAGTTTGAAAAACCGATAGTAGAACTGGAAAAGAAAATCGAGGAACTGAATGCCCTGGCTGGCAACGGTCTGGACATCGCAGCAGACGTTACCGCCCTTGAGAATCGCGTTGAAGAGATGCGTGCCGATATCTTTGACAACCTGTCCCGCTGGCAGACCGCCCAGGTTGCCCGCCATATCAACCGCCCCTTTACCCAGGATTATATTGACCTGATGTTCACCGAGTTTGTGGAACTCCACGGTGACCGCAACTTTGGTGACGACCATGCCATCGTCGGCGGCCTGGCTCGCTTTGACGGCCAACCGGTCATGGTAATCGGTCACCAGAAGGGGCGCGACACGAAAGAAAAGGTCTTCCGCAATTTTGGCATGCCCAATCCGGAAGGGTACCGTAAGGCGCTCCGCCTCATGCAGATGGCAGAGCAGTTCAAACTGCCGGTCATCACCTTTGTTGACACCCCCGGTGCCTACCCCGGCATCGGTGCCGAAGAAAGGGGACAGGCCGAAGCCATCGCCCGCAATCTGCGCGAAATGGCCAGCCTGAAGACACCGATCATCGTCTGCATCACCGGCGAAGGAGGTTCGGGGGGCGCACTGGCAATCGCAGTCGGCGACCGGATTCTCATGCTGGAGCATTCGGTCTATGCCGTTATCTCCCCGGAAGGGTGTGCGGCCATTCTCTGGTCCGATGGTACCAAGGGGGCCCAGGCTGCCGAGGCTCTCAAACCGACGGCAAAAGACATCATCAAACTGGGAGTCATTGACGAAATCATCAAGGAGCCGGTCGGTGGTGCCCACCGGGATCACCCCGCCATGGCAGCAAATCTGAAAGCGGTCATTGCCCGCCATCTCACCGAGCTGAATGCCTATTCCGGTGAGGAACTGGTGGAAAGCCGTTACAACAAATTCAGAGCAATGACCCGCTGCGCCGAGTAATTACGGCCAGTTGAGCAGGGCATGGCAGTAAGGAGCGAAGTGGTGAAGTCACCGCTTCGCTTTACGCATTTTGGATAATTCAACAAAACAAAAGGAACTCCATGCTTGAACGTCTGCAAAAAATAATTTCCGCCGCCGGTGTCACCTCCCGTCGCGCCTCGGAAACCCTGATCCTGAATGGCCAAGTGGCCGTGAACGGGGTGGTGGTTACCGAACTGGGAACCAAGGCCGATCCTGACAAAGACATCGTCACGGTGGATGGTAAACCGCTGAAAATCGCCAGTCAGCGGCTCTATATTCTACTCAACAAACCCCCCGGATACATCACCGCCTTAAAGGATGGCCAGGGGCGGCCACTGGTGACCGATCTGCTGAAAAATGTTGCTGAACGGGTCTATCCGGTGGGGCGACTGGATTATAATACCGAAGGGTTGCTGCTCCTGACCAATGACGGAGAATGGGCCAACCGGCTCATGCATCCCCGCCATGAGATAGAAAAGGAATACCATGTGCGGGTGCGGGGCAAGGTTCTTGACCAGCAGCTCAAACGCATGGCCGATGGTGTTGAGCTGGAGGATGGTATGACCGCCCCGGCGGTGGTCAACCTGGTAAAGGACGGTGAGCAGCATGACTGGATATCGGTGGCGATCCATGAGGGGCGTAACCGTCAGGTCAGAAGAATGTGCGAAGCGGTAAGCCTTTCCGTGGTGCGTCTCAAACGTATCCGCTACGGATCGTTGATGCTTGGCACCCTGCGCAGCGGCCAGTTTCGCTACCTGACCGAAGCAGAGGTCAGCATGCTCTCCGGTCAACCGGTAAAACCATTCGTCACTCGCCCGCCAAAGCGGGAAATTCATCACAAACCAGAACGATCAGGAGGAACAGGCAGTGGAAGAAGGAAATAGTAGGAAGTCCGGTTTTTTAGAGCGTTTCAGCCGCCTGTTAACCGGACGCAAAAGAACTACCGAAGAGGAAATCAACGACTTTATCGTGGCTTCCGAAGAAGAAGGGCTCGTCAACGAAGACGAAAGTGAAATGATCCGGTCAATTTTTTCCCTCGGCACTACCATTGTGCGGGAAGTCATGATCCCCCGCACGGAAATGGCCTGTGTCACCGTTGAGGCCACCATACGGGAGCTGCTTGACATCATCATTGCCTGCGGTCACTCCCGCATACCGGTGTACGAAAATTCCATCGACAATATCATCGGCGTGCTCTACGCCAAAGATCTCCTGAAACAGTGGGGAACGGGCGAAGAGATTATTTCAGTGCGGGGCATCATGCGCCCCCCCTATTTCATTCCCGAATCGAAAAACCTTGAGCAGCTTTTGCAGGAGTTCAAGCACAAACGGATCCACCTGGCCGTGGTTATTGACGAATATGGCGGAACATCCGGCCTCATCACCATCGAAGATCTGCTGGAACAGATCGTCGGCGACATTCAGGATGAACATGATCGGGAAGAATCCCTGCTGACGATCAACCCGGATGGCAGTATCATCGCCGATGGCAGGCTGCCGGTTGAAGAATTGGAAGAGCATTTTGACATCGAAATTGAACGGGACAAGTTTGACTCGGTGGGGGGGCTCGCCTTCCATCTGACCGGCAAAATACCGGCAATTGGCGACACCTTTGAAGGGGCCGGCCTCTCCCTGCAGATTTTGGATGCCGATCTGCGGCGGGTGAAAAAGGTTGCCATCAGCAGAATCAACAGCAGCGTCAGTGACAATCCGGGGCGTGAGTGATTTCAATCACCTTTCTTTCATCAATCAGACAACTGGCCGACCGTCGGGGTGTTCTGGCAGCAGCCAGCGGTGTTTTGATCGCCCTGTCGTTCCCCTCACCCGGTCTCTCCTTTCTGGCCTGGATCGCCCTGATTCCCCTGCTGATAGCTCTGGAAACCAGCTCGCCCCGTGAGGCATTCCGGGTCGGCATGACCTGCGGTGTCATCGCCTATGCCTTCATTCTCTATTGGCTCAACCTCGTATTAACCCAGTACGGCCATATTCCCTGGGGAATCAGCATCCCCATTTACCTGCTGCTGGTATGCTGGTTGGCACTGTTTTACGGTGTCAGCAGCTGCCTGGCACGCATGGGGGAACTGATCGGCATCAAGGCAGCCTTCACCCTGCCGACCGTCTGGGTAGCCGCCGACTTTGCCCGTTCGTACCTCTGTTCCGGCTGTAGCTGGGCCATGCTGGGTCATTCCCAGTTCCGCACCCTGCCGTTGATTCAGATAGCCGATCTGGCCGGAGTCTACGGTATCACCCTGCTGATCGTGCTGGCAAACGTTGTACTCTACCGCGCCCTCCGAGCCGTCTCCGGTGCCGGTATCCCCTACCCGATCAAAAGTGCCCTGATTATCCTGCTGTTGCTCATGGCCACCATTTTCTACGGTTTTAACCGGTTGAATGCCGCCGATACCAACGGAGCAAAACCATTCCGGGTAGCCCTCATTCAGGGCAATATCCCCCAGGATGTCAAGTGGAGTCCGGAATTTCGTGAATTCACCATCAACACCTACGAACGACTGACCCGCACCGCCGCCAAAGGGGGGGTCGATCTGGTCGTCTGGCCAGAAAGTGCCCTCCCCTTCTTCTTTCAGGATGAACCAAAACAGGCCCAGCGTATCAGCACTCTGGCACGGGAGCTCAACAGCTACCTGCTCTTTGGCAGTCCGGCCCATGAGCAACGCCACGGCACGGAAACCTATCTGAACAGCGTCTATCTGGTGTCTCCCGCCGGTGAAACTGTGGGACGGGCCGACAAAATGCATCTGGTCCCCTTTGGCGAATATGTCCCTTTGAGTGGCATCCTCACCTTTATCAACAAACTGGTGGTCGGTATCGGTGATTTTGCCCCCGGTGAGCATGCCATTCCGCTGGAGATGAAGAATACAAAACTGGGCATTCAGGTCTGCTACGAGGTAATATTTCCCGAACTGGCCCGCCAATACGTACGGGCCGGTGCCAGGGTACTGGTGGCGGTCACCAACGACGCTTGGTTTGGCCGTTCCTCGGCGCCCTACCAGCACCTGGCCATTGCCACCTTCCGGGCAATCGAAACCCGCACCCCCCTGGTACGCGCTGCCAACACCGGCATTACTGCCATCATTGACCAGAATGGCTATATCCGCACCATGACCGGACTGTTTACCGAAGGATACCGCACCGGAGAAATCCAGCCGGGGAGCGGCCAATCCCTCTACCTCACCATCGGTGATGCCCCCGCCTGGCTCTGCCTGATCGTCACGGCGCTCATTACCCTGTTAACCTGGATAAAACGACAACAATTTTCAGATAAGGAGTCCTGACCATGTACCGAGAAGAAATTGCCAAGCTGAAGGATTGTGATGAGCGGATCGCCAAACTTCGGGGGTCCCTTTGACATAGATGCCAAACGTGAAACCATCATGGAAATCGAATCGATCATGGCCAATCCCGGTTTTTGGGATGATTCGACAAAATCACGGGAGATCATCAAAAAACGCACCACCATCGAAAAAGTCGTCCAGTTGTGGGATGGCCTGGCCCGCCAGGCCGACGATGTCCGCGTCATGATCGAACTGGGTGAAGAGGCCCAGGACAGTGACACATTGCTCGAAGTGGCCAGTATGACCGCCCCCATGATCGCCGCCGTGGAGGCCGCCGAGTTCCAGCGCATGCTATCGGGGCCCCATGACCGGAACTCCTGCTTTATCACCATCAATCCGGGAGCCGGAGGCACCGAATCCCAGGACTGGGCGGAAATGATCCTCCGTATGTACCTGCGTTACTGCGAGAAAAAAGGGTGGAAGACGGTCATCACCGAATATCAGGCGGGGGATGAAGCGGGACTCAAGTCGGCCACCTTTAACGTCAGCGGCGAATACGCCTACGGCTATCTGCGGGCGGAGGCCGGCATCCATCGCCTGGTGCGCATCTCCCCCTTTGACAGCAACGCCCGGCGTCACACCTCGTTCGCCTCCATGTACGCCTTCCCGGAGATTGAAGAGGACGACATCGAGATTAAAATCAGCGATACGGATCTCAAGGTGGATACCTTCCGTTCCGGTGGTGCCGGTGGTCAGCACGTCAACACTACCGACTCCGCCGTCAGGATCACCCACATCCCCACCGGCATCATCGTCGCCTGTCAATCCGAGCGGAGCCAGATCTCAAACCGGGGTACGGCCATGAAAGTGTTGCGAGCCAAGCTCTATGAACGGGAAGTTGAAGAGCGAAGTGCCAAAGCATCGGAGATTGCAGCAGAAAAGAAGGAAATCGGCTGGGGAAGCCAGATCCGTTCCTACGTACTCCACCCCTATAAAATGGTCAAAGACCTCCGCACCGGTGTAGAATCAGGCAACCCGGACGCCGTTCTGGACGGCAACCTGGAAGAATTCGTCGTCGCCTATCTGATGGGGGTCAGGCGCAATGTGGGGGATGAAATGTAAGGGGTGGATAATTCACAAAAAGGGCGTATGGGCATACGCCCCTACGGTTGGCGGACGGTTCACAGAAAGGCGGGCACCCACGTGGGGGTGCCCCTACGCCCCTCCCATTCCCCCTTTTGCACAGGGGGGAATGGGAGGGGATTTCTATACTACCATACCGGTTCTGGTAATTGCCTGATCTACCAACAACTGGGCGTATTCGGCGCCGGTGGTTGCGGTGTATACCTCATAGGTGTGGCCGTTCATCACCGCCGTTTGATGGGTGTCCGTAAAACCGCTTGCCGTCACCTGATCCCCCGTCGTCCCGTCGACTATCAATTGATGACCGTTTTCACTGTTGGAAAAAGCAAAGCTGCCGCCGGTCCACCCCAGGCCGGACTTGGTTGCTGCGTTGATGATGTTGCTACTTCCCATGTCAAACAGGTCGTGGAGCGACAGATTCAACCGATTAGCACCGTTCCCCAGATCTATGTTCTCTATACTGACAAGCCTGCTGTTACCCCCCGGATCGCTGGCCGACTGGCTCGATATCTGGCTCAGGTCAAGGGTTAGATTACTGCCGCTGACTGCGAGAGTGTCAAGACCGGCACCGCCGGTGATATGGGGTGACTGTCCATTCACCGACGGGGCGGCAAGTGCGGCCAGTGCCGCCCCGTCGACCACAAAGGTTTCCGGACCGGTATCAACAGGCAATTGGGGATGCTGCACAAAAGAAATCGTGTGGGAGACAACACTGCTGTTGGTATTGCCGGCGGCATCGCTGACCGTGGCGGCAACGGTGGTGGCAGCAGATTCCACACTGTTCAGCTCCGCACCGGTCAGGGTATAACTCCAGCCGCCGTCAGTCCCGGCGATCACGTCATGGTTTGCCCCCAGTAGAACCAGATGCACCGTGCTCCCCGCTTCCGCAGTGCCATTGAGAAGCCCCGTAGCAGTAACCACATCGGTGCCGATGACCGGTGCCGCCGGGGTGGTGGTATCAATCATATAACCATGGCTGAACAACGAACTGTCATTGCCGGCGGTATCGCTGACCTTGACCTTGAAGGTGTTGCTACCACTCAGGGTCTGACTGGCGATACTCCAGCTATTCTGCCCCACCGTTGCCGTTGCGATGCTCCAGTGGGTACCGTTATCGGTAGAAACATAGACCGATTCACCGGCCACCAGATTGGCACTCAGGAGACCGCTCAGAGCCTGTTTGGCGTCATTGGTAAGGTAATCACTGCCGCTGGTACCGGTGTCATGACTGAAAATTGCGGTGGTAACGGAGGTCGTCGGCGCAACGGTATCCACCGAAATAGAACGGATCGCAGGACTGCTGTTGGTATTGCCTGCCAGGTCGGTCACCGTGGCACTCACACTCCCGGAACCTTGACTCAGACTATCCAGATTGGCGGCGGCCAAGGTATAGCTCCAGTTGCCATCCGTACCGGTGGTCGCGTCAAAGCTGCTGCCGGCCACGGTCAGATGCACCGTGGCACCTGCTTCGGCCGTACCGCTGATCACTCCGGATTTATTGATGATGGCCGTGGCAATAACCGCCGCCGACGGCACAACACTGTCAATGGCATAACTATGGCTATACACGGCTCCATCATGCCCCTCCCCATCAACGACCTTGACTTTCAGGGTATTACTGCCACTCAGGGTCTGCCCGGTAAGCTGCCAATTACTTTGCCCCACCGCCGCCGTGGCGGTCGTCCAGTGGGCTCCGTTATCTACCGACACCGCAACCATTTCCCCTTCTGCAAGGTTTGTGCTGAGGGTGCCGCTGATGGTCTGCTTGGCATCGTTGGTGACCAGATCACTGTTACTAGAGCCGGTGTCGTGACTGAACAGAGCCGAGGAAACTTTGGTTGTCGGGCTACTGATTCCCCCCGTACCACGGAATGCCCCCCCTACCACCAGAGCCCCCGTCCCCACGAGCACCCCACCGGTCACCGCACCAAGCACCTGTTCAGTGGTAAAATTAAGCTCGGAAAAAAGTGACGATTCCTTCACCTCTGTGGTAACCGGTGTGGGTCGCTCCATGGGAAGGGAGGTGATAAACAGGGAATTTGAAGTATCGGCGGCAGCGTAACCGATAGAACCATCATCCGGGGTCACCGGAGTACCGGTTGCTTCCTCCGCCGGACTGTTGTCCAAACTATGCCCCCCCCCTTTGCGCCCGGTGGGCAGGCGATTTTTCACGACAGGAGCCACCACGGCAGCTATTCCACCGATTATCGGCGTCCCGGGTGGGTTCCCCCCTTTTCCCGGTTCCCCACCTGATGCGGGCAAAGCGGTCGCCATTCCCCCCCGGTTTTCTCCCGCAGATGCAGCTGTTTCTTTATTGGTTTTTGGCATAGGTATCTCCTTTCGTAACAGCCTACTTATGTAGACGTATGGATTAGCAGTGGCGGCAGAATAGTCACGCCGGAAATAAGTACCATAACAACCTTTAATACTTAAATTATTCCAATTTGACACTACCAGTACATCAAGCGACTGTCAATCTGTTTTTGCGTCAAACGTCTGCTATCTATTTCGGTCTGTTCCGCAATGAGTCGGGACAACCTGGATCGTGGAACGGCGGGCACACCGAACGGCGGGCACCCACATGGGGGTGCCCCTACGTAAATCCCTTTTGTAAAAGGGGGGTTGTCGTGGCGGGGGGGGTAGAGACGCAAAATTTTGCGTCTCTACGGGGGGGCAACCGGAACCGGCGGGCACCCCCGAAAGGCGGGCATACCGACCGAAAGGCGGGCACCCACATGGGGGTGCCCCTACGTAAATCCCTTTTGTAAAAGGGGGGTTGTTGTGGTAGGTGGGAGAGTATAGTCGTAAGCCTAAGTCTATACGCACAGTTCGAGATTAAAGCGGTTTGCTTTAACCGTCGGTACAATTTCTCGTGCATGATGTTTGACCAGATCAATTATGCCATATCCTGCCATCGCATGCAGAGTTCTCGATAGATTACTTTTGTTGCGACCCGTTAACGTTCCTAGTTCGCTCAGAGATTTGGGGGCTTTCTCTTCGATAACCCTCAATAATAAACGGTTGTCGTCACTAAGAACCTGGGCAAATGACTGTAAAGATTCAAACCAAACTTTGGGTTCATCTTTTCCAGGTTTATATTCTCCCCTTGCAATAGCGATTGTCCGCTGCTTAAATTCCTCACGAGACATTATTCCCACGTTTATACTTTTGCTGGTTGACATTCATGACCTCCATAATAATTCCCTTTAAACGACCTTGCCAACTTCTTCCCAAAAATCCACCATTAACTGTTCCGGCGATTCAAAATCGTAATTGACTACAGTTTCACAATTATGCTTGTGGTCCCAGGTTACCTTTCTACAACCAAACTTTTTTCTACGCGATTTCGATGAATATCCATGTGCATTGTCAAATCCTACTATGCGCCTGTTATTTCTGTCATGAAGCGTGAGGCTGTATGAAATCCCATGCGGTATATGTTCTGTTATGTTTACCACATACGCTTCGAACTTCACCCAATATCCCCCGTCTAAACGGAATGTGTACCCGTTCAACTCAACCAATGTATTCAGGTTATGTGACATTCTCAGGACTCCACGCATATGTGGTTGTTATCGGAAAACAACTATATGTTGGGAACGTCATAAGTTCAAGAGTTTTTTAACAGGGTTGGTTCCGCGATGAGTACCGCAGTATCCATGCCATCAATTGAGGAGGATTTGTTGTAGGGGGTGGATAGAGACGCAAAATTTTGCGTCTCTACGGAGGGATAACCGAAACCGGCGGGTACCCCCGAACGGTGGGCACACCGAAAGGCGGGCACCCACATGGGGGTGCCCCTACGCCCCTTTTGTAAAGGGGAGATTATTGTGGCGGGGGGTAGAGACGCAAAATTTTGCGTCTCTACGTTTGGGCTACAATGGGTTGCGTATCATATAAACGACTTATTAATGCTATGTTCAATCAACAGCTGTGCATAGGTAGCTGTTGCCGTATCGGTGGAGTTATACACATCGTAGGTATGCCCCCCCATGGTTTCGGAACCAATTGAGGTGGAGGTAAAGCCGCTGATGGTCACCGTGTCCGTATTGTCACCGTAGAGAACCAGTTGGTGGCGGCTGACGCTGGTGCCGAGTGCCGTGCCGCTGCTTGCTGTCCAAACGTTGCCGTCGGCACTTGCCGTTCCGTTGGTGTCATGGATGAGATTGACCCCGCTCATATCAAGCACGTCGGCCAGTGACAGCTTCAGGGCATTGGTGCCGGTTCCCAGGTCGATTTTATCGATATTGGCAAGTCGGCTGCCGGTTTTCGGGTCACCCGCCGCCTGATTGGCTATCTGGGTCAGGTCGAAGTTGAGGCCGCCACCGCTCAAGCTGATGGTATCAAAGCCGGTGCCACCGTCGATGCGGGCCAACTGACTGGTGTTACCACCAGAGCCGTAGGGGCTCTTCAGAGCCGTCACCATGCCGCTGCCGATAACAAAGGTGTCGTTCCCGGCACCGCCATACATGACATCAGCTCCGCCACCACCGGTGATGGTGTCGTTGCCGAGGCCACCGGCGAAGGTCTGACCGCTACTGTTAGTTCCGGTTAGGGTGTCGTCGCCGCTGGTGCCCATGAAGTCAACGGCGGTCTGGTAAAAGGCACCGGCGGTGGAACCGAAGATGACGTAGCTTCGACCGGCATTAGAACCGGCTGCCGGGTCGCTATTATTGGCCCCCACAATCAGGTCAGCCAGACCATCGCCATTCAC
>CAIRBT010000181.1 GCA_903876875.1 uncultured Geobacteraceae bacterium
ACGTAGTGATTTTTCGGTTTGGCTTTTTTGAGGTTGTCGAGTACGGCTTTGGCCATTGCCGGGGTGAATTCCTTGGAGCCGAGTCCGTAACGGCCGCCGACGATGGCCGGGTAGCCTTTGAAGCTGAACTTGCCTTCGGACATGGCCTCGCCGATAGCGGTGCGAACATCAAGATAGAGCGGCTCGCCCAGTGAACCGGGTTCCTTGGTGCGGTCGAGTACGGCGATACTTTTAACGGTTTTTGGCAGAGCTTTGATGAACGCTTCAAGCGGGAACGGGCGGTAGAGGTGGACCTTAACAACGCCGACTTTTTCGCCTTTTTTGTTCAACGCGTCTACGGTTTCCTGGACGGTGTCAGCTCCGGAACCCATGATAACGACGACACGGTCGGCGTCTTTAGCGCCGTGGTACTCTACCAGTTTATATTTGCGTCCGGTGAGTGTGCCGAACTTATCCATCTCTTCCTGGACGATTTTAATACAGGGTGGGTAAAACTGGTTGACTGTCTCGCGCCCCTGGAAGTAGACGTCCGGGTTTTGGGCCGTGCCGCGCATCTCAGGCCGGTCAGGGGAGAGCCCCCGCAGGCGGTGGGCATTGACAAGGTCGTCATTCATCATGTGGCGCATATCGTCAAAAGTCAGCTCTTCAACTTTCTGGACTTCGTGTGAGGTGCGAAAGCCGTCGAAAAAGTGCAGGAACGGAATGCGTGAACGGAGCGTGGCGGCCTGGGAGATCAGGGCAAAGTCCATGACTTCCTGGACGTTGTTGGAACAGAGCATCGCCCAGCCGGTGGAACGGCAAGACATGACGTCAGAGTGGTCGCCGAAGATATTCAGTGCAGCAGCAGAGATGGCACGGGCGGATACATGGAAAACCGTGGAGGTCAACTCGCCGGCGATCTTGTACATGTTGGGAATCATGAGCAGCAGACCCTGGCTGGCGGTGAAGGTTGTCGTCAATGCACCGGCCTGCAGCGCGCCATGTACGGTTCCGGCTGCCCCGCCTTCGGACTGCAGTTCAGAAACTAGCGGGATTGTGCCCCAGATGTTCTTCTCGCCTGCAGCGCTCTTGGCATCCGAAATCTCTCCCATGACCGATGAAGGAGTAATCGGGTAAATTGCGATGACTTCGTTGGTGGCGTGCGCCACGTGTGCAGCTGCGGTGTTACCGTCGATTGTTACCATTTTTCTGCTCATGTACTGCCTCCTCTTTTTTGGGATTACGTCAAATAATGATGCTGTGCAGAACGTTACACTGCGTCAGATTTGAGATGATAACTAGGCGGCGAGGAAGAGGCGACCGAGGCGTACCCACAAGGTACGTTGAGGTTGCCGATGACGAGCCAACGACGTTAGCGCTCAAATGTGATGCAGTTATAATTCGTTTCTTCCCTGAAGCGCCCACTGTACAGTAGCCGCGTCTACAAATTCAATATCGCTTCCAAGCGGGATGCCGTGAGCCAGACGACTTATTTTCACCCCGGTCGGTTTCAGGATTCTGGTCAGGTAGAGCGCCGTCGCTTCGCCCTCAACGGTGAAGTTTGTGGCAATCACCACCTCGTGAATGGCGCCTCCCGTTATCCGGTCGGCAAGTTCTGTTATCCTGAGATTAGCAGGCCCGATTCCAGACAGCGGCGAAATGGCCCCCTCCAGAACGTGATACACACCCTGATAGGCGTTACTCCGCTCCAAGGCCATAAGGTCCTGCGAATTTTCCACTACGCAGATAATGCTTGCATCGCGACTGCCGGAGCAGATAGAGCACGGATCGTTCTCCGTGATGGCGAAACAGGTCGAGCAGGGTCGAACCCGGTCTCTCACCTCACAGAGTGATTCCGATAATGCCGTTAGATTGCGGGGAGATTTTAGAAGATGAAACGCCAACCGGAGTGCAGTCCGCTCTCCAATACCGGGTAACTTCTTTAATTCCCCTACCAATCGCATCAACGAGGATGATTTTGTTAACATAAATTCCGGGACAAATAAAACATTTTTTTAGTGTTATAGTGTGGTTAAAAAAGAGCTCCCCCGCATTGGGCGGACAAGCGATCACCTAAAGCTGTTGAGGAGCTTGAAAAACATGCTCTTGTGTCGTGAGGTGTGCGTTCTGATACCTCGTTGCCGGCGAGTCAACTATTAGCCGAACTAAAACATTTAGTCAAACTAAAACGCTAATCGGCGCTGACAACGAAAAACAAACTACAACCTGCCGGTATATTTAAAAAAGTCCTGGAATACTCATGCCGCCGGTTATTTTAGACATTTCGTCACCCATTTCGGCATGGACTTTCTTTAAAGCCTCATTGGCAGCAGTGATTACGAGGTCCTGCAGCATTTCAACGTCATTCGGGTCAACCGCTTCTTTTTTTATTTCCAGTGAAATTATTTCATTTTTCCCGTTGACGGTGATTGAGACGGCTCCGCCGCCGGATGTTGCCGTAGCTGTTTTCAGACTGGCGTCTTCCTGCAATTTAGCCATCTTCTGCTGAATCATCTGAGCCTGCTTCATGATATTTGCTAATCCCTTTGACATGTTTCCCCCTCGGTTTTTGTACTATTTATACACTTCCTAATTGGTCTAGAAACTCTGCACGTTAGTAACGCTGCAGCCAAACACCCGTTCAGCCTCTTTGGTCACGGGATGGTTTTCAACCTCCAGCCTCAACTCTTCCATCAGCTGTTCGTCATCACTCTTTTTTTTTTCAGCCAATGACAACGGCGCATCAGTGAGACCTGCTTCAATGGACTTAACCCGGACGACAGTCTTCCCTCCGGTAAATGAGCAGGCCAGTTTTTGTACGTCATCAATGAATTCTGCATCCTGGGCGGCGGTCAGATAGTAGCTGCCTGCAGGAAAGCCGATTTCAATAAGGCCAGGTTCCTGCTTGAGAGGGCTGCCATGCTCAAGGACCGCTCCATGCTGGAGGTCATTGCTGTTGACAAAAAGGACAAAACGTCCCCAGTCCCCCTGGCTTCCGGCAGGATTTGCGGCCGGCGTTACGTCCGCATCAGGCTGTGCAGGATGAGTAGGATGCACATTGGCTGCGGTATGCCCCGCCTTCTGCTGGAGTGGCGCTGAGGCGGCTCTGCCGGTTTCCCATGGCAATGACGGCGTATGAACCGTCGCCGTTTCCAGCAATTTTATCTTCTCGATAAGCTCTTGTATCGGCACCAGTGGAGCCAGCAGCGAAGCCTTGAGGAGTGCCATTTCGACAATCAGGCGCGGGAAGCTGGCATACGCCAGTTCGGACTCGGCTTTTATAAACAGGGTCAGGCGGCGCTGGACATCCAGCGCGGTGACGTGAAGAGACTGCTTGTGGAGTTCATCGAGCTCCGCTGCGGTTATGTCGAGGATTTCTTCCGGCTTTTTGACAGAACGGATCACCAGCAGATTGCGGAAGTGATCGATCAGCTCCTGACAGAATTGCCGCATATTATAGCCGACCAGATCAACCTGTTTTACTCCAGCAAGTACACCTTGTGTGTTGCCTTCGAAAACTGCTGCCGATATTTCTGCCAGCAGACGCCTGTCGATCGTTCCGAGCAGGGTGGCAACGTCTTCATCGCTGACGATGTCGCCGCAGAAGGCCAGCACCTGGTCGAAAGCGGTCAGAGAATCACGCATACTGCCGTCGCCCTTGCGGGCAATCAACCCCAGGGCGGAGTCGCTGATGGTAACCTTCTCCTGTCCGGCAATATCCCGCAGCCGGCCGATGATTTTCGTCAGGGTCACACGTTTGAAGTCAAAGCGCTGGCAGCGGGAGAGGATCGTAACCGGAAGTTTGTGCGGCTCGGTCGTGGCAAAGATGAATTTGACATGTTCCGGCGGCTCTTCAAGGGTCTTCAGGAGGGCATTGAAGGCGTTCGTGGAGAGCATGTGGACTTCGTCGATGATAATAATGCGGTAACGGCTGTGAGAAGGGAGATACTTGATGTTGTCGCGCAGGTCGCGAACGTCGTCGACGCCGTTATTGGAAGCGCCGTCAATCTCGAAGACATCGGTGGAGGTGCCTTTCCTGATTTCGATGCATTGCGGGCACTCATTGCACGGTTCATGGGTAACACCGACGGCGCAGTTGAGCGTCTTGGCCATGATACGGGCGGTGCTGGTCTTGCCGACGCCCCGGGCGCCGGTAAAGAGGAACGCGTGGGCAACCCGGCCAGAATCTATCGCATTTTGCAGGGTACGGCTGACATGCTCCTGGCCTACCAGCTCGGAAAAACTTTGAGGGCGGTATTTAAGTGCCAGAACCTGGTATTGCGTGCCATTAGACAAAGGGTCGGACCTCGAAGGTAATCTGTCACCCGCCGGTTGCGTGAGTGGGTCAGGAAAAGGGGGGTGGGGTGTTACCGTTTGCAGATGCATATGATAGCCGGGTTTACCCGCGGCACACAGCAGGAGCCGCTGCCGTTGCTTCCTTCCGGACCTGGCGGAGTTCACGGCGTGCCGTTGCGCGGGGCCCGACTATCATCTCCGTCTGCAAATATGCAAACGTCACCAATTGACAATTGAAAATTGGTTTATCTGTTTAGCATATATTGGACTGTTGTTCAAGCTTAAATGCAGTTTTGAAACATTAGTTGTTGACACGCTCTTTAATGATATGTATATTGAATCTCAAGTTCAATAAGCGGTGGCGTTGTGTGTCCTGCGTCATCGTTCCCTCCTGTGCCGATGAACAGTACAGGGGCGACCGATTGGCCGCCACGGCAATTGTATTGTGATTTTCAGTGTTAAATTCAGTGCATAAAAACAAGGTCTTTTCCCCTGTCTCATATCAAATCGTGTGAGTTGGGGAGATTGCCGAAACGTCTGCGGTGCCGTAGGGTTTGGCTATACACCCTTGTGGCATAATGTACTATGCTGTGGTCATGCCATCAGGGGTGTATGGCTTACGCCCCTACGATATCATTTGGTTTCGGTGGGTAAAAAGACGGTGCCATATGCACGCACCACACCGGTCAATACCGTGTTACGTGGCGCCATTGCCGCTTTGATGTGTCGCACCCACAATTTTTTTGCCAAAGTATTGAGAATGAAGTTCAACAGCATTAACAGGAGGGCATGATGCGGAAAATTTTGATTGCCGGTATGCCGGGGGTTGGCAAGAGTACCCTGTTCAGGGCGTTCGTAGAGAAGGACATCAGCTGTGTCAATTATGCCGGTACTTCGGTGCCGGTCAGTCGGGGTAAGGTGAAAATAGACGGAGTGGAGACGGAGCTTATCGACATTCCCGGTACCTACGGTCTGACCCATCACTACGAAAACGAACTTGTGGCCAGAAGGATTCTGGTTGAGGAAAAACCGGATGTCATACTTCAGGTCGCCGACACCAAAAACCTCAAGCGGATGTTGGCGTTTACCGGCCAGTTGGCCGAATTCGACATCCCACTGGTACTGGTGCTGAATATGGTGGACGAGGCGGATCAGAAGGGTCTTAAGGTGAAACGCCATATCCTGGAGGAAAAGCTGGCTACCCGGGTGGTGGAGACCATTGCCACCGATGGTGTGGGTATTTCAGCCCTCCACGATGCCGTTGCAAAGGCACGGGTACCCCAGTTTCCGGTCAGGTTCCCACCCGCCTTGGCCGAGGCGATCAAGGTGCTGAGTGAGCTGATACCTGCTGAGATTCCGGCAAAGAATGCACTTGCCGCACTCTGTCTGTCCGATGAGGAGAGTACGTCAGAGCAGGCGATGGAAACCTGCCGGTTCACCGGTGACAGTTTTGTTGAAGCCCAGCAGAAAAAGACCCGGCTCTCTTTTCACAAGCCAATCGACCGGGTGCTGTCAACTGCCCGTGAAGCGTGTGCTGACCGGTTGTTTGCCGATTCGACGTACCAAATACCGGTGCGCACCACAGCACTGATTGAAAAGATAGGTGATCTTGCCCGTGAGCCATTTACCGGCATGCTGATTCTGTTCGCCCTGCTGACGGCTCTCTACTATATCGTCGGGCAGTTTGCTGCCGGTGTCATTGTTGATTTCATGGTAAAGGATTTTTTTGGCACTATACTCGGTCCCCATGTGGACTCCGTGGTGGCACTGATTCCGTATGCGTTCATCAGGGAGATGATTACCGGAAAATATGGACTGTATCCCCTCGGCCTTGTCCCCTCCTTCGGGTTGGTGCTGCCGATAATTGTGGCGTTCTATTTAACCTTTGGTTTTATCGAGGATTCAGGCTATTTCTCCCGTTTATCAATACTGTTGGATCGGCTATTTAACAAAATCGGCCTGAATGGCAAGGCCATGCTGCCGATCATCCTCGGTTTTTCCTGCGTCTCCATGGCGACCATAGCCACACGGGTGCTGGAAACCAAGAAAGAACGGTTTATTGCCATCTTCCTGTTGTCATTGGGGGTGCCCTGCTCCGCAAAGCTGAGTGTTATTCTGGTGGTACTGGCCCATGTCTCCATCGGCGCGTTTATGACCGTATGTCTCACCATCTTCTCGATCATGATTATGGCAGGGGTTATTCTGAGCAGAATTATGCCGTCCGAGACCTCACAGTTTATCATGGAAGTTCCGCCGATACGGATACCGAGTATACGCAACGTGTTAAAGCAGACCTACCGCCGCTCTATGCACTTTGTCAAAGAAGCAACCCCGCTGTTTTTTGTCGGTGCCATTTCGTTGTTCACCCTGGATAAAGTCGGCTTCCTGCTTTTTCTGGAGCATGCCATGTCGCCATTAATCAAAGGCTTCCTCGGTCTTCCCGAACAGTTTGCCGAAGCGCTCATCATGGGGTTCCTCCGGGGAGAGGCGGGTATCGCCATACTCAAACAGTTGGTTGACAGTGGTGCCATGAACACCCCGCAGTTGGTCGTGGCACTGTTGGTAACCCTCATGTCCATTCCCTGTGTCACCAATTTCATGCTGATCCTGAAAGATCTTGGTGCAAAAAGTGCCATTGCCATCATTGTCACCGTTTCCACCTGTGCCATTCTGACCGGTGGTGCCATGAACCATACACTTAAGTTTTTTAATATAGTTTTCTAAAAAGGAGATCATATGAATACCGTTGATATTACTGCCGAGGTTCTTGAAGCGATCTGGACATTTGAAGAGGTGGGAAGCTGCACGGTTGACAATCTGAAGAGGAGACTTAATCCAGAGTATGTACTAGATGATGCGTTGCTGTCGGAGCTTGAACGGTCGGGCTATGTGACTATACATAACCAGCAGATCGGTTTGACGGAAAAGGGCATCGACAACGCACGGCCGATCATACGGAGGCATCGCCTTGCGGAACGGCTGTTGACGGATATTCTTGGCATGACGCCGGAGGAAACCGAAGAGTCAGCCTGTGAATACGAACATGTACTTGCTCCGGGGTTGACCGAGGCGATCTGTACGCTGCTTGGCCATCCCCGAGAGTGCCCCCACGGTTCTGCCATTCCGGAAGGGGAGTGTTGCAAAAGAGCCGACGTGTCGATTCAATCGGCTGTCAAGACGCTCAGCGGAATGGAGGTGGGGGACACGGTGAGAATCTCCTACATACGGAGTGATGACCATGTTATTATCAATAAGCTTTTCTCACTCGGAATTTCGTCAGGAAAAACCATCAAACTGCGTCAGAAATTCCCCACCTATGTGTTGCAGATAGATAATTCCCAGGTGGCTCTGGAGAAAAATGTGGCTGGCTGTATCTGTGGTTTGAAAATATAATGAAACGGGTCTAAGGCACTAAAACTGGTATGATGGAGCAGTTCCCATGGGAATCACAACAGAAAAGAAGCTCTACAGACAGGCGAATATTCTGGCATTGTTCACCATATTCTACAACCTGGCGGAAGGTGCCGTCGCAATGTGGCTTGGTGCTGCCGATGAGACACTGACCCTCTTTGGTTTTGGCGTAGACTCACTCATCGAGGTCATTTCCGCAGTCGGGATCTGGCACATGCTGCGAAGAATCAGCAGAAACAACGGCGTGACGCGGGATGAATTTGAACAGCGGGCACTCCGGATAACCGGTGCCTCATTTTATATGCTTTCGCTCGGCTTGACCTTTGGCGGGTTCCTCACGGTATATCTGAACCATAGGCCGGAAACCACCGTGTGGGGAATGGTTGTGTCGCTTGTCTCAATCGGTATTATGTGGATACTGATACTTCAGAAAACGAAGGTGGGAAATGCTCTTGGATCGGAGGCGATGCTTGCAGACGCGGCCTGTTCCCGCGTGTGTATTTACCTGTCCTTTGTCCTGCTTGCCGCCAGTTTGGCCTACGAGCTCACCGGCATCGGCTATCTTGACGCCTTGGGGGCACTGCTCATCGCCTGGTTTGCCTTCAGGGAGGGGAGAGAATTCTATCAAAAAGTAGCCGGCATTGCATGTGGAGGGTGTTGTAGCCGATCCCATTGATATATTTTCAGAGAGGCGGAAAACTAACTCAGTAATGATAGCGACAGGCAATAATTACAATCTCTGTATCTATACACCAGGTAGACAAGACGATGCTCACGATCGATCCTACGGGACCAACACGGATAACCGGCCCAAGATTAATATCTGTAACTCCTGCTGCTGATTATTACCTCACTGTTACTGTTGACGGTTCATGCGGCACAGTAAACATGAAGGACTACATTTTTTCTTTAGCTGGTCTTGTTCCTCTTCGTGACCCTTCTGCCTTTTCCAGTGCTGTCCTGGGAGAATACGGGTGGGAAGCTGAATGGTAACAGCTTGATATTCAGATTGGGGCTGACACTCTCTTTGCCGATATGCTTGACCAGCGTTCTGAAACTCCAGCAGACCGCTTCACTGTGTGGCGAATCAGAAACAGCCTCTCTCTTTCTGCCGCAAGCTAAGTGCCTATGGTTCAGGTGCGCGTCCCATACCGCGTACTGTTCAGCTTGCCTGTCTTGGTTGGGAAGAAGAATGGCGCAGACTAACGGCCTAAATCAAACGGGGAGCTGGCCTTTCAGTGTTTCGGTGTTCTGTAGACCTGACGCCATGTGCGTGCGTAGAATTTCAAAGACATTATCAGTGGATGTCTCTCTGTAATTTCTACCTACCTAATCGGCAGAAGGAGATAATTAGTAATGAGCTATAAACCCGTTGCGTACGACCCCAGGAAAAAATGAGAGAAAGAACTTCAAGACCCGAGTTTCAAGAAAGCCTGGGATGCCTTGGATGACGAATTTGCAGCTTGGGATGCCGTGCTCTCCACTCTATCCTTGTATGTATACTGCTCATCAATCAACAAATATGAAATCAACTACATTGGTGAGCGCGGCTTTAAGGTGGTCAAGCTGTGCGAGGGGAGTGCTTAGGTTACGTTCTGAAACCGTAAGTAGATCAAGTAGGCTGGCGGAGTACTGCTCTCCAGCGTATGAAAACGTGAGTGTGGTTATTGAAATGTCAGTTATTTTGCAGCTGTTACGAACCAGGGCGACAATGCGTGTCCCCGCTTGCATGTGGCTGCCTTGGATGTCCAGTAGATATGGGCTCCTAGTCCTTTCCGAATCTCATCACCAGTTTGCCTTCTTCCATCTCAAGTTCAATATTGTAGAGATCCTTTGGCAGATGCATGTCCTCACACAGTTTCTGGTAACGTTCCTCAATGCTCTTCTTGTTTTTCCAGTGTCGCTCCCCTTTGCGAACTTTGGCACGCATGGTGAATATCTCTGTTTCCAGTTTGAACAACTGCGTTTCAAACGCGTACCGCTGTTTTCTGGCGGTTCTGGGGTTATAAGTTGCCACGACGGATCGAACGTTGCCCCAGTACGGAAATAGAGAAATATCAGCAGGCTTTGGCATGGACGGAGAGGGTGCTGAAGCGGACGGTTGTGGAAAGCTAAGCCGCAGCCGTCTTCTTCGTAGAACTTCCTTGCGACTCCATCACAGCGCGTAGTATCTTGTTTGTACGGGTTTGGTAGCCCCTTCCGTTTTGTTTAAGCCATGCCACGACGTCGGAATCTAATCTCATCGTTACAACCTGCTTTGCTGGCACAAAAAGGGCATTATTGAAAAATGCATCAGTTAGCTCTGGAATATCAGAGTAGTCAATTTCTTCGTCTTTTAGAGCATCAACCAATACCCAATCAGTTCTTGATTGTTTTTTCAAATCGATCTTTTTCACGGTTATTTGCCTTTCTTAGCGATATTACTCTTATAACTTCTGGTGGTCGCTGAGTGTAAATCAATACCATTAGTCGGCTCCTTATCCAGCCAACGGCGACAAACCGTTCCTCTCCATAATCGTTCCTAACATCAAGAAATATCAGCCTATTTTCAGAAAAGATCTCATGCGCATTATTAAAATCAATGCCATGTTTCTCTATATTCGCAGTGTTTTTGGCTTCATCCCATTCAAGTTCCATATGATCCCATTGTAAATACATTTATATTTATCGTCAAGAATAAGTCTATGGCTAATTGGATTTTGCGACTGGCGCATTGACAAAAAAATACTGCCGATCTGTAACTCAAGTAAATGTATTCATCTTGCCCTTGCGGAAATCCAGCATCAGTCGGATGAGTATAGTCGTAAGTTAATATTCCGGTTGCATTAGTTGGAATATTAGTGATGTCAGACAATTTGTCTGTGATGGCATCTCTCATTCCACTGGGGGTAACGCTATTTTTAAACGAATTCCTAATTGGTACTAAAATACCTTTTTTTGCCATTGAACCACTAGGATCACTAGAGTTTACCGGATCCCCTCCCACATACTCATAAAAATTCACCCCGTGAGCCGCAAACCCCAGCGGATCACGGGACATAAACCTCCTCATCTCCGGTGAATAATACCGCGCCCGGTAATACAGCAAACCGGTACCATCGTTTTCCCTCCCCGTGTACCCAAAACTCTCGCTGCTGGGGCTGTTGCCATAGGCATCATAGGCGATTGACGAGATGGTATTGCCGTTGTCATCCACCAGCCCAATGGTTGAGCCCAAACCATCTTTCAGATAATGCTGCACCGTACTACCGGTTATCTTGCTGAGTGGGTCGTCTATTCCTAAGGTACGAATATAGCTGGTAACCACACCACCCATCACTTCTTTTATGATATCCGCACCATCATACAGATACGACGTTGTCGTGCCTTTAATGGGGAACATATGGTGTCAAACTTACATTATTTTTGTGACACCGAAGATGCCTCCCCAGCATCCCCCTTGGGATCTCTCTATCTGTGGACTATAAAAAGCAATAGTATTTCTATGACAAATCCAGCGAACATGGGAATAGAATATTTAAGACCTAAAATGACTTTTGTTTTTAATTTGTGAACAACTAAATCGTCTGTTTCTTTGTGATTAAAAACATACCTAAACCATCGTAACGGATTAGAGCATCCAGGGCCAAATCTGTTGATCGTTGTCACTTCTTCCCAGCGAAATGGGTAGGTTTTCTTAATGTAGAAAAACAGTTTTGTATTATAAAAAAACGTATAAAACATGCACGCTACAGAAATTAAGCCCATGAACATGGCAGAAAATATTAAAATTTTTGTTATATTATTCATAATGCACCCCATATTCAAGTTGCATGCAGCTACTTTTTTTTACATTTGGAAGACCTGTCTTGTACCTCTGTGTTGGTAATGAAACCATGAGTTTCTACGGGTGTTGCACCGCCACCGATTCCAACACTCCCTGTATAAGAGGGTCTCGCGCCTTCATTAATACTGACAGATCCGCCGACTGAAACACCTTCTCCTGCACTCGCACCGGCAGTCCCAGAACGACCTCTCAATGCATTAATATCATTATTCCCAGATACAGAAACAGCAATACTACCGGAGCCATTTACGCCACCATATCCACCACCATAAGTTTCATATGTTCCGTATTGCCAACCATTCTGCTTGCTATGACCAAAAATAAATCCTGCCTCTGCCGTGCCACCAGCACTAATTTATGTCAAGAGTGTAGGTTTGACCCCGAATATGTTAACTCCAAACCATAATTAGATTATCTGGGCCAACAAGCTGCATTGCTTCTGGCCCAGAGAATCCTTCATCACTTAAATCAACCATCAAACTAATGTTATTTGATAATAAAATTACTAACTTTGAATCGCTTTCATAGACATTAATCAAGGTTTCATTAGTTAAAACACTTGTATCAATGCTGTCTGAAAGTATGCCATTTGATGACATTGTTGACTTGTTATAAATAGTCAAAACCCACTCATTATCAAAAACCAGAGTTACAACACCATGTTCAATAGATACACATGATATTCTTAGACCTGAAATTTTAGTAAATATATCTGTGTTTGATATTATTGTCATTTCAGTCCCTAATACAGTGGAAAATGTGATTGGCTGTTTGGCAAAGTTCTACCAGAATATGGGTCAACGCCCTGTCCAAGATTGTTTTCATATTTAATGTATCCGTCAGGATATCCTGGGCTTGTTCCTCTTGGCGGGGTTGGATTCATAACCCTCATTGTATTAACCTGACCATTAGCGCCACCCTTGCCACAGGTAAATGCTGACCCAGTTACAGTGCCTGCCGGATTAACAACCGGAGTAGGCCCTGTTGCACCTCTTGGAACTGGGTATGCCGTCCCCCCAGGCGATACAATGAAATTTGGGGCGTTCCCACCACCTCCGCCACCACCTCCAATTGGAATTCGATTTATATTCCCACCGGGATCAAATACAGCAAGCCCATCCGGGTCTATCCAGTTAATCGGATTATTTTGGACATACCCATAAAAATTAACCCCACCACCCGCAAACCCCAACGGATCACGCGAAATAAACCTCCTCATCTCCGGTGAATAATACCGCGCCCGGTAATACAGCAAACCGGTGCCATCGTTTTCCCGCCCCGTGTACCCAAAACTCTCACCGCTGGTGCTGTTGCCATAGGCATCATAGGCGATTGACGAGATGGCATTTCCGTTGTCATCCACCAGTCCAATGGTTGAACCCAAACCATCTTTCAGATAATGCTGCACCGTACTGCCGGTTATCTTGCTGAGCGGGTCGTCCATTCCCAAGGTACGAATATAGCTGGTAACCACACCACCCGTCACCTCTTTTATGATATCCGCACCATCATACAGAAATGACGTTGTCGTGCCATTAATGGTCTTGGCAATCCTGCGATTAAACGCATCGTACTTGAATGACGCCGTGATGGTTGGCGAGGTGATGCCGACCAGCCGGTTCCGGGCATCCCAGCGGTAGGTTGTGACATCCCCGGTTCCATCGGTTTTACTCACCAAATTGCCGTTCAGATCATAGGTGAACGACGTGCCATTAGACGTGAGCATTTCATATTCGGCGTTGTAACTGGCGCCGCTGACCGGCTTTGCCGCCACCGGCGGGGCCCCCCTGGCCATGCTGCTTCTGTTTCCATCGGGGTTCGAGGTATAGCCAACTGTTTCAAGGGCACCATGGGCACCGGTATATTTAATACTTTGCAACCGATCGGCGGTGTCAAAACCGTATGTTGCCAGCAGGTTGCCAGATGCCAGCGGTATCTGACGGGATGCCATCCTCCCACCGGGATCAAAGCTGAAGAGATAATTCCTCGATACTCCACCAATGACTTTGTTGATAGCCGCCGGTCTGCCGGCATCATCATAACTGTAGGTAACCGGTTGATCCCCGGCCACGGTAAGCGATGTCCGGCGGCCTCGGTCGTCATAGGTATAGTTGATGGTGCTGTTATCGGTTGTTTCCTGGGCGATACGACCCACAGCGTCATAGGTGAAACTGATTGTTCCTGACAAAGAATCGGTAATTGTTTTGGGAAGACCAGCGGCATCATAGGTTGCTGAAATGGTTGAGCCGTCGGCAAAGGTAACCAAGGTGGGACGATCCATTGCGTCATACCTGTTAAAGGTTGTCACCTGACCTTTTTTGTCTGTGTAAGTTGACAGGTTGTCGCCGGTGGTAGCTGTTATGCCTGTGCCCGTATAGTAACGGTACGCTTCAGAACGCCCCAAGCGGTCAGTTGTTTTGATGAGACGATCCTTATTGTCATACTCATACTGTGTCACATTCCGCTTTTGATCGGTGTGCATTTTTGTATTGCCGCCCAGGTCATAACGGTACAAAACCGAATACCCTGCATCATTTGTTGATCCAGTGATCCGGTTTGCATTGTCGTAGGCGAAAGATCTAATTGAACCGACCTGGTCGGTTATGGTTTGTATCCGACCGAACGAGTCATAGTCATATTTGCTGCTGTTGCCCAAGGTGTCTGTCAACGAGATCATTTGTGAAGGAATAAACGGATTATATGCCAAGGTGGTGGTGTTGCCGTTTGGATCGGTTATGGTCGTCGGTAACCCGTATTGGTTATATGCCACGGTTGTCGCATTGTTCAGTGGATCACGGGTAACGCTTTTAATCACCTTTTTGCCATCAAAGGTATAGGCGGTAGTTGTCGACTTGCCTGTAGGGTCGGTCACTTTGGTTTGCAGGCCAAACAACGGCTCATAATCGAATGAGGTCGTTTTTCCGAGTGGATCGGTTATGGAGCTGACCAGGCCGTTACGGGCATCGCCCGTTGTGTAATAGGTGTAGGAGACCGTTCGGTTGAGCGGGTCAGTCACCGACAAAATATGGTTCGACCCGGAATCCATCTGGTAGGTTGTTGTGCCATCTGCCGTGGCGTATTCCGAAATATACCCGTACGGATTGAAACGCCAGCTGCTCACGGACCCGTTCGGGGCGGCCATGTCGGTTTGGGTGATCACCGAACCCGAAAGGGTGTAGGTAAATGTATACTCCCCCCCATCAGGAAGAGTCTGTTTGATGATGCGGTTATTGCTGTCATAGACATTGGTAAGCAGAGTGGTTCCGGCACTGTCAGTTATTGTGGTCATCATGCCGTTTGTTGCGTCATAACCATACTGTAACGTACTATTATCCGGTCTGGTTACTTTCTTGAGGCGGGGATAGCGGCTGAATGGGTCAGTATCATAGGTATATGATACGGTTCGATTGTCTGAAGAAATGATGGAATCTATTCGATTGAAATAATTACCAAGATTTGTCAAGTTGAACTGAACTGTTTTGCCTTCAGAACTTACTATTTTGAGTACGGTTGATCCAAAACTTAATGGATATCTATTTACTTCGAGTTTGTTTCCGTTGCGATCACTGAGGAAAACGAGGGCACCAGAATAGTCAAATGAATACACCCAACCGTCTCTGGTTGTTAGTACTTGCAGGCCGCCGGCATTAGTTATTACACCCCCAATAAATTCAGGGTTGATATTACTTCGGTAGCTCCCGTCAGGCTGTAAGGCAAAATCAAAGCGCGATCCACTTGGTATTGAGAGACGAATCATATTGGAGTATGTGTCAACCCTCCAGTCATACTCAAAAAAAACACCCTTACCAAACGCCCCCAAACCATCACCGCCGGTTCTGGTTACGGCACTGCCGCTGGAACCGCTGATGTAGTACCGTTTAATTTTTATCGGAATGATACCTGGAATGACCATATCGGTCTCTTCCCGTGTGAAGTAACCGGTGGCAACGTCCACCGGATCGGCAGCACTGTTTTGTGGTGGGGTGGCTCCGTTAGTTCCGGTGCCAGAATTCCCGCCCGGTGTATTGCAGTTTCCGTTTGGTGCAGGTGTGTTTTGTTGGCTGCCTGACCCCGACCATGCGGCCGACCATGCGGTGGCACCGCAACAGAATTTGGGGATCCCCACGTTGGCATCGGTAACGATAAACCGGCCATCGGCAGACACCGTGCCGGTCCCGGCAAGTGCCCAATCATTTGGTGCCTCTTCATCGGCACTTGATTCGTCATAATACCAGAGACTGGCCTTTTCACCGGGGAGCATGCCAAGGGTGTTTGATGATTTGAAGGGGATCGGTTGATCCGGCCTGCCACCGCCGACTTTATCAAAGAAAAACATGTTGACCGCACGGGTATTGGTGTTTGCCGGCAATGGGCGAATCGGCAGGCGATCCGACGGAACCGAGCGGACAGAAACCTTGTCGTTGGGCTTGCCATCCCAGCCGATGATTCTGGTGCCCTTGGGGATCTTCATCTCGAACCCCTTCATCTCCGGATCAGTCACCACCGTTTCCTGGCCGTTTTTGATGGGGACAAAGTTGTGGGCTTTCTGCCGGTGCAGATGGGGGGTGAATGAGAGCCTGTTGTGTGCGTTGGCAACAATGACAGAGGTAACCGGAATGGTGGGGTAGTAACCGGTTTTGTCATCGGTGGTTGAACCGTCCATGAGGATGGTTCGGCGTCCCTCCGGGATGTTGTCGAGAGTAAAATATCCTTGGGCGTCGGTTTTGGTGACAAGCCCCTTGTAACTCACGGTCACGTTGGCAACCGGTTTTTTGTTGGTATTAAGGATCTGCCCCGTCAGAGAACCCTTGCCAGTGACGATTTTTTGTGTCTTTGCCGTTGCTGCTTTGGCATCGCCAGCCAGCATGACGGCAAGTCCGGCAGCGTTTGAGGTGGCCGTAGTTGGGCCGGTATTGACAACCGCTATGGTGCGGGTACCCACGTTCCCCGTCAGAGTGCCGCCAAGTTTTGCCTCCAGGGCAATACTGCTGACAAAATAAACCTCTACCGGGGTGCCATCCACAAAGACTTGTGCATTGGGCAAAAAGTTCTTCCCCTTAACTCTGATAACCACCGGACTGTTTTCTGCCACTGCACTTGGTATGATTTCGCTAATCTGGGGTATCGGAGTTAGAATCTGGAACGTTAACGGGTTTGACGTGCCACCACCCGGTGCCGGATTGACCGCTGAAACAGTCACATTGCCGGGGTAGATCAGGTCGTCGGGCAGAATGTCTGCTGTCAGGCGGTTGTTGGAGCCAAAGAGATTACTCACCTCCCTCTGATTGAAGTACGTTTGGGTATCTTTTATGAATCCGCCCCCGGTGATGTTTAAGGGAAATCCCTCACTGCCGGCAAGAATCGTGCTTGGGGAAATGGCTGTCAACTCCGGTACGGGATTACTCAGCTTGACAACAGCTACGCTGGTGCTGAGGGCGGCTATTGCGTTGTTTCGGGACGCATCGATCGCAGTGACACTGATGCTGTCAAAAAGTGGGAAATTCTTTTTCACCTGTTTCGATTCGAGGCTGACTATCAGCAGACTGCCGTCGGTGATACTCGACATGATGGCGGTATGGGTTGACTGGTTGAGTGAAATATTAGCAATCAACCGTTCGGTCTCAATACCGCCTGCTGATTCAAGGGTGCTTACATTAAAAAGGTGGATACTCGTTTTGCCGGATAGGGTTGCCGCTGCCAAGCCAAGGCCGTCGTCAATGGCAATACTCGTCACGTTGCCCGGTATGGTAGAGTTACTGGATGCCCCGGTACGAATGTTAATGCTCGTAATACGGGTACAGCCATTGTCGCTGTTGCCGGTCAGTACCAGCCATTGTTCCGTTGCATATGTCTGGGGGGAGGTGCCCAGAGCATCCTTTGTCTCTGTTTTGTTACCGTCAGAGATGTTTACAATGTACGCTTTCTCACCGGAGGTGATCACCACCGCCTGCTGTCCGTATCTGGCCATTGAGTTGATTGGGGCATCGGTGTCGATCATGCCGGTGATGGCACCGGTATAATCAAAAAGATATATCTGACCCGAGGTGGCAGAGACGATGATGTACCCCTCCTGAATCACTAAGCCCGATGGGGGGGCGGCAAGATGAACCCTGCTCGTAATACTGCCCGATTTGGTGCTGACGATGGATAATGATGGTCCATCCTTACTGACCAGTGCCAGGGTTTCGCCGGCTCCGTCAATCGCAGCAAATAATGCATTGGCAACCGGTATGTTGACTTGGGTACCGGTGTCATAGGCCAGAGCTGATGTGGATAGGGTGATGATCAGCAGTATGGTGAGGATGTGCTTGTACATACGGACACTCCTAGAGAACATCGACGGGGTTTCCCCCGCCGATGTTGACAGTAAACAATGGTGCGTTAGCTTGCTTTAATTTCCTTGCCAGTTTTGGTTATGTAGGTAACTTCAGAGCCGCCACCCGCCGTTGACGAAACCCTCACCTGGCCAATTTCTTCGCCTCCATACATCATTGCAGTGACGGTGAATGTTGCCTGGGCGGTAACAACACTTGGCATGGTGGTTGGTACCGCAAGGCTTACCGACCCGGTTGATGATGTCAGTGACCCCGAAAGTGTCGTACTCACGCTGGTTACCGCACCGTTTTGAGGGACAACTTTGACGGTGATGGTCGTCCCGACCGGGACATTGGCCGCAGACAGATTAATTGCCACCGGGTTCGGTGTGTCATAGGCCAGAACCATGTCCGGTACTGCATAGCTGCCCGATGGTGCGGTTGGTGTGGTTACGCCGCCAATTGATGTAATGGTGAGTGCTGGCTGTGTGGATGACAGGGCACTGCCCGGCTGCCCCATGGTATAGATCGGGTTTGAGCCGGCCAGACGATTGATGGTGTATGCCTCAAGACGGATTCGGCCATTGCCTGCTGAAGAACCGCCGATTGCATTAAGAGTTCCTTCCCCGGTTATGGTGTTCGCCATCAGCTTGATGGCACCGCCACTTCCGCCGCCGGCATAATAAGAACCGCCATTTGCGGATATCGTTCCCGAGAAAGTAATTTGGGTAGACGATGCAATTAAAATTGCACCACCACCGCCACTGCCATAAAAGGAACCATAACCTGCCCCTCCAGAACCGCCAATAAAGGGAACTATGTTTACATTCCCATAGGGGGCGGGGAGGGTTGTCGAACCAGTCGTCGCATAGTTGGCATGCACGTTTGTGTTTGTACCGCCCCCCGGTCCCATGCCGTTGCCGGCCGTAGTACCCAATACAACACTATTGGCATAGCCGCCATTAAACCCGCCGGGTCCTCCAATACCCGGCAGGTAACTGCTTGTGACCGGTGCGGCACCGGCGACAGATATGGTACCGGCAATAGTCACATTACCGCTTGCCAGCATGTACACCGGTGTGTTGGTTGTGTTGGGGGTAAAGGTCACGGTCACTCCGGAAGGGATATTGATCGTTGTGTAGTTGAGGACACCATCCGGTGGCAGTGGTACCACGGTATTAACGGTAGGGCTGAAAGCACCGAGTGTGCCGGTGCTCCCGCTGGTAAATGTTGCGCCGAACGATTTAACGGCAATAAGTAGTGACATCGCACAACAGAATGACAGGTGTTTCATTTTCATAGTGTAATTCCTCCTCTACGTGAGTTCAGCAACAGTGGTGGAACAGAGCCACCACCTATGGCTGTTTATTGATTTTAATACTAATTGCTTTTGCCACTAACACCCCCGCATATGGTGCAGTTCCGGGCAGCACACTGACCTGAACGGCGTTCTTTGTACCCAATGGTATGAACTGTGAAGGGGCGAGAGCCAGACTCACCGGGCGTGATGCTGTCAGTCCCTGAAGTAGGGATGACAGGGATGAAATCAGGAAGCTAACCGGGGTTGCTGCTGCTGCCGTTGGCACAGCTGACAGTGGAGGAGAAACAAAGGAGATGCTAACCGGTCGTGACGTTTTCAAACCTTGAAGTTGGGGTGACAGGGATGAAAAGAGGACGCTGACCGGGGGCGTCGATGCCGTTGTTGGTACTGATGGCTGTGGTGAGTAAGCAAAGGAGATGCTAACCGGTCGTGATGTTTTCAAACCTTGAAGTTGGGATGACAGGGATGAAATCAGGAGGCTAACCGGGGTTGCTGCTGTCGTTGGCACTGTTGACAGTGGAGGAGAAACAAAGGAGATGCTTACCGGAGGGGTAGATGCCGTGGTTGATATCATTGATAGCGTTGGAGAAGCATAAGAAAAGCTTATCGGCAATGACACTGAATCATTAGCTGTTTTGACTACATCTGCGACAATTATTTTGGCGGACAGGTTTGTGGATGCAGGGGGGGGTAAGTAGGCAGTGCCAGCGTTTAATGCATTGATTGGGACATGTACCGTCGCTCCGGGTGGGATGGTTACGGTCGAAGGTATGGTTACAATTGCCGGATTGCTTGATGAGAGCCCCACCGTCGTCGTAACAGCCAGCGGTGGATTAAGCGATACCATCACTGAACCTGTTGAATTTGGCTCCATGGTAAAGAGTCCCGGCATTACAACAACGGTTGAGCGAACGACTGATACCGGTTGCAGCGTACTCTTCCCGAAGCTACTTATTGCCTGGAGAGTGTCACTCCCTGTACTATTCCCCGTAACATCGACCAAAAGAGCATTATCAACCTGTCTCATTCTGCCCACGGTAAGTTTTCCGTTTGATGTTATGAACTGGTTGACCGCCCCAAGATTTTGTCCCGTGATGGTAAGTGTGGTTCGGTTTCCGAGTAACAGCATGGAAGGCGATAATCCGGTGATAACCGGCGCACCGGTTACCGATGAATTGTTGACAGAAAGCAGATTTCCCACTTCATCATAATCATAAAAGGTCACTGCTCCGCCATTCATTGTGCGGATCAACCGACCGAGGTTGTCATAGAGGTAGTCTGTTGTGGTTGCATTGGCTGAAAAAACGTGGGAACAAAACGAGGCCATGAGAAAAAAAACAATTGCCGTCAGTTTTCGGTTGCTGAGCATGGGACACCTCGAAACCAAAGTTTGGTACCTGATGTTTTTGTTGCAGGATGTTTGCTCTCTCTGAATGTGGTATCTACATATCAATTTGTTTCCCAAAATTATACATATTTTATTTTCATTAAAAATCGAAGTATTACCGTATATTATATGATTTACACGCATTATTTAAGTGATTCTAAAACTCCCCTCTGTTTTCGCCGATTGCTGCCGGATACGTCGCTATTTATTCATTGTGCCATCCCGAAGTGTTGACTCTGGTCTTACGCTGCCAGTAAATCACCTCTCACCATGACTCTGGCGGCCTTTCTTTTGAAGAGTGGAATAAACTCGGGTGATTTTCCCGATTTTCTATGCTATAAGCAGTGATGTGGGCGAAAATGAAGAGGGCGTCAGAAAGAGAGCACCAGAATAATGGATCTTGAAATCCAGGTTGGACAGGTTGTGAATGTTGATGACGACCTGAATGAATTTGCCAGTGGTGAATATACCATCAGGGAATTGTATCAAAACTTCAGGCATGCGGATAAAATAAATATTACGGCACTCCTGGAGGCTGATACCGCTTTTGACGACCATGCCACCTGGATTCTGCTTGAGTCAAAAGGCAATAATAATCGTATTCAATGCAATCCACTCTCGATAAATATTCAACCGGTAGCCAGTGAAGCGGCAGTTACGCCGGAGGATTGCACCACACATTAAATTTTACGTCTGGAGGTTTCATGCTTCTTATCATAGAATTGGGATTTGCAGTAGCCACCGCAATGGTCGCGAGCGACAGAGGGCGGGGAAAGTTGGCATGGTTTACCCTTGGCCTGTTTCTCGGGCCACTTGCGTTAGTGATCGCCTATCTGACGGAACCACTGGAGTGGAAGGCACTGGAAAACGGTACCCATAAGAAGTGCTCTTTTTGTGCCGAACTGGTCAAGTTTGAAGCACGGGTTTGTCGGCACTGCGGTCGGGAGTTCTGAGCGCGACTGAATTGCTATATACTGTGAGTTGAATAGGGCCCTTTGAGGCCCTATTCTTGTATCTGCCGTTGGCGGAATGCGGGGCAAGCATAAATAGTTTGTAATAAAAAATATTTGATACTAAAATCATCTTATTTCAGTATACGGGAGTCCCATGTCCGACCCATGGCTGCATCGATTCAAAACTAAAATTATTATTGGCCTGGTAGTGATGTTGGCTCTCTTCATGGCACTGACGATGGTGGGCATCATGAAGATCACCCGTAACGCTCTGCTTGCCGACAGTGCTGAAAGTACCGGCCAACTGGGCAAAGCCATCAGTTCTGGACTGCGATGCAGCATGCTCAATCGCTCGCCAGAACGGATCCAGGAGACGCTTGATAACATCGGGCAGAGTGGGCAGGTGGCGAAAATCTTTATCCTGAACAGGCAGGGGCGGGTTGGTTTTTCGTCCGACCGCAACGAAATTGGTAAAAAATATGAGAGAACGGCCGATGTGTCCTGCCGCGTCTGCCATCTTACCGCTGATACGGTACCAGAACGGCATACTATTCTGGTGCATGGTGCCGGTGGCGATGTCTATCGGAATGTTTCGGTCATTTATAATGAACAGCCTTGTTTTGGCTGCCATCCCCGGGAAGAAAAAATTAATGGCAAGCTGATCATTGATCACCCGCTTACGGGAACCTACGGATTAATACAAAAGATCGGTATTAGTATGGCGGCGGGGGGGATTGCCTGTCTGTTGCTGCTTATTCCGTTCATGTCCCGCATGATAAACCGCTATATCGATCAGATTATACTCAAAAATACGGAGATAAATCTGGTCTATTCGATTATGGACAGCATCAGTAAAACCATCGATATGGAAGAGCTGAAGAATATAGTACTGGATATTGTATGCGATGCCTTGATGGCGGAAGAAGTGGATCTGGTACTTCCCAAAGGCCAGAACGGCTATCGAGTTGTGACTCGCAGTGCTACGGGGGAAAAATATCAGAGAAAAAAATTGACTGATAACGATCCGCTGGGGCCGGTAGTGGAGAGGTGGTGTGCGGGGGAGGTGACCCTGTATGAATATTCACCGGATCGCACGGAAGTATATCTGCCCATACGAAAGGGTGACAGTCGATTGGCACTGATTGCCGTGCGGTGTAAAAGTCATCCGCTGCCCGAGAGCAAGCTGCAACTGATAGAGGCTATCTGCAACCATATAGCCATAGCTTTTGAAAATGCTCGGCTCTATTCTATTGCCATTACCGATGAGCTGACCAGTCTCTACACGGTGAGGCATTTCCGTATCAGTATAGATAAACAGATGATGATGTTTGATACCTACGGAGAAAAGTTTGCCCTGCTCATGATAGATATTGATAATTTTAAGAAAGTGAACGATACCTACGGTCACCCCACCGGAGATGCGGTGCTGAAAAAAGTAGCCCACTGTATTGCAGAATCTGTTCGGGTGGATGATCTTGCCTTTCGATACGGCGGAGAGGAGTTTGCGGTCATACTTCCCGCAACGGCACTTCCCGGGGGGCTCAGCGTTGCAGAACGTATTCGTGCCCAGATAGAAGTTGCTGAAATTATGGATAATGGGCAACGGATCGCAGCAACAGTAAGTGTCGGCCTTGCGGTCTGTCCTGACAATGCGACGACGGTAAAGGAAATTATAGTGCAAGCCGATAAGTCATTGTATGCTGCAAAGCATGGCGGCAAAAACTGTGTAAAGGCGAGCCAAACGGTGGCACGTGAATGAGAATTGCGGGATATACTGCGGTCGAAAGGGGTGAGGTATGATTATTCAGTCCCAGGTAACCGGTCAACCGACGGGTCATGGCCCGGTGCATAGTACCACTGGGGTGAGAGATTCCAATGAACGCCCCGTGGCACCTGATCGGAGCTCATCGAAAATAATGCAAGTAAAATCAAATGGTAAGTCGGTGTATGGGGACTATACCATCTCCTATTACGCCTAGGCACGAAGAGTAAAATGAAAAAAAATGATAGTCGTGCATTTTTTTATTTGACACAATCGAGAATGGTGTGTTAGAAAACGAGTCCCTTTTGAACGAGGGTTTTTGACCGGCAGCAAAGCAGTTTTGAAAAAAGTTTCGCCGGTCGAAAAAAAGTGTTGACAGATTGAAATGGTTTTGTTATCTTGTTCGTCTGGTTGCACAGCTGGTCTTTGAAAACCGAATAGCAGAAATCAAGTGAACGAAAAGTTGTAAAGAAGTGCCAGATACACATTTTGAGTTGATGTAAATCAATCAAACTATATTCAGTACAAACTGGAGAGTTTGATCCTGGCTCAGAACGAACGCTGGCGGCGTGCCTAACACATGCAAGTC
>CAIRBT010000182.1 GCA_903876875.1 uncultured Geobacteraceae bacterium
ATGTCAAATATTTCCGTGATACCGTAATTTTGCGCTTCCGGAGTACCGCAAAAAACCGGTATTACGGTAAACTATTTCTAATTGCCTTAATGGTCAGGTTAATTGTTTCTGTTAACTCTGGAAGTATTTCACGAACCGTATGCACATCGTTTTCCTTTGCAGCAGTTTCAACTCTCAAACAGACATCCCGCAACGCAGGTGCATAGATATTGGCAGCTACGCCTTTCAGTGTGTGTGCCAGAGCCCGCACCGCCGCTGCATCATTCAGAGCCAAATATGAGCACATTTTTTCAAGCTCAATGGGGAGAGCCTCAACAGAATCGTCGAGTATGGAGCGCATGAATTCGGCGTCATTATCCATCGACTCAAGCATTTCATGCTTATTAAACAGATCCAGATCGGAAGAAAGAACGCGCTTTTCGAGAAGAGCCACATCATCATGTGAACTATTGCAGAGCCATCTTTCAATGATATCACCAAGCAGAACCTTGTTAATCGGCTTTGAAAGATAATCGCTCATCCCGGATTGCAAGCATTTCGTACGATCCTCTGCAGTCGCATTAGCAGTCATTGCGATAATAGGAACCTGACTGTTGAGAACACCGGTATTCCCATTACGAATGGCATCTGTCGCCTCAAAACCATTCATCACCGGCATGAGACAATCCATCAGCACCAGATCATAGTTAATCATCTCTAATGCTCGAACCGCTTCCTGTCCATCGGCAGCAACATCCACCCGATAACCGAGGGTTTTCAGCATATGCTGGGCAACCTTCTGGTTAATGATATTATCTTCCACCAGTAGAATACGAACCCCTAAACGCACCGATTCAGGGATAATATGCTGGGTAATAATCCCCTGAGGGGGTCTGTTTGCGTGATCATCGCCGGCACCCAATGTTCTCCCCAGTACCACTTCAAGACAATCGTACAGTTGAGCCTGACGCACCGGCTTATGCAGATACCCGACAAAACCGATCTGCTCAAGAATTGCCGCATCCCCCCGGCGGGCAATGGAGGTCAACATGACCAGTAAGGTCGGCTTAATGAGCGGGTCAGCCATTATTAATCTGCCAAGCTCCATGCCATCCATATCCGGCATTTCCTGATCCAGCACCGCAATCTGATAGGGATCACCAGCACGGGCCGCCTCAAGAAGCATGGCAAGCCCTTCTGCGCCATGGGAAGCCACATTATGGCGACAGCCCCACAGCTTCAGGAGGTTTTTCATGAGGATCCGATTGGTTGCGTTATCATCGACCACCAGAATGCGAGCCTCAGTAAGTCTTCCCTGGCCAAGTCGCTGAATTGCCCGAAATGCATCGGTACTCTGGATGGCCTGTTTTTCCAGACAGAGGGTAAACCAGAAGATCGAACCTTCACCTTCGACACTTCGTACCCCTATTGCTCCCCCCATCAACTCGGTCAACTGGCGGCAGATAGCCAACCCCAGTCCGGTTCCACCAAATTTACGGGTGGTACTACCATCGGCCTGGGTAAATGGATCAAATATGGCTTTTAAGCGGAACTCCGGAATACCGATACCGGTATCCTGAATTTCAAAGAGTATGGTGGCTCTCTGTTCCTGATCGGAGGTGAGGGTGGCACTAATCACCACTTCACCCTTGTGGGTAAACTTGATGGCGTTACCGGCAAGATTCATGATTATCTGGCGAATACGACCCGGATCACCACGCAGATAGGACGGCACCGCAGGGTCTATGCGACAAATAAGCTCCAGACCAGCCTCTTGACTTTTCAGAGCGAGCAGTTCGGCGGTATCTTCCAGAGTCACCCGCAAATCGAAATCAAGAATTTCGAGATCCAGCTTACCTGCCTCTATCTTAGAAAAGTCCAATATTTCGTTAATAATAGTCAGAAGATTTTCGCCACTTCTACAGGCGATTTCTGCGTACTCCCTCTGTTCCGGCGTAAGCTTTGTCTCAAGGAGCATATTATTCATGCCGAGAACACCGTTCATCGGGGTACGAATTTCATGGCTCATGGTCGCAAGGAAAGAGCTTTTGGCCAGACTGGCAGCTTCAGCCAGTTCCTTAGCGGCGGTCAACTCTTCAAGCATATTCTTCATTGCGGTCACATCTTCTTTGACCGCAAGAAAATGGGTAATGACCCCCTTACCATCCCGTAAGGCTGAAATAGTAACATGTTCCCAAAACAACCGGCCATCCTTGCATTTGTTGAGAAGCTCCCCTTCCCACGTTTCGCCTGCAGTGATAGTCTGCCACAGCTGTTGGTAGACCTCGGGGGGAACCATACCCGACTGCATCAAACGGGGTGTCTGCCCGATGGCATCGGCACTGCTGTAGCCGGTGAGCGAGGTAAATTGGGGATTAACAAACTCAATACGCCCCTGGGTATCAGTAATTAAAATAGAGACCGGGCACTGTTCCACGGCACGGGACAAAGTGCGGCGATCATTTTCAAGCTGTTTGCGTTCGGTGACATCGGAAAAGGTAATAACGGAACCGACGGGGTGACCATTCTCAATAAGAGGATGGGATGAAAAAGCCGCCGGAAAAAAGCTGCCATCTTTCCGCCGTAACAACAGATCATCGTCCCGAAAAGTGGCACCATCCCTGCTCGAGGGGGCGGACATACAGAGCAGATCGACGCTCGGAATCTGCTCACAGGCAAGTAAGGTATGTATCTGACGACCAAGTAATTCCTCTTGTGAATACCCAAGAAGCCCCAGACCCGGGGTATTTATAAAGGTGCAGGTTCCTAACAGATTAATACTGTAAATCCCCTGGATAGTGGATTGTAGCAACTGTTCGCAGCGTGCTTCGCTTTTCTGAAGACAAGCCCTTGCCTCATCGGCAGATTTCTTGGTTCTGACCTGATTCATCACCCGCAGCTGCATCTCTTCACGGTTGAATGGCTTTGCCAGAAATTCACTGGCCCCCATACTCATGGTGCGAATAACTTCATTGGCACTGCCGGACAGAACCACCACCGGAATATGCAGCCACTCGTCACTTTTTTTCACCAGTCGAATCAGCTCATGGCCGTTCATCACCGGCATTTCCAGATCGACCAGAATGGCATCTACTTCGGGGTGCTGTTCCAAGGTCTGAAGTGCTTGAAGTCCATTGTAGCATTTGAGAACACGACACCCCACTTCCGACAGGATTAATTCTATCAGTTCGGTATGCATGCTGTCATCGTCTACGGCAAGTACAGTTACCTCAACCGACATAATTCCCCCAACACTTTGGTGTTACTTGGATATTTGTTTAAAATCAGCCTCAATGGCCAAAAAAGCTTTAATTATTTCCGGATCAAAGTGGGTACCGGACTCTTCAATCAGCATTCCCTTGACGGTTTCATGGTCAAAGCCTTTCCGGTAACAACGATCGGAACGGAGGGCATCATAGCAGTCGGCCACCGTCATAATGCGGGCAGACAAGGGAATATTCTTGCCCACCAGGCCATCGGGATAACCGGAACCATCCCAGCACTCATGATGATACAGTGCAATTTCAATCCCCATACCGATTAAATCATTGTCAGGGTACTTATTGAAAACCATCTGCATATTTTCTGCACCAACGACCGTATGGGATTTCATGGTTTCAAATTCTTCGGGGGTCAACGTGGCGGGCTTAAGAAGTACATTATCGGGAATTGATATTTTTCCGATATCATGCATCGGTGCCGCTTGCTGGATACAATCAATAAACGCAGGGGAGATAGAGGCAGAATATAATGAATCCGCAGCCAATTGACGGGCAAGCATCTCACAGTACCGGCAGACCCTTTCCAGATGGGCCCCGGTATCGTCATCCCGCTGCTCTGCAAGCTTAGCAAGAGCAAAGATAGTCGCCTGTTGTGCCTCAGAAATCTTACGAATTTTCTTTTCAATCATCTCCTGATATTCGACCCTCAGGCGCAGCGTGCTCAGGCTCAGATGGGTATTAACCCTTACTTTTAACTCTTCGATATGAAATGGCTTGGCAATAAAATCTACAGCACCGACTCCAAACGCCTTAATTTTATCATTAATACCGATGTTGCCACTCATGAAAATAACCGGAATATCCTTTAAATGCTCAATCAACTTGATCCGCTCACACACCTGGTACCCATCGAGTTCCGGCATGGAAATATCAAACAGAAAAAGATCAGGAACGATATCCAATGCCATTTCAAAGGCTGTTCTGCCATCGTTACAGAGAAACACTTCCGTGTCTGTTGACGCAAAGGTAGTTTTAAGCAACGCAAGGATATCAGCATCATCATCGGCTACCAAAATTCGTGATGTTTTGTTCTTACGTTTCAACTTAGCCGTTATAGTCATAATAATTCCAAAATCTTAACGTATTTACTTTTCATGCATGCCTACAGATTAAAGTGCAATATATATAACACAGTTTATGACGCTCTGGGAACATAAAAGGATCAGTAAATTGTAGTACGCAAAAAGGACACCGCCGAAGAGGTGCCCTTGTAGAAGCGCTTGCAGAATGTTGACTGGTGACAATACTACTGTTTTCCGGAGATATAGTCGCGCCTTGTTTCGTCAAGTACCACCATAATCGACTGTGAAACATGCTCAATTTCCTGCATGAGCGAATCTGCTCGACTCTGGTTCCCGTTGGATACAGCCGCCACGGCCTCTTTCGAGAGTGAGTGAATACGCTCATGGGGGCCATTAATGGCCTTATATTTACTCAGATGTCCGCAAATACTTTGGCCGTCACTGTCATACCATTTTCCAAAGCGACACGTATGATGGTCGGGAAGTCCACTGGCTTCCAGCTGGGTATCGCCGATAACCGCTGAGCGGATTTTGTTCACAAACAAGCGATGATCATTTGCCGCAACAGCCAGCATAAGCACATCACTTTCCCTGGTCTTAAATTTGCGAACCGTGTTCTGCAACTCTTCTGAAAGCTTATTCAAATTTTCAGCTTCGGTTGAGGTCTGGTGAGCAGTTGTGGCAGCCTTATTAAACGCACCGGTAATTTGATGAATATTGGTACTTATTTCACTGGTGGTTGCCGTCTGCTCCTCGGCAGCGGTGGCAATTTGCTGTATCTGGCTGGCTACCTCACTAATCTGATGCAGCATCTGCTGGAGTGCTTCTCCGGAACGGGCAGCCTCCTCCATACCTTTATTGACCTCCGAGACCCCGGCTTCCATGGCATCTACGGCAATTTTCGTCTCTTTTTGGATAGCTTTGATCATCTCACTAATCTCACGGGTCGCTCTGGTCGTCCTTTCCGCCAGCGCACGAACCTCATCGGCAACAACGGCAAACCCCCTCCCCTGCTCACCGGCCCGTGCAGCCTCAATGGCGGCATTGAGAGCCAGCAGGTTGGTCTGGTCGGCAATATCCTCGATGGTACCGACAATAGCTCCGATCTGGTCAGAACGGGCACCAAGGCTATCAATAACGGTTGATGCACTTTGAACACGCTCAGATATGCGGTTCATACCGGAAATCGTTGTCTGAATAACCGCCATCCCCTCTGAAGCAAGTGCATTTGAGTGTTGGGAACTGTCGGAAGCCATGGAGCAGTTTTGGGCAATACTGCCAGAGGTTGCCGACATTTCCTCACTTGCCGTTGCCACCGAGGTGGCCTGAAATGCAGCAACCTCAATTCCTTTTGACATATTCTGGGAAGAGGTCTGGATTGACCCCGCCGTTGCAGTAACATTCACCGCCGAGAGCGCCGTGCTGGCGATAAGCCGTTCAAGTGAATCGAGAAAACCGTTAAAATATCTGCTGACTTTCGATAATTCGTCACTCCCCGACGTATCAAGACGCTTGGTCAGATCGCCATCCCCCTCGGCGAGAGCAAACACATTTGAGACAAATTCATTAATTTTACGCATTATGGTCAGCTTAAGCATCACAAAAAGGAAGATGATACTAACCACAAGTGCAGCGAAAGCACAGAGTGCCATCACAATGCCCGAATGCTTTGTCGCATCGTAGGCCTGTTCCACGCTGGAACTCAGCTTGATGACTCCGAGAAAGGCACCATCGTTCATGTGGCATTGCTTACAACGTTCCTCATTTGCCATCGGCAGAAAGGTTTCCAGCGTATGGATTCCGTTGGCAATGGCTTCCTGATTGACCGTTTGACCGGTTTGCAGCGCTTTTGCCACAAGGGGGTTATCCTTGAGCCCGCTGCCGCGTTCAATGCCTTTGTTGTTAAACACGGAAAGTGACAGCAGTTGTTTTCGTTCTATAACATCATGAATTTTTGCATCAATTTTTTTCATGTCATTGGCAAGCATATAATCCTTGATATCATCACCGATGATATGTGCGGCATTTATGCTGTTACTAACTTGCAAAAGGGTCAATTGCTGTTTTGAGAGATACAGGGAGGTACACCCGACGATTATCAAAGCTGCAATAATGGCGATGGAGGAAAAACAGACGATTTTCTGGGATACGGACAGATTTATTCCTGATTGGGGACGTACCGTGAATTCCTTATTCACCATGCAATGCTCCTGATACTACCATCGTTTAATGTGCAGCATACAATCTACACTAAAATGGGGGAAAATACACCCATTTTAAAGCGAGAGATTATGCTGAATACAATAATTAATAATCTCAGCAGTGGTTTTCAGATTGAGTTTGATCAGGATGCGGCTCCGATAGCTACTGGCGGTCTGCACGCTTATTGACAGTTCCTTGGCAAGATTGGTCAAGGTCTTCCCGGAAGTCAGCATACAGGCAACCTGTAATTCTCGATCAGAAAGAGCTTCATGAACTTGACCATACTCATTTTTATCGAATACGGCAGCCGCCAGCATTTCTGCCTGTACCGGGTTAATGTGCCGCCTGTTACTCAATGCTTTTTCAATAGCCTCTTTCAATTCGGTGGACGAACTTCTTTTATTCACATACCCGGCAGCACCTGCCCGCAATGCCCGCACCGCGTAATGTTCTTCCGGATGGGTGCTCAGAATAATAACCGGCAATTTGGGATAATGCTGTTTAAAATGACTGAGAATGTTCATACCACTCTGATCCGGAAGAGATAAATCCAGCAATACCAGATCAAACTCATTTTTGGCAACCATGGCTATGGCCTGCTCACCGTCTGCCGCCTCCTGAAATTTAATACCTTTGCCAAGTAGCTCATTCAGTACGGTAATTACCCCTTTTCTGAACATCGCGTGATCATCAACCAATAGAATTTTTGTCATTGCGTACTCTCCTTTTTATATTGATGGTATCAATAGTCGTAATGTAGTGCCGGCACCGGGAGTTCCGGTAACGGTAAACGTTCCTTGACAGCTGATGGCCCGCTCCCGCATGCCAATCAGACCGTAGGCATGTGCAGAGCTCTGTTGCTCCGGAAGAATCCCCCTCCCGTTATCTGTTATTTCCAGTATCAGGTCAGCAGCCTGCCGAAAAACAGTTATAGTCACGCGGGTGGCATTGGAGTGGCGAATCACATTGGTAAGCCCTTCCTGAATAATTCTCATGATAACCGTGGATTTCTTAATATCAAGAGGCTCAACCGTAGTACCAATCGTGAGCGATATTTCCAGACCACTCCGTTTTCGGATCTCTTCAACGTGATATTCAATGGCCGCCGTCACCCCCGCCGTATCAAGGAGTGGGGGACGCAACTCGGCGGCAATACGCTGGATTTTGGAGACGATCCCATCAATACCGGATTTCATTTTGTCTATATAGGGGTGTAACACCTGACTAAATTCAGGAAGTTTAATTTCCATGAGTTCCAGATCCAACTTCAAGACACTTAAGTCCTGTCCCAACTCGTCATGGATATCACGGGCAATGGCAATACGCTCCTGTTCCTGAACGACCTGAATATGATCATTCAAATCACGTAATTTGCTGTTCAGATCATTCAGCTGATATTCGGTATTAAGACGTTCTGTTATATCACGGGAGATACCGATTATGGACGGAGCGTTATTGTAGAGAATTTTCTTACAGCTCATTTCAACCGGGATTCGTTGCCCGTTCCGGGTGATATGGGTACAGTCAAACACCAGTTCACCCTTTTCTAAAATTTCTGCCGTAAGACGGCAAATACGTTCAGAAAACCCGGCAGAATCGATATTATTGACATTCATGGTCAGGAACTCGGCGTGGCTGTACCCGAGCAACTGAACTGCCGCCTCATTAACATCTAAAAAACGTCCCTCCAGGTCAACAATGTAAATGGCATCCGATGCCGAATTGAAGATAGTTCTAAAGCGAACCTCACTTTGCTGATGGGCAAGTTCAACCTGTTTACGATGGGAGATATCCCGGGTTACTGAGAGGATATACTGATCACCGGCAAAGGAAAAAATACAGGCAGACATGAGACCGGTAACTTCCGTGCCATCCTTCGCCCTGAATTGTGATTCGAAATTGGTGACCACATGTGACTCATGCAGTCGTTCAATCAGCTGCTCCCGTTCTGCGGTGTTACTCCAAATCTGTAACTCCAGGGAAGAATGACCAATCACGTCATCAAGTGAGTATCCGGTGATACTACAGAAGCTTTCATTAATATCAATATAGAGGCCGTCACTGAGGCGATTAATGGCCATGGCGTCGGGCGAAGCACGGAACACCGAGGTAAACATACGTTCGGTACGAAGCAGTTGTTCCTCAATGACCTTCCGCTGGGAATAACTCCGCACCCTACTGTGAGCCGCGATAATTCCCCCCGCTTCATCATAAACACCTTGTGCATCTAAGGGATTATCATCGTTTTGTGTGCGGGCCACCCTATCCTTTTGAAGCTCATCAATCTGCATCTCAAGTTCAAGTTGATACATCTGCAGTTCATGCATAAGACGCCGCAACTCAAGTTCATCCGAAGCAATAACGCTCGGTAGCTTCTGCGACATGCCTCTTTCCTCTGACATTTTACGGAGTAGCGAAATGTTATTCATAAACTCGCACACAAAGAAGCTCTTCTCGGGACGAAGAGAAGAGCTGAGTAACTATTTTTAATTAATATGATACTTCTTAACAGAGTTGTCAAGGCCTATTGACACCCGAAAGATGCTCAGAATCACCGTGACCACTGCCGCTTGTGCCCCTCACCGTCAATCGCCACATAGGTGTAGGAAGCTTCTGTCACGAGGAAATAGACATCGCCCCCCTGAAAAACCGGCTCCCGCAAAATCGGCTTGAGCCATACCTCTAATTTAATGGTAACGGACGTGGTGCCTTTTTTAACAACTTTCCCGTAGCAGCAGACCACATCGCCGACTTTAACCGGCTTGATAAATTTCATGGCATCCACCGCAACGGTGACGGTTCTTCCCCCCGTAACCTCCACGGCCATCATATAACCGGCAATATCCATTTGTGACATAATCCAGCCACCAAAAATATCGCCATTCATGTTGGTGTCACTCGGCATAGGCGAGGTACGGAGGAGCAGTTCCCCCTCGGGGTGGGTAATGTGGCTATTCAAAAGGTCTCCTCAACTCTGTCAGGCGAACAGTGCTTCTGCTTGCATACAGTCAACATTGGTATCAAGGGTGGCGGTGAGCTTCATACTATCATTATTCCCAGTGGCACGCAACGTAATGCAATTTCCCAGCAGAGCCGGTGCAAGGCCACGATACGTAAAGCTGCGCAAACGTTTACCGGTGATTTCTTCGGCATGATTGGCAAGCATGGTGGCGTTGAGGGGACCATGTATCACCAGGTTCCGGTACCCCTCCACTTCGCGGCAATAGTCCACATCATAATGAATTCGATGTCCGTTAAAGGTAAGAGCTGAATACCTGAACAGGTGGGAAGCAGTCGGGGTAAAAGTACGGGAGAATTGCCCCATGACTGGAGGTAACGATGGAGCAGCCACCTGGGGTGCGGGATTAGACCCTTTGTACACCAGATCCTGCTCCTCACTGAGGAGCAATTTATCTTCCAGAGAGTGCAACTCGTGAAGGACGGTAACAAAAAGCAGATCACCCGAACGCCCCTGTTTATGGACAATCTTCACAATACGGGAGGTTTTCCGGACGGTTGACCCGATAAGCAGCGGCGAGAGGAAGGTCACACGGCCGCCTGCCCACATACGATTCGGCAAGGGGATCGGTGGTAAAAATCCCCCCCGTGACGGATGGCCGTCAGCTCCCAGTTGGGACGTCGCTTGCCCTTCAAGGAAGTAAATCCAATGCCAGAGGGGGGGCAACGCTTGACCAACACGGAGAGAATCCGTTTTTGGATAATCAACGGTTGCCGCCAACAGCAGGGCGTGTCGCAGGTTTATAGCGTCCACATCACTGCGTGTGTGTCCAACCCAGGTACTCAGGTAGTCAATATCAATTTTTTCCAATCTCATGTCCTTTCAACCACCCATGACTAAAGTGGCAGTGAAAATGGCATATTCAAACAGGTATTCGCCATGGTATACCATCTCTACCATAATCGCCCAAAAAAGAGTACACCATGACATCGGATATCCCGCAAGAGCTTCAATTTATCTACCGCCCCATTGGGATTCTCCACTCTCCCTATGCACGCCGCATTGAGGCACCCCACCAAAGCACCGTGGTAGAGGGAACGGAAACCGGTGATTTTGCCCGGGCAACCGTAGAACTTGCTGGCTGGCTGGATCTGAAAGCCATTCAGGATCTTGAAGGTTTTGACAGAATCTGGCTGATTTTTGCTTTTCATCTCAGCGAAGGGTGGAAGAGCTGTGTCAAACCGCCACGGGGAGGCCCCAAGCGGGGCGTTCTGGCAACCAGATCCCCCCACAGACCCAATTCCATGGGCCTGTCGGCAGTTGAGCTGGTTTCTATTGAAGGGAGGACGCTTCATCTCCGTGGTGTTGATCTACTGGACGGCACCCCCGTGCTTGATATCAAACCCTATGTCCCCTATGCGGATGCATTTCCCGGCTCAAAAGCCGGCTGGATCGATGAATTGGATGCACAGCAGGGGTGCTGTTCCGCGCCGGGACCGCGTAAAAAAATAAACAGGTAATCAATAAAGGCCATCATGAATGGCTCTTAAATCCTGAATTTTTTCACTGTTGCTTGTAGTTCCTCAGCAACAGTACTCAGTTTTATGGCAGCGTCAGTAGTTTCTTTGGCACCACGAGCTGAGTCATGAACCGCATCATTAATCTGAATTATATTGTGACTGATCTGGTTGGTTGTACTGGTCTGCTGTTCAGCAGCAACCGCAATTTGATTTACCTGCAGGCTTACAGCGCTAATAGTATCCAGAATATCCTGAAGTGCCTTGCCCGATCGGGCTGCATCAGCAGTTCCCTTAGCAACCTCTTTTACCCCGTTTTCCATAGCAAGTACGGCACTTTTTGTTTCCTGCTGGATCGCTTTTATCATACTGCCAATTTCGCGGGTTGCCGTCGTTGTCCTTTCAGCTAGGGCTCTGACTTCGTCAGCAACAACGGCAAAGCCGCGACCCTGATCTCCTGCACGTGCAGCCTCAATTGCTGCGTTGAGAGCAAGTAAATTGGTCTGGTCAGCAATGTCTTCAATAGTACCGATAATCGTGCCTATCTGATCGGATCGTGTCCCGAGCCCATCTACCGTTTTCGCGGTATTCTGAACCTGTTGAGAAATTCTGTTCATTTCATCCACAGTGATTTTAATTACCGCAACCCCCGTTTGTGCGGCATCATTAGCCTGTTGTGAGTTATGGGCCGCCAGGGTACAATTATGGGCAATATCACCCGATGTGGCTGCCATTTCTTCGCTGGCTGTGGCCATGGTTCCCGCCTTTGAAACAACTTCTTCTGAGTCAGCCGCCATCTGCTCGGCCTCATTACGAAGCTGCAATGCGGAAGCAGAAACCTGGGTTGCTGTGTCAATTACCTTACTGATAATATCGCGAAGGTTGATAACCATAGAGTTGAATGCGTCTCCCAATTGCCCCACTTCATCATCAGAAGCATGCTCAATTCGTGCCGTCAGATCACCTTCGGATACCCGCGACACCTGTTTGAGAAGAGTTACCAGCGGCATACTTATGGCTCTGGATGCTAATGCCGAGAGAATAAGTCCGAGCAGAGTACACAGGAAAATGGCAGCAGCTATCCAAATACAGGAGGAGACATTTTTCTTAAAGATTTCTTTGCTCGACTCCTGAGCGATCTTTAGCTGTGCATCCTGATTTGCTTTGAGGGCTACAATTGCTGCGTTGAAATATTTACTGGAATCCCCCCGTATCAACTTATCAACTTCTACAATATTATTTTGCAGGGCCAGCTCCGCCACTTTTGCTGTCAGTTGACTGTAGGAAGTCCACGCTTTTGAATACGCCTCGTAGGTTTTACGCTCCGCTTCAGTATCAATAAACTTCTCATACGCTGCCTGTTGTCCCTTGATTTTTTCAAGATCAACGGACAAACGTTTAATGTACTTATCCTTTGCCGCAGCATCCTGGGAAAGAGATAGTAACAATTCCCCTCTGCGGTAACTGCCAACCAATGCATCCAGTTCACCAGCGGTGCGAATGCCGGTGATCTGATTTTCTGCCAAATCCTTTACCACATCGTTTTGCTGATAGATTTTAACAATTGCAAAGACACCAAGAATAGAGGTAAGAGTCAGAATCAATAGAAATGTACAGTACAACTTGGAAGATATCTGCCAGTTTTTAAACGATTTCATGATTCCACTCTCCCGGACGGTGTCGGAGGTTTTATTACCAAACCCCAACCACTCATTTCTGTATATGGTTTTCAAATTAAGCATATTTTACAAACTACCCTCTTTATCATCAAAACGTCAACCTTGTTCCTCCATAAATCCAAGGATATTGACTGTTGCCACCCCTCTTATACTTTTTAATTGACAATTTTGTAATTGATACGTTATAAATAGAAATTACGATTAATCTTGTTACTCGGTACATTTCGCAGGTAGTGAATCCTCTGCCAGTAAAAGATTTGCGTGAGTGGGGCACGACCAAAGGGGCGTCGCCAAGCGGTAAGGCACCGGATTTTGATTCCGGCATTCACAGGTTCGATCCCTGTCGCCCCTGCCCCCATTCAATGTAGCCCATTAGTGCCTCCAACACTAAGTTCACTCCTTACCAGGCATGCATCCCATGGATTACACTCACCTCTACAGCACTCGCATTCAAAAAACCTTCGATGAAGACAATGCCGACATACTTGAAACATTCAGAACAGCATTTGCAACGAATCCACAACTATCCCTCCACCTGGTAAACTACTACAAAGGCCTCCCTATTTCATATAAGGCAAAGATTGCCGGAATTGAAAAAGAATCCATAGATCTTGATGTTAACCCCAAGCAGGCGGTGGCGATTGCAGCGGGACATTACACTTTTATTAAATGCACCCTGTTTGACCATGACATTCTTGCCCAGACTCAGTACGTTAACATTAAAAAGCAAGCGGTACTCCTCAATAAATTTTGTTATGTAGAGATAATGGCTGAGACACGAAAACATCTGCGGCTCGAATTTGATCAACCGATTACTGCCGTTTTCAATTCACCGTCCGGGGTTGTTAAAGGGAAAATTATAGAGTTATCAATGGGCGGCGCATTAATGGAATCGAATGAAGCATATTATGATCTCATTAATGACGAGGCAAACCTCATCATAATGCTACCGGATGTGGAGCAGAATACTAATTACAACCTCAGAATCCCGGCACGTCTGTTGGCCATTCAGGATGATATAAAGCCGGTAATCTATAAATTCACCATTGCTCCCGACAAAATTTCCGATAGATTCATGGCTAAATTCATGTATCACCGACAGGTACAAATAGTTCACAAACTACGGGACGATGCAGAGTTAGGGTAACATCCCGACCGGCATCCAAAGGACGTATACCCTGTTAGTCACTCTCGTTTCCATTCACCCCTCCCGTTCACCCCAATCGGTTCCCCTTGCCACCGCTTTTTTGAAAGCCTCAGCGGCACAGTGTGCCATTACGATAGATCTGCATAATTTTTATCAGGGAGAGGTAACATCAACCTGTGCCGATACGCTTCTCACACCGCTCCCCACGGCTATCGGGTTTTCTGTTTATATCTGGAATAGAGCGATGACAGTGGCAATCGGCCGGGAACTTCGGCGGCGTAAACCGGATATCATACTGTTCTGCGGCGGCCCGGAAGTAACAGCTTCCCCCCTGACACCGACTGAGCAGGGTATATTTGATTTCACCATCATTGGTGAGGGGGAAAAACCTTTTTTATCCTTCTGCGAACGGCTCATAGGGGGAAAAGGCTATGCAGATATTCCCGGTGTTATCGTTGAGGGTGCTCCCACTGTTCCACCACCTACGCCACTTACGGAGCTTGACCAGATCCCCTCCCCCTATCTGACCTCTGTTATCGACACCCGGAACACCCCCGGCCTCCTCTGGCAATTGTCCCGTGGTTGCAGCTTTACCTGTGATTTCTGCTTTGACTCCCGGGGCATTCATGGTGTCCGTATTTTCTCACTGGAACGAATAGTGGCTGAACTGCGACATTTTACCGAAACCGGCGTTTCCCAGATTTTTGTACTTGATTCAACCTTTAATCGTGACAAACTGCGGGCTAAAAAGATTTTACGCATGATCGGCGATATTTCACCCGGCATTCACTTCCATTTTGAAGTGCGTAGTGAATTCATCGACAAGGAAATGGCGGAGCTTTTTGCCGCCATCCCCTGTTCCCTCCAGATAGGTTTGCAAAGTGCTGATCGTGCCGTACTGGCTGAAGTCGGCCGCACATTCAATCGCAGCGATTTTTCCACAAGAATCGCTTTATTGAACGAGTGCGGTGCAACATTCGGCTTTGATCTGATCTACGGTTTACCAGGAGACACCCTGCGGGGCTTTACCGATTCACTGGAGTATGCACTGTCACTCTATCCCAACCACCTGGATATATTTCCACTGGCGGTTCTCCCCGGCACCAGACTGGCCAGTCGGGGAGCGGAACTTCAGATAACGTGGCTTCCCGAACCACCCTACCTGCTTACAGCGACTGACAGCTTTACCAGCGCCGACATGGCCTCAGCAGCTCGACTGGCAACAGCCACAGATATTTTTTATACCCGGGGGAGAGCCGTTGCCTGGTTCAACGGGGTAGTCACGGCACTTGGCCTCAAACGGAGTGATTTTCTCAGACTCTTTGGCGATTGGCTGGCAGAGCGGAGAGCGGGAACTCTTTCTGAGTCAGATGTAACCGATGAAGAGGTGTGGGAACTACAGCAGCAATTCCTCACCGCACAATTTACCCAGGGCAAAAAAGAACGCTTTCTCCCCTTGATAAAAGACCTCCTTACCTATCACCATCACTATGCAGCGGTACTGATGGCATCAGAACCAAGTCAGCACTCGCCCCCCCCCTGGGGGAAACGGAGTCACTTCAAACTGGCTCCAACTGTCCGTATCATGCACTTTCGCTACGACATCGACGAACTGCTTGATTACGGGGAACCCCGTGTCACCCAGATGTATCGGCAGCTCTCACCGACCGGTTCCCATGCCGTGATGTATTGCAGCAACGGCTCGATCAATACCGAAGCGGTTGCCCTCCCCTATGTGACGGTCCTGGAACGGCTGTCGGGAGCGTATCCGCACCAATTGGCAGCTCTTTCAGAACTCTCAGAAGCTGACGTTACAGAGTTCCTTACCTTTGCCGTAGCAGAAGGAATCATAGTTCCCGTCACATGAAAGGCTTCTTTTTCACCAGATAGATACGAAAGAAGTGGTGGAAAGAGGTTGCTTTTTACTGAATTATTGAGTATAAATGTCTTTTTAGTATATAGTCTTTCACTCTGTCTATTTTGAAAGGTGATTGTCACCATGCATGATAAAATTAAGATTTTTTCCGGTAACTCCAATCCTGACCTCGCCCAGAGAATCTGTGAATGCCTCGGCGTCCCCCTCGGAGCAGCGCGGGTACGGCGTTTTTCCGACGGTGAAGTGCTGGTCGAAATTGGTGAGAATGTTCGTGGTCGCGACGTCTATATCGTTCAGTCCACCTGTGCCCCCACCAATGACAATTTGATGGAGCTGTTGGTAATAACCGACGCCCTGAAACGGGCATCAGCTGCCACTATTACTGCCGTTATCCCCTATTACGGCTACGCACGTCAGGACAGAAAAGCGGCTCCCCGCACACCAATCACCGCAAAATTGGTTGCTGACTTGATCACCACTGCCGGTGTTAACCGGGTAGTCACCGTTGACCTGCATGCCGGCCAGATACAGGGTTTTTTCAATATCCCGGTTGACAACCTCTATGCCGCACCGGTCATCATTACCTACCTGAAAGATCGTTTCTGTGGCGAGCAAGTGGTCATGGTTTCCCCCGATGCCGGCGGAACCGAACGTGCCAGAGCTTTTGCCAAACGGCTGGAATACTCGCTCGCCGTTATTGATAAACGCCGCACCGGCCCCAATGTGGCCGAAGTAATGCATCTTATCGGTGATGTCCGTGATAAAGTTGCCATTATCCTTGATGACATGATCGACACGGCCGGCACCCTGACCCAGGCAGCAAAAGCTCTGAAAGCCAATGGAGCTAAAGCAATTTACGCCTGTGCCACCCATGGCGTGTTGTCCGGACCGGCTATAGAACGCATCAACGCATCGGATATCGTAGAAGTGGTTATTACCGACACCATTCCCGGCAGCAGCATCGCCCAGGAAACGACTAAAATCCGCATGCTCTCCGTGGCCGACCTGCTGGCTGAAGCGATCAGACGTATCCATGAAGATGAATCAGTTAGTTCACTTTTTGTATAGTAACATTATTTAATTATGCTAAGGACGGAAATTACCGTCACTACCCGTGGAGGAACGTATGCAACAGAAACAGATGAACATTGAACTTCGCACAAAAACCGGTACAAACGTCAGCCGCAGACTTCGTCAGAGCGACATGGTACCTGGAGTTGTCTATGGTAAGGGTTTTGACCCAATTACTGTCAGTATAAAGAGCCGTGATCTTCAAGACGCCATCTCCGGCGCGGGCGGCCAGAATAACCTTATCACGCTGCTGGGAGGCGGAACCCTCGACCAGAATATCGCCATCGTGGCCGATGTTCAGCGCGATGCCATCAAACGCACCATCAAGCATGTTGACCTGCACCGGATCAACCCCAATGAAAAAATTCGTATTACGGTTCCTGTGGTTCTTACCGGAACTGCAGCCGGCGTGAAAGAAGGTGGTCTTCTGGATCTGGCTCACCACGAATTACATATCGAGTGCCTGCCAGGCAATATCCCGGACAGCATCACCATTGATGTTACCGATCTGAAGATTGCCCACTCAATCCATGTCAGTGAAATTGTGCTTCCGAATGGCATTGTTGTTCTCGATCAACCTAAAATTCCGGTTGTCAGCGTACTTGGCAGAGCCAAAGAAGATGCACCTGCTGCGTAACCCATCTGACACACGAGCATGAACACCACGATAATCGCGGGGCTGGGCAATCCCGGCCCCACCTATCAATGGACCCGCCATAACGCGGGTTTTCTTTTTTTGGAGCGTCTGGCAGAAGCTGCCGGCGGTTCCATTACAAAGAAGAATTTTTCCGGCCTTACCGGTGAAATGACCTGCGGCGGTCAACGTCTCATACTGCTGAAGCCGCAGACCTTCATGAATTTATCCGGAAAGTCGGTGGTGCAGGCACTCCAGTTCCATAAGCTGCCGCTTTCGCAACTTATTGTCGTCCATGATGAACTTGACCTTCCGGTCGGTGCCATTCGTTTTAAAAACGGAGGCGGCCATGGTGGCCATAACGGGCTCCGCTCCATCATGGAACTTACCGGTAAAAGTGATTTCATCCGGCTCCGTATCGGCATAGGCAAATCACCTTTTGGTGATACCACCGCCCACGTACTGGGTAACATCCCCCCCGATCAGATGGAAATACTTTCCCGTGTTTTTGAGGGGGGGAGAGAGATGCTTGAACTGATGCTTTCGGAAGGTCTTCCCAAATCAATGAGTCTCTTCAATAACAGGAATTATCTGGAAGGATAGATAAAATGGGCTTTAACTGCGGAATAGTCGGACTGCCGAATGTCGGCAAATCAACCATCTTCAATGCACTCACCTCGGCAGGTGCGGAATCTGCCAATTACCCGTTCTGCACCATCGAACCAAATGTCGGCATTGTACAGGTTCCTGACCCCCGTATGGATCAGTTAGCCGCCATTGTCAATCCCCAGAAGATGCAGCCGACCACCATCGAGTTCGTCGATATTGCCGGTCTGGTGAAAGGTGCCAGTCAGGGTGAAGGACTCGGCAACCAGTTCCTCGGGCATATCAGAAGCGTTGACGCCATCGTCCACGTGGTGCGCTGTTTTGATGATGACAATATTGTCCATGTCAATGGGCGTGTTTCACCTGCCGACGACATTGAGATTATCAATACCGAACTGGCACTGGCCGACCTGGATACCATCGAAAAGAAACTGCAACGTGCAGAGAAGATGTCCCGCAGTGGCGACAAAAAAGCGCGGGAAGAGGCAGACTTTTACCTGAAGGTTCAGGCACTTCTTGAACAGGTCAAGAGACTACAGGGGGTTGCCCAGAGCGATGATGAAAAAATCTGGATGCGTGACCTCCACCTGCTCACCGACAAACCGGTGCTCTATGTGGCCAATGTTGCGGAAGATGACCTTGAAGGTGCCCACCCCAATGTTGCAGTGGTACATGAAATCGCCACCTCAGAAGGTGCCGGAGTCGTAGTCATCTGTGGCAAACTGGAAGCTGAGATAGCCGAACTTGATAGCTCGGAAAAGAAGGCCTTCCTTGATGACATGGGACTGGAGGAAGCTGGACTTGATCGGCTCATCCGCAGTGGCTATGCACTGTTAGGACTCATCACCTATTTCACCGCCGGTGTCAAGGAGGTTCGTGCCTGGACCATCGTCAACGGCACCAAAGCTCCCCAGGCGGCCGGGGTTATCCACACTGACTTTGAAAAAGGCTTTATCCGGGCGGAAGTCATTGGTTTTTCAGATTTCACCGGTTGTTCCGGTGAAGCGGGAGCCAAGGAAAAAGGACTCATGCGTCTGGAGGGCAAGGAATATCTGGTCAAGGATGGCGATGTCATGCACTTCCGCTTTAATGTGTAACGGTTTTACAGGCTTCTGGCATAATTTGATGACATATGATATTGTGATTGGCTGTTGTGCATCTTTACACCAACGACCTTCGGGGGATAAATAACATGTTCAGTTTCTTAGTTAAAAAGTTTATTGGCAGCAAGAATGAGCGCGAACTGAAAAAGATGTGGCCCATTGTTGCCCAGATAAACGCACTTGAAGCTTCGATCTCCACCCTTTCCGATGAGCAACTGACCAACAAAACCGGAGAGTTCAAGGAACGACATGCCCGTGGTGAATCCCTTGATGCTTTACTCCCCGAGGCATTTGCCGTCTGTCGTGAGGCTGGCAAGCGAGTACTCGGTATGCGACATTTTGATGTCCAGTTGATCGGTGGTATGGTGCTCCATTCCGGTAAGATTGCCGAAATGAAAACCGGTGAAGGTAAAACATTGGTTGCCACCCTCCCTGCCTACCTGAATGCCATTTCCGGCAAAGGTGTCCATGTGGTAACCGTCAACGACTATCTGGCGAAGCGTGACTCCGAATGGATGGGACGTCTCTATGGTTTCCTCGGCTTGACAACCGGTATCATTGTCCATGGCGTCGAAGACGAGCAGCGGCGTATCAACTACGCTGCCGACATAACCTACGGCACCAATAACGAATTCGGTTTCGACTATCTCCGTGATAATATGAAGTTCGACCTGGAGGATTACGTACAGCGTGGCTTCAATTACTCCATTGTCGATGAGGTTGACTCCATTCTTATCGATGAAGCCCGTACCCCCCTGATTATTTCCGGACCGACGGAAGATTCCACCGATAAATACTACATTATTAACTCCATCATACCCAGCCTGGAACGGGGTGAAGTTATTGAGGTTGAGGCAAACACCCTCTCGGGCAAGCGGAAACAGTACACCGGTGATTTCACCATTGATGAAAAAGCCAAGAGTGCCGCCCTCACCGAGCAGGGGGTGTTGAACGTTGAAAAACTGCTCAAGGTTGACAACCTCTATGATCCACGCAATATCGAGATACTGCACCATGTCAATCAGGCACTCCGTGCCCACGCCATGTACAAACTTGACGTCGATTATGTGGTAAAAGATGGAGAGGTTCTCATCGTCGATGAATTTACCGGTCGCCTGATGCCGGGTCGTCGCTGGTCCGATGGCCTCCATCAGGCAATCGAAGCCAAGGAAGGGGTCAAGATCGAAAATGAAAACCAGACCCTGGCGACCATCACCTTCCAGAACTACTTCCGCATGTACAGCAAACTTTCCGGTATGACCGGTACCGCTGACACCGAAGCAGAGGAATTTCATAAAATCTACAAGCTGGACGTCTGCGTCATACCGACCAACCGTCCCCTGCTCCGACC
>CAIRBT010000183.1 GCA_903876875.1 uncultured Geobacteraceae bacterium
AGGAGTACCGACTCCTGGTCTACGAAATACATTGATAAAGGTTATTTCCATGAAAAAGAACCGGGCACCAGTAAAACAGGGACTGTACGATCCTCAATTTGAGCATGACGCCTGCGGCGTCGGCTTTGTCGCCAATATGAAGGGGCAAAAATCCCACGAGATAGTCTCCCAGGCCCTTGAAATCCTGGTCAACCTTGATCATCGCGGTGCCTGTGGCTGTGAGCCCAACACCGGTGACGGGGCCGGCATTCTGATGCAGATTCCGGACGGCTTTCTCCGCTCGGCCTGTGCCCCCCTTGGTATTGAGCTTCCCGCGCCGTTTCAGTATGGCGTTGGTATGGTTTTCACCTCGCCGGAGGCCACCGAGCGTAACGCGGCCCGCCACCTGCTGGAAAAGATCCTTGTTGAAGAGGGGGTTGAACTCCTCGGCTGGCGTGATGTGCCCACCGATAATTCGTCCCTGGGAGATACGGCCAAGGACGGGGAGCCGCTGGTGCGGCAACTGTTTCTCAAGCGGCCGGAGCAGTGCGTGGATGAACAGGCGTTCAACCGGAAGCTCTATCTGATTAATCAGCGGGCTATCAATGAAATACGTCGGGCCGAGGTGGACAGCTACTGGTATGTGAGCAGTCTGTCAACCCGTACCATCATCTACAAGGGGATGCTGATGCCGGTGCAGGTTGACCGGTACTATCCCGAATTGCGTGACCCGGCCATGGACAGTGCCATCGCTCTGGTTCACTCGCGGTTTTCCACCAATACCTTCCCCAGTTGGGATCGGGCTCACCCCTATCACCTCATGGCCCACAACGGTGAAATCAATACCCTGCGGGGGAACGTGAACTGGATGAATGCCCGCCAGAGCCTGTTCTCAAGCCCCCTGTTCGGCGACGAGATGAAGAAGGCACTCCCCATTATTAATACCAACGGTTCCGATTCGGCCATGTTCGATAACTGTCTGGAACTGCTGGTTATGGGGGGACGCTCTCTCCCCCACGCGGTGATGATGATGGTGCCGGAACCATGGGAAAATCATGCTGATATGACCCCGGAAAAGCGGGCGTTTTATGAATACCACTCCTGTCTGATGGAACCATGGGATGGACCGGCGGCGGTGGCGTTCACCGATGGCCGGAGCATCGGTGCGGTACTTGACCGCAACGGTCTCCGTCCTTCCCGTTACTACATCACCACCGATGATCTGGTCATTATGGCATCGGAAGCGGGTGTTCTGAAAATTGAGCCGGAGCGGGTGCTGAGCAAGGGACGGCTGCGTCCCGGCCAGATGTTCCTGGTGGATACGGAACAGGGACGGATTGTGCCTGACGAAGAGATTAAACAGGAACTGGCAACGGCAAGTCCCTACGGTCAGTGGCTGAAGGAACAGCACCTGACCATTGAGGCTCTTGCTGCCGGTTCCGAAGTGGCACCGGTTGACCATGCCGCGCTGGTACAGCGTCAGCAGGCCTTTGGCTATACTTTTGAGGATCAGCGGGTTGTGCTGGGCCCCATGGCTCGTGACGGCATTCAACCGTTGGGCTCCATGGGTACCGATACCCCTCTGGCGGTGCTTTCCAGCCAGTCCCAGTTGTTGTACAACTATTTCAAACAGCTGTTTGCCCAGGTTACCAATCCTCCCATTGACCCGATCCGTGAAGAGATTGTCACCTCAACGGTTACCCTGATCGGCTCCGAGGCCAATCTCCTTGAACCGACAGCTGCCAGTGCCCGCATGATCCGCCTTGAGCATCCGCTGCTCAGTAATGGTGAACTTGAAAAACTCCGTGGCATCACTCTGCCCGGATTCAAGGCAACCACCCTGTCGCTGCTGTTCCCGGCGGCCGGTGGCGCGGAGGCACTTGAAAGCAGTCTTGACCGGCTCTTTGTCGCAGCCGATGCTGCGGTGGCCGCCGACTGCAATATTTTGATCCTGTCCGACCGGGGCGTTGACTGTGATCGGGCTGCCATTCCGGCACTCTTGGCGGCAGCCGGACTCCATCACCATCTGGTCAGCAGCGGTACCCGTACCAGGGTCTCCCTGATTCTTGAGTCGGGGGAGCCGCGTGAAGTGCATCATTTTGCCGTGCTGCTTGGCTATGGGGTTAATGCCATCAATCCTTACCTGGCCTTTGATTCCCTGAATGACATGATTGAACAAGGGATGCTTCCCGGCCTTGAACCAAAGAAAGCGGCCAAAAACTTTATCAAGGCCTCCATCAAGGGGGTGGTCAAAACCATGGCCAAGATGGGGATCTCTACGGTGCAGAGTTACCGGGGTGCCCAGATTTTTGAAGCGGTGGGGTTGCATCACTCGGTTATTGATCGCTACTTTACCTGGACCCCTTCCCGCATCGGCGGCACCGATCTGAACGGTATTGGCCGTGAACTGATGGAACGTCATGGCCGGGCCTTTCCCAAGCGGGTGGCACCGGAGGTGGCACTGGCCACCGGTGGCGTCTACCAGTGGCGCAAGGATGGTGAAGAGCACCAGTACAATCCACTGACCATTACGTCGTTGCAGAAGGCGACCCGTACCGGTGATTACCGCGAATTCAAGGTGTTCTCTTCCCTGATTGACGAACAGAGTACCCGCCATTATACGTTGCGCGGTCTGCTGGATTTTAAAGACAATATGCCGTCGGTGCCCCTTGATGAAGTTGAATCGGTGGAAACACTCATGAAGCGTTTCAAAACCGGTGCCATGTCCTACGGTTCCATCAGCAAGGAGGCCCACGAGGCACTGGCCATCGCTATGAACCGCATCGGCGGCAGATCGAACACCGGTGAGGGGGGAGAGGATCCGGAACGTTTTGTTTGGACCAATGAGCAGGGTGACTCCAAGAACAGTGCCATCAAACAGGTAGCGTCAGGGCGCTTCGGGGTTACCAGTGATTATCTGACCAACGCCGGAGAGTTGCAGATCAAGATGGCTCAGGGGGCAAAACCGGGTGAAGGGGGAGAACTCCCCGGTCACAAGGTGTATCCCTGGGTTGCCAAAACCCGCCACACGACGCCGGGGGTCGGCCTGGTATCGCCACCTCCCCACCACGATATCTATTCCATCGAGGACCTTGCCGAGCTGATCCACGATCTGAAGAACGCCAACCGCCGTGCCCGTATCAGTGTCAAGCTGGTGTCGGAAGTAGGGGTCGGCACCATTGCTGCCGGGGTTGCCAAAGCCCATGCCGATGTGGTGCTGATCAGCGGTTACGATGGCGGTACCGGGGCCTCCCCCATTTCCAGTATCAAACATGCCGGTCTGCCGTGGGAGCTTGGTCTGGCAGAAACCCACCAGACGCTGCTGCTGAACAACCTGCGGAGCCGGATCATTATCGAGGCCGACGGGCAGTTGAAAACCGGTCGGGATGTTGCCATTGCCGCGCTGTTGGGGGCCGAAGAATTCGGTTTCGCCACGGCTCCTCTGGTTACCCTGGGGTGCGTGATGATGCGGGTCTGCCACAGCAATACCTGCCCTACCGGTGTGGCCACCCAGGATCCGGAGCTGCGGAAAAACTTCTCCGGCAAACCGGAATATGTGGTCAACTTCATGCGCTTTGTTGCCGAAGAGCTGCGGGAGATTATGGCACAGCTCGGCTTCCGCACCCTGAACGAAATGGTGGGACGCTGTGATGTGCTGGAAGGGAAGAAAGCCATTGCCCACTGGAAGGCCCAGGGGTTGGACTTCACCAACATTCTCCATCAGCCAAAGGTGGCACTGAATGTGGGGCGCTACTGCACGGAGAAGCAGGATCACGGCCTGGAAAAATCCATTGACGTGACTCGGTTGCTTGAAATCTGCCGTCCGGCCATCGAAGAGGGGGAAAAGGTCACGGCCGAACTCCCCATTACCAACATTGACCGGGTTGTGGGCACCATTGTCGGCAATGAAATTACCCGGAGTCACGGTGCTGCCGGACTTCCGGACGGTACGGTCAACCTGACCTTCAACGGTTCGGCCGGCCAGAGTTTCGGAGCCTTCGTGCCGCGGGGTATTACCCTGCAGCTTTCTGGTGACGCCAACGATTACCTTGGCAAAGGTTTGAGCGGTGGTACCATCATCGTCTATCCACCTAAGGGCTCAACCTTCAAGGCGGAAGAGAATATCATTGCCGGCAACGTGGCCTTTTACGGGGCAACCTCCGGTACCGCCTTCATTCGCGGTATGGCGGGGGAGCGCTTCTGCGTGCGTAACTCCGGAGTCACTGCCGTTGTTGAAGGGGTCGGTGACCATGGCTGCGAATATATGACCGGTGGAACGGTGGTCATTCTTGGGGAGACCGGCCGTAACTTTGCCGCAGGCATGAGCGGCGGTGTGGCCTATGTCCTTGATGAACAGGAAGAGTTCGCTTCACGTTGCAATACGGAAATGGTTGGGCTTGAGCAGCTTGATGATGCCGATCAGGCCCTGGTCAAGGGGCTGATTACCACCCATGCTGCGGTGACCGGCAGTAGCCGTGCCGCTGCAATTCTGACCGCGTGGGATAACTACCGCACACGGTTTGTCAAGGTCATGCCGATGGATTACAAGCGGGTGCTCAAGGCGTTAGAACGAGCAAAGGCTGCCGGTCTCAGCGGCGATGATGCACTGGCGGCGGCATTTGAGGAAAACTCCCACAGCGGCGGGCATTAATACAGAATACAGGGACAAAAACATGGGAAAACCGACTGGATTTATGGAATATACCCGGGAAGTGCCTGCTGATCGGGCACCCCTTGAACGTGTAAAGGACTGGGACGAGTTTCATCTTCATATGGTCGATGATGATCTGCGTACCCAAGGAGCCCGCTGCATGGATTGCGGCATCCCGTTTTGCCATAGTGGCGTTTTGATCAGCGGCATGGCAAGCGGTTGCCCGATCAATAATCTGATACCGGAGTGGAATGATCTGGTCTACCGCAATCTCTGGCGTCAGGCTCTGGATCGGCTGCTCAAAACCAATAACTTTCCGGAGTTCACCGGACGGGTCTGTCCGGCACCGTGCGAAGGTTCCTGCACCTTGTCAAGTTTTGATCCGGCCGTCACCATCAAAAATATCGAGGTCAGCATTATTGAACGGGGCTTTGATGAAGGGTGGGTCGCAGCGGCGGTTCCGGCACAGCGTACCGGCAAAAAAGTTGCCGTGGTCGGCTCGGGCCCGGCGGGGCTTTCAGCCGCTGCCCAGCTCAATAAGGCCGGTCATCTGGTGACGGTTTTCGAGAGAGCCGATCTTCCAGGGGGGCTCCTGATGTATGGTATCCCCAACATGAAGCTGGACAAGCGGAAGGTATTACTGCGCCGCATCAAGCTGATGGAAGAAGAGGGAATCACCTTTCAGTGCAATTGTGAAGTCGGTGGCAGCGGCATTTCAGTGGCACAGCTGCGCTCTGATTTTGATGCAGTTGTGGTGACCGTTGGTGCTACCAAACCCCGTGACCTCCCCATTGAAGGACGCTCCCTGGCGGGTATTCATTATGCTATGGAGTTTTTGACTGCTAATACCAAGGCCTTGTTGCACGAAGGCAGTGACTACATTACCGCTGCAGGTAAGGATGTCATTATCATCGGTGGCGGGGATACGGGAACCGACTGCGTCGGTACGTCACTGCGGCATGGCTGTGCCTCGGTCACCCAGTTGGAAATTATGCCCCGCTCCCCCGAAGGGCGCAGCGACGACAATCCCTGGCCCGAATGGCCCAAGGTGAACAAGGTTGATTACGGTCAGGAGGAGGCGGCTGCCCGTTTTGGTGCCGATCCCCGCGTCTATGTGACCACCGCCACCAGTTTCGAGGGGGATGGTGCAGGGAATGTGGCGGCTGTGCATACCGTGGAAGTTGCCTGGAGCAAAAACGACAATGGTGCCTACGTGCCAACCCCGATTCCGGGAACGGCCCAGCGGCGTCCGGCTCAGTTGGTACTGCTTGCCATGGGGTTCCTCGGGCCGGAACAGCCTCTGGTGGAAGCCTTCGGTATTGAAACCGATGCGCGGAGCAACATCAAGGCCGACTTTGGAACCTATTCGACCACTGTACCGGGGGTGTTCGCCGCCGGAGACTGCCGCCGGGGACAGAGTCTGGTGGTGTGGGCTTTCAATGAGGGGCGCGGTGCGGCACGGGAGTGCGATCGGTACCTCATGGGGAATAGCGAACTTCCGTAAGGGGGAATAAAATCTCTAATGTATCAGAAAAGCCCCTGACTAAAGGTCAGGGGCTTTTCTGCATATAGGTTACGTTTCTTCAATATGTTCTAAACAGGAAATATCAAACTCACGCATTGCTTTTGTGTCTATGGCACCAAGTTTGTAGAAGTCTTGGATAGACACATGAAGTGCCTTGAGAGCTTCGTTTTTGTATTTTTTTCCATGGTAGTGTGAAACCTCATGAGTAACCGATAAACGCTTCGTGAAGTACTCTGACTGCCAGTTCGGTGTACTTCTCGTCGATGGCCACCGAAACCTTGATCTCCGACGTTGAGATCATCTGGATGTTGATGTTGTTGTAGGCAAGGGTAGTGAACATGCGTGCCGCCACACCGGCGTGATTCTTCATGCCGAGTCCCACAATTGACACTTTACTGATATTTCGGTCGGCAATGATCTCGCGGGCTCCCAGTTCTTCGGCAATGCGTGCCGTAATCTGGTGAGCCTTATCAAAGTCTGTTTTTGTTACCGAAAAAGTCAGGTCGGCCTGTTCCGCCTGACTGACATTCTGGACGATCATATCCACCGATATGTCATTGTCGGCCAGGGCGGTCAGTACCTTTGCCGCCGTGCCCGGCGTATCGGGAATTCCCATAACCGCAATTTTTGCTTCATTCTTGTCATAGACTATTCCGGTAACAACAACACCTTCCATGGTAGCATCCTCTCCCGTCACCACTGTGCCGCTCTCCGTAGTAAAACTGGAGCGGATCTGCATGGTGACCATATGTTTTTTTGCGTACTCGATCGCCCGTATCTGGACGCCCCGTGCTCCCTGACTTGCCAGTTCGAGCATCTCGTCATAGGAGATCCTGTCGATCTTCCGGGCATCACTACAGACGGCCGGGTCGGCGCTGAAGATGCCATCTACGTCCGAGTACAGTTCGCACTGTACGGCACCAAGGGCATGGGCCAGTGCCACCGCCGAAGTGTCGCCTCCCCCTCTGCCAAGGGTGGTTATGTTGCCCCGTGGATCAATCCCCTGGAAGCCGGCAACGACGATGATGGCACCCTTTTTCAACTCGGCGTTGATTTTTAGCGAGTCGATGAGCTGGATTGATGCCCGGGTCGGCAGGGGATCGGTATAAATTGGCACCTGCCAGCCAAGAAACGTTTTAACTTTGTACCCCAGTTCTCTGATACCAAGAGCAAGTAACCCCACAATCATCTGTTCCCCGGCCGAAATGACCAGGTCGTACTCCACCCCCTCCTGGCGGGGGGACATTTCCCGTGCCAACTCGCTGAGTCGGTTGGTTTCGCCTGACCGTGCGGAAATTACCACGACAACGTCATTGTTATCGTTATAGGAATCGACCACCCGTTGGGCGACTTTTTTGAGGTGCTCCGGCGTGGTCACCGCCGTCCCCCCGTACTTCTGGACAACTAAAGCCATCTGGTTCTCCTGAATCACAGCCATTAATAACTACATCTGATGAAGTGTACTAAATTATAACGTGCTTAGCGACAGAAAAATGGCTTTTCCCTCCGTGTTATGTGCCGATTATGTGACTGATGGTGCCTTTCAGTGCAGCAGTGTGCTGTAATTGTATGCAGAGTTTAATGTTAGTTTATTGATTCAGGTCATGTCTTTTTACTGATTCTCGATGGAGACTAGGGACGTATTCTATTTTTATTCAGTTCCTTGTCGCGTGGGAAAGCTAAAAAAACGGAAACGGCACGTTTCATGCTTGGAACTTTTAATCAAATGCACTGGAGTATCATGATGGGATTATCATTTTTTTGCTCTTGTACCATCGAAAACCACAGCAGCGACTTAACTGTCGCTCAGGATGACGGCTCCTCGATGCCTCCACTACCTGGTTTTTCATGATAATAAATATTTTTTGTTAAATTATAATAGTTTGCATCTTGGTGTTGATTTGATATAACTGGTGACAACGAATGGTCATTCGTGTCCTTGATGCAGAGTATCCGCAGGGATATTTTGACCACCGAATACATTCGTTTTACATGTGTCATGTCCACGGGGCAGGAGAGGGAATTATGCTGATAGTTGTCTGCATCAAACAGGTACCGGATACCACCCAGGTACAGATCGATCCGGTGACCAATACGCTGGTTCGAGACGGAATACCTTTTATTGTCAACCCCTATGATACCCACGCCCTTGAGGAGGCACTTCGCCTGAAGGATCGCTTTGGCTGCCGGGTTGCCGCCATCTCCATGGGGCCGCCCAATGCCGAGGGGACGTTAAAGAAGGCTCTTGCTCTCGGAGTTGACCATGCCATACTCCTTTCGGATCGAGTGTTCGGTGGTGCCGATACGTTGGCCACCAGTAAGGTGCTGGCCGCTGCCATCGGTAAATTGAATCGGGACGTGGATGAAGTCGGTCTGGTACTCTGCGGCAAGCAGACCATTGATGGTGATACGGCCCAGGTTGGCCCCGGTATTGCCAGTCGCCTTAACTATCGTCAGTTGACGCTGGTTGATAAAATTGTCACTCTGGATCTTGCCGCCAAAAAAATCAGGGTGAGCAGAAAGTTAGAAGGGCGTCATGAAATTGTCGAGGCTCCCCTGCCGGCCATGCTGACGGTGGTGCGGGAATTGAACCGCCCCCGTTACCCAAAGGTTGCCATGCGGCTTGCTGCTGCCGAGGTGGTTGTTGAAGTGTGGAACAATCAGGTGCTGCAGCTTGAGGAACAGTCCATCGGTCTGAAGGGTTCTCCCACCTGGGTGTCGAAGATATTTTCCCCCGAGCGGGTCAAAGGTGAAATTCTTGGTGACGGGCTTGCCGACCCGGCCGGAACGGCGGCATTACTGATAGAAAAATTGCTGGCGAAGGATATGCTACCATTATGAGCGACCAGATACCAAAACCGAAAAAACCACGGGGTGTTGCCCGTCTGCTGGATGGCAAGTGTATCGCCTGCGGTGCCCGTTGCCAGAGCTCCTGTCCGGTCAACTGCATCGAAATGGCCGATACGGGTGAGCCGATTGTTGCAACTACAAAATGCATTGGCTGCCAGAAGTGCGTTAAAATCTGTCCAGCGGTAGCCATTGAAATGTACTTTACCCCGGAGGAACAGCAAATTCTGGCTGCGCTGGCTGCTTCGTCGGTACCGGTTGAAGACGATATCGACCCGGAGGCGGCCGCACTGGCACAAAAATTGGCCGAATATCGTGGCGTATGGGTGTTCGTTGAACAGACCGAAGGGGAGGCTGCCAAGGTTTCCTGGGAATTGCTCGGGGTGGGTGCCGGTCTTGCCGCAACCCTCGGTGTGGAACTGTGTGCCGTGGTAATCGGTGAGCATGTTGAATCGCTCTGCCATGAGGCCTTTGCCTATGGTGCCACCAAAGCTTTTCTGCTGGATGCCCCGGTGTTCAAGAACTATCGAACCGAAGCCTATGTGGAGGGGTGCTGCCACCTGATAGAAGCCCACAAGCCGGAAGTAATCCTCATGGGTGCCACCGGTATGGGGCGCGACCTGGCCGGTGCCATTGCCACCCGGGTCGCCACCGGGTTGACCGCTGACTGTACCGGTTTGGCAATAGACGACAAACGCAACCTCATGCAGACCAGACCGGCCTTCGGCGGCAATATCATGGCCACCATCATGTGCGATAAATTCCGTCCCCAGATGTCCACGGTGCGCCCCAATGTAATGCCGATGCCGGAGCGACGGGAGGGGAACAGCGGGGAGATCATTCGTGATCCGTTTACGGTTCCGGAAGACAGCGTCCTGACCAAGGTTATCGAGATCATCAGGGATTCTCACGGGAAAGCCGGTGTGGATATTACCGGTGCAGAATTTATCATCTCCGGTGGCCGGGGGATGATGGGGCCGGAGAATTTTGCCCTCTTGCAGGAGTTGGCCGATGAGCTCGATGGGGTGGTTGGTGCCTCACGCAGTGCGGTTGATGCCGGGTGGATGCCGGGTGATCGTCAGGTGGGACAGACCGGTAAGACGGTGCGTCCCAAAATTTACATCGCCTGCGGCATTTCCGGAGCCATCCAGCACCTGGTTGGTATGCAGGATTCTGACCTCGTTATCGCCATTAACCGTGACAGTGCCGCGCCGATTTTTGAGGTGGCAACCTACGGAATTGTGGGAGACCTGTTCCAGGTGGTTCCGGCACTGACCGCTAAAATCCGTGAATTGAAGCGTGTGGACAAATAACCGGGATATTCCTGTCCCCCGTTACAAGTTTGAGACATGAGGTTACTTTTTATGACACCAAATCCCGCTTTATTTGCACCATTACTGCTGGTTGCCCTTGCCGTTTTTACGTGGGGCTGCTGGAAACGACTTAGTTTGATAACCCTTGGAAAACCCGAAGAACGGGGCGGTTCCTTTGTCGTTCGTTGTGGCTCAATGTTCACCTACGCCTTCGGTCAGAAGCGGGTTCTTGCCAAGCCGTTCGGCTTCAACCATTTCATTATTTTCTGGTCGTTTCTCATTCTCATGGTGGCAAACAGTGAATTTATCCTCAACGGATTGTTTCCCCGCGTGATCAAATTGAACAGGCTTCCCTTTGAGCTGTATGTCACTCTGGCCTTTCTGATTGATGTGGCTACCCTGTTTGCCCTGGTTGCGGTGGTGGTGGCGGCCCTGCGTCGCCTGATTGCCCCTCCCTATCCGGAAGCGCGTACTCCGGAGGCGTTTTTTATTCTGGGGCTGATTGGCTCCCTTATGGTGGCCTCTTTTACCATAAATGCCTCGGAGTTGGCCTCCTTCCTTGCTGCCTCCGGTGTGGACCCGGTTTCTTTTCTTGCTGCGGCCCGCAAAGTAATGCCGGTAGCGGCCCGTCTGGCGGCACAGCTGCCGACACTGCAGCTTGAGCTGATCCATGACGTGGCCTGGTGGGTTCATGCCCTTGCCCTTATGGCCTTTGTCTGCTATCTCCCCAACAGCAAGCACATGCACATTCTGACCGCCATCCCGAACTGTTTTCTGCGCCGACTGGAAAAACCGAATACACAGCCACGGGAAATCTTCGCCGTTGGCAACAGCTATGGTGTGGAGCAGGTTGATGGCTACAGTTGGAAAGACCTGCTGGACACCTTTGCCTGTACCGAATGTGGACGCTGCCAGAACGTCTGTCCGGCACATCTCACCGGTAAGCCGCTTAATCCACGCGGTGTGATCCATGACATCAAGGTCAATCTGCTGGACAACGGTGCCGCTCTCAAAGCAGGGAAGGGGGTACATAAGGCCCTCATCGGCGAAGCGGCAGAGGGGGGCATTAGTGAAGAGGCCATTTGGTCATGCACTACCTGTGGTGCTTGTATGGAAGCGTGTCCGGTCTTTATCGAGCAGATGCCGAAACTTGTGGAGCTGCGGCGCCATCTGGTGGAAAATGAAGCCCGCTTCCCCGAAGAGTTGCTCAATCTGTTCGAGAATATGGAGAGCCGGAGCAATCCGTGGGGGATTGCACCGTCGGAACGTACCAAATGGTGCGGCCAGCTTGACGTGAAGCCCTTTAATGGTGACACCACCGAATACCTGCTTTTCGTTGGCTGTGCCGGTTCCTTTGATTCCCGTAACAAACATGTCAGTGTGGCACTGGCTCAGTTGCTCGACACGGCCGGTGTTTCGTGGGGTATTCTCGGCAAGGATGAAAAATGTTGCGGTGACAGTGTGCGTCGCCTGGGTAACGAGTTTGTCTTTGAACGGATGGCCACGGAAAATGTTGCCACTTTCAGAGAACGGGGGGTGAAAAAGGTTATTACCCAGTGCCCCCACTGTTTTACCACCCTGAAAAATGACTATCGTCAGTACGGTCTTGAGCTTGAAGTCATCCATCACAGTGAATTCCTCCGCAATCTGGTGCGGGATGGCCGTCTGCCGGTTGAAAAAACCACCGGTGAGCTGGGGAGTACGGTCTTTCACGATTCCTGCTACCTGGGGCGTCACAACGATGTCTATGATGCGCCCCGTGCCGTCATAGAGGCGGCAACCGGAACGGCTCCTTCCGAAATGGAGCGGAACCGTGGTGCCGCGTTCTGCTGCGGTGCCGGTGGCGGCAGAATGTGGATGGAGGAACATGTGGGAGAACGGATCAATCTGACCAGAGTAAATGAGGCACTGGAACAGAAACCAGACACCATCTGTGTCGCCTGCCCCTACTGCATGACCATGTTTGAAGATGGGCTCAAAGATGTAAAGGCTGAAAATGTAAAGGTAAGGGATGTGGCCGAGGTGATGGCCGAAGCACTGCTGCGCTGATATTTCCGTAGGTTACTCTGTGTCCTCTCCGGCACCTATAACCGGATACTGCCCCTGGCGGTATCCGGTTTATTACGTCTGAAACCCTCAGTCATCACCCCCTCCCAAATAAATTGTATACATACCCATATAAGCTCTTTTTTTTTAATCAGCCGTATGCTATTTAATCAATACTAAATATTAATACCTCAATTGGGGAGGCGTCATGAGCTACGAAGTCAAGAATGAGCAGCTGGTCAAGTGGGTTTCAGAGGTTGCCGCACTCTGTGGGCCCGAAACGATTCATTGGTGCGACGGTTCGCAGGAAGAGTACGACACGCTCTGTAATCAACTGGTGGAGAGTGGCACTTTCAAGAAGCTGAATCAGGAAAAACGTCCGAACAGTTATCTGGCCTGGTCAGATCCGGGTGATGTGGCTCGTGTTGAAGACCGTACCTACATCTGTAGTCTCTCGAAACAGGATGCCGGTCCAACTAACAACTGGATGCACCCCAAAGAGATGAAAGAGACGCTAAACAAGCTTTTTAAAGGGTGCATGAAGGGGCGTACCATGTACGTCATCCCGTTCAGTATGGGGCCGCTTGGCTCGCCGATTGCTAAAATCGGTGTTGAAATTTCCGACTCACCCTATGTTGCGGTTAACATGAAAATCATGACCCGCATGGGCAAGGCGGTCGTCGATGTGCTCGGTCATGGTGAGTTCGTACCCTGTCTGCACTCGGTTGGTGCCCCCCTTGAACCGGGGCAGCAAGATGTACCGTGGCCCTGCAACAAGGAAAAATACATCGTTCACTTCCCGGAAGAACGCGCCATTTGGTCCTATGGCAGCGGCTACGGCGGCAACGCACTGCTCGGCAAAAAATGTCTTGCCCTCCGTATCGCCTCTAAAATTGCCAAGGATGAAGGGTGGTTGGCAGAACATATGCTGATTCTGGGCATTGAGTCACCGGAAGGTGAGAAAACCTATGTCGGTGCGGCATTCCCCAGCGCCTGCGGTAAAACCAATCTGGCCATGCTGGTGCCACCCGCAAGCTTCAATAAGTCGGGCTGGAAAGTGTCCACCATCGGTGATGATATCGCCTGGATCAAGCCGGGCCCCGATGGTCAGCTCTATGCCATCAATCCGGAATACGGCTTCTTCGGTGTAGCACCCGGCACCTCCATCAAAACAAACCCCAACGCCATGGCCTCCTGTGCCGGCAACTCTATCTTCACCAACGTTGCCCTGACACCCGATGGCGATGTCTGGTGGGAAGGGATGACCGATGCCAAACCGGCTTCGTTAACCGATTGGCAGGGAAATCACTGGACACCTGACTGTGGTCGCAATGCGGCTCATCCGAATTCCCGGTTTACCTCGCCGGCTGGACAGTGCCCGTCCATCGACCCCGAATGGGAAAATCCCAAAGGGGTGCCGATGGCCGCCTTCATCTTTGGTGGTCGCCGTAACAACGTCATTCCGCTGGTCTATCAATCCTTCAACTGGAGCTATGGCGTCTATCTGGCTGCCACCATGGGCTCGGAAACGACCGCTGCCGCCACCGGTGCGGTTGGTAATGTGCGTCGTGACCCCTTTGCCATGCTCCCCTTCTGCGGTTACCATGTGGCCGATTATTTCGCCCACTGGCTGCAGGTTGGTCGCACCACTCCGGTGCCACCACGGATATTCAGCGTCAACTGGTTCCGCAAGGATGCCAATGGCAACTTCCTCTGGCCGGGATACGGCGAAAATATGCGTATTCTGAAATGGATTGTTGAGCGTTGTAACGGCAAGGCAGCTGCCGTTGAGAGCCCACTTGGCTGGATGCCGCGCTATGAGGATCTTGACTGGACCGGTCTTGATGACGTGTCCCGTGAGCAGTTCTATGAGCTGATGTCCGTGGATCGTGATGTCTGGAAAGAAGAGATCGTCTCCCATGAAGAGCTGTTTGTTAAAATGTACGACCGGTTGCCGAAGGAATTCCTCCATCTTCGTCAGCTGATTCTGTCCGGTCTCTGGCGTTCGCCGGAGCATTGGGAACAGTTCCACCCAGCGACTGAAGAGTAGGCTCGTTGGGAATTTTGGGTACACTAAAAAAGGGACTCTGCATTGGCAGGGTCCCTTTTTTAATCTTCGACCTCAATAGCCCTTACCCGTAACTCTTCGCCCCCGGTGATCGTTATGCGGTTACTTCCGCACCGCTGGCAGGCACCATACAGTTCATTGAGGGGGGTTTCCTGGAGGCATTCCTGACAGTGCCCTTTGCCGGGTGGCCTGATGATGGCTAGCATGGCTCCTTCAAGGAGCGTTCCCTTGCTACACGCTTCGAAGCAGAACTCAATGGCCTCCGGAACGGCACTGCTGAGCAGGCCGATCTCGACTTCTACGGAGTTTACCCGCCGGGTGCCGGCGTGTTCTAGGCAGAGATCAATGATGCCTTGGGTTAGTGACATCTCATGCATTACAGATTCTCCCTACAAAAAAAGCCTGCGGGTAACCCCGCAGGCTTTGATACATCTTCCCGAAGGATCGGAAATTAGTGTTTTTTCTCTGGTGCAGGAGCAGCAGCAGGAGCGGCAGCAGGAGCAGCAGCAGGAGCAGCAGCTTTAGCAGCAGAGATAGGAGCCTGAACAGGCTTCGGTGCCTCTACAGCAGGAGCAGCAGGAGCAGGAGCTTCTTCTTTTTTCTTGCAGCCAGCTGCAAATACGGAAGCCAGTGCAACAACCAGGGTCAGAGAGATCAGTTTTTTCATTGTGTGTTACCTCTTTCTTTTGTGTATTTACCATTTAAACGCGATGCGCATGGTTTCTAAATCGACCTAGGAATATACGCAACTTTTCAGAGGAGTCAAGTTTTATTTTGTATTTACCGGATATTTTTACATTCTGTGGTAAATCCTCTCCACTGGACAGAGTGTGTTAAAGTGACGGCGTATATTTCCGGTTAAGGTTTCGGACTTTCCTAGTACCAGTATGCCGCCGGGAGAGAGCAGTTGTGCGATGCTGCGCAGGATCTTTTCCTGCTCTTCCCGGGAGAAATAAATGAGAGTGTTTCTGCAGAGTACCATCTGACACGGTTCGAGGGATTCCATATTCATGATACTCATCCGGTGGAACGTCACCATGGAGCGGATGTCCGGCACAAGCTGCCAGGCTGCCCCGTGGGGGGTGAAATACCGTTTCTGAAGGTATGGTGAAACCTCTTTTAAGCGTTCTTGTTGGTAGACTGCCCGTTCGCCACTCAGGAGTATGTCGCCATCTATGTCCATTGCACAGATCTCAACGTGGCTCTCCTCAAGTTGTTGGGGAAACTGTTCATGAAGGAGCAGAGCCATGCTATATGCTTCCTCGCCGCCGGCGCAGCCAAGACTCCAGATTTTGAAAGAGGGGGGCTTTTGCTGGAAGAATGCCGGTAGTATGTCAGTACGCAATTTTTCAAACAGGGAGGGGTTGCGGAAAAAATGGCTGACATGGATGGTCAGCCCCTTCTTTAGAGTGTCAAGTTCGGATTCGCTCTGGTGGAGTAGAGTGCGGTAGGCGGCTGTCTCGAGGCAGCGGCAGGCGCGCATGCGGAGGGTAATTCGTCTTTTCAGGTACTTGTCTTTGTAATGAACTATGGAAAAATTGCGCCGGGTCTCAAGGAGAAGGCCGATTTCCGCAAGATCATCGTCACTGATGAGCGGTTGATCGACGTTCATATGTGCGGGCAGAGAACCGTTCATGACATTCCTTGAAAAAGCGGTCGGATATAGTACCATATTTATGGTGTGGTTGACATCATTAAATACTTAAATTATAGTTCATCTTGCTGTGATACGGTCAGAAAAATGAAACTGCAGCTCTTCTCGCTGCTTCTGGTGGGTGCCCGTGATACGATCGTTTATTGTACTGCTGATGAGTGTCTTAGCTGTTATGCCGGTCGCGGCTGCCGAGTTTGGTGTGGCACGAACAGCTACGCCGGTATTGAATAGTGTCGATTTTTCGGCGGTGTTTGGCGGGCGCAGTGGCATCTCCCTTAAAACTGACACCTGTGGCCAGGTACGTGAACTGGAGTACATAGCCTTGCCGGGAACGGTATTTAAGGTCGTTGACACCATGCGGCGGGGTGGGGCAACGGTCTTTGAAGTGGCAACCGAAGAATATCCGACCCCGCAGGGTGGGCGGCTCTACGTTGACGGCCGTTTTCTTGATCTAATGGATCAGCAGCCGCAGTCCCGCCTGCACACGCTCCCTGCCCGTGAAAACGTGGTGGCAGCACTTAAGGGGGCGGTGGGGAGCAGCTATGTGTGGGGTGGTAATGTGCGCGCCGGCGTACCCGAATTGGCTCCGCTGTATCGGGGCGGGATACCGGGGGATCGCTTTAGGCTGCTTACTCTGGCCGGGCTTGACTGTTCCGGGCTGCTTTATTATGCCACCGGTGGCTGGACGCCCCGCAATACGTCGCAGCTGATTGCCTATGGCCAGGGGGTAGCTGTAGCGGGCAAGGATGTTTCTGGCATTGTAGCGCTGCTGCAGCCCCTCGATCTGATTGTCTGGTATGGTCATGTCATTATCGTCCTTGATCAGGATACCGTCATTGAAAGCCGCCTTGCCTGTGGCAAGCCGGGTAATGGAGGGGTGGTTATGACGCCGCTGGCTCGGCGTTTAGCAGAAGTTATGCGTAGCCGTCGTCCGGTCACCGCCATTGCCGCAGGCAGGCGTCATGATACCTTTGTGGTGCGTCGGTGGTACGGAATGAAATGAGCTGCATAAAAAAATAACACTGGTGAAAAATAAATGTTGACTTGGAAAAAGAAATCGAGTACAAAGTAAATCCCTTCGCGCTTCATTGGGCATGATTCCTTCGGTGGAACGGCGCGATTGGATATATGCGTCCCCTTCGTCTAGCCCGGCCCAGGACACCGCCCTTTCACGGCGGCGACACCGGTTCAAATCCGGTAGGGGACGCCAAATTTTAAAAAGGTCACTTGTCTTTCGATGAGTGGCCTTTTTACGTTGGGAATTGCTGTTTGAGATACCAATAATATGATGGTTTTCTGTGGTCTGGCGTCAGACATCCAGCCGCTGAATCCGTGACGCCTTCTGAAAGGAACATAAAAAAGAACATAAAAAGGGGACGTTGTTGATTAGGTGACTAACTTGACTTCTTCCGCTATCTTTTGCTCTTGCCCCGTACAGCACATATAGACATCCCCGGTTTGTTGCAGCACGTTGTCGTTCGTGGAAGCGAGCGCGGGATATTTTATCGACAACAATGACTGCCGCTTGTTCCTTGAACGTTTATTGTCGAAACCGGCACCGATTGCCTTGCATGGGCACTTAAGGGAGTACCATTTTAGCGGGGTTACAGTTGCCAGGGAGCCGAACATGACACGTTCAGGTGTGAGTGTAGCGGTAAAGCGTGGAGGGGAGATTGTCAGCAGGAATCCGGATCTCAGGGGCAAGTTAGTTGACTAATCAACAACGTCCGTACGCAGTAACAGTGGATATCTAACGGGTTTAAGTCCCATCCGGGAAATTGTCCGATTCGCCCCGGTAGTTCAAGGGAACGGCGTTCTGGTAACAGAGGGTCGTAAGTTCCCAATTGGCAAATCAGCAGGCCGTAACGCAAGTGAACCCATTTTAGTAGTCAGAAACTCTATGGTAAATACGGATTATACAAAGTGCCGACGACAGCGGGTTGGAAGAAAGTGCATGCCGTGCAGTGAAGAACATCGGAAAGCCGGATGCGGGAAAACTGCATGTCCGGTTTGATGAGGGAGGGCAGGGTGAAACCTGTTCTCTACTCTACCTCTGATGTCACTGACCGAATGGCATCTAACGCGAGATGATTTAACTGCCAGTAGGCATCACGACTTCGTCAGGCTTCGTCGTCATGCCTGTTTTCTTTGGTGCTCATCGGTACACGATACTTCAGTACCGGAGAGCCTGCCTTGCCCGCCCACCGCCCTTGCCAATCGAACTCATTCAAGAACTTATGCAATCAATTCATGGTACAACAGTTTCCTTGATAGTATGAGAATTTTGTAGTAGTTTCCGAGAATCGGTTCAATTTGAACATCAACTTACCGATCATTGGGAAACTGCCTATGTCCGCCAAAGAAGCCAAAGCCCGCATCAAGATCAACAAGCTGCTCGAAGAAGCTGGTTGGTGCTTTTTCGATAATGCTTCCGGCAGTGCCAATGTGGTTCTGGAGCCAAACGTCAAGCTGACCACCGCAAAGGTTGACGCTCTCGGCGACAATTACGAGACAACCACGAACGGCTTCATCGACTTTCTGCTGCTCAATGATAAAGGCTTTCCCTTCATAGTCCTTGAGGCAAAATCAGAAGATAAAAGCCCGCTTGTTGGCAAGGAGCAGGCTCGCAAATATGCACGCTCCCAGAACTGCCGTTTCGTTATTCTATCCAATGGTAATCTTCATTACTTCTGGGATTTGGAACGTGGCAACCCCTACGTCATCACGACCTTTCCAACGCCCACTTCTGTAAGCGGTTACCAGAAAACTATTCCTGATTCCAAGCGCCTCGTTGAGGAACTGGTTAAAGATGACTACATCGTTCTGACACAGCGTCCCGGCTATGCTGCTGAAGCTGCCTGGAAGAATGAAGCAGAGCGTTTTGATCCTGAGTGGCCGATCATCGAACTTAGTGAAATTTGTTCCTTTAAGAATGGATTGAACTTTGATAAAAACTCTTCAGGATTTACAGTCAAAATTATCGGAGTCAGTGATTTCCAGAACAACCTTTATGCTCCACTGGATAACCTTGATGAAGTCCACTTGAATGCTCCGTTGGCAGAAGATTATTTGGTGAAAACAGGAGATATTCTTTTTGTTCGCTCAAACGGCAACTCCGCTCTAGTTGGTCGCTCTGTTATCGTCCCGCCAACCAATGAACCAACCACTTTTTCTGGTTTCACAATTCGTGGGAGAAGAGAGGATGAGCGGGCATACCTCTGTTCTTTGCATTATTCTTTAAATCAAGAGATTTCGCTGAGATGATCAAGACAGTTGGACAAGGAGCAAATATAAGGAATCTCTCCCAAGGCATTCTGAATGAGTTGAAAATTCCCCTCCCACCCCTCGCCACCCAGCAGGCCATCGTCGCCGAGATCGAGGCTGAACAGGCATTGGTCAACGCCAACCGTGAACTGATCTGCCGCTTTGAAAAGAAGATTCAGGCCAGCCTGGCGCGGGTTTGGGGGGAAGCTGTTTAATCATTGCTTCATACATCGCATACTGTTATATCGTGAAAAGCTAAAATAAGCCGAAGGAGGGTGTGTCATGCTGGTAGAAGAGTTATCGCTTGAAAATATACGCTGTTTTGAAAAGATAAATATCAAATTTCTTAGCTACCGCTGGATTACACTGCTAAGCCAGAACGGAAGCGGAAAGAGTACAATACTGCAAGCATTGGCTTTGCTGCTTGCAGGGCCGGAAGGCGCACTTAAATTAGCGCCCAGACCTGTCGGATGGCTGCGTGATGAGGAACAAGCAGGGAAAATTTCCATTCGAGTTCATCAATCGGAAAATGACCCTGGTAAATTCGGTTCAGAAAGAATCACCAAGTCTTTTGGATATTCGTATTTTATTACCGGCGGGAAACGGCTCACTGTGCGAAGTAAAATGTACACTGAGCCCGGAGTACATGAGCATGTTGAGAAGCGCCTCACCTGGTTACGGCAGAATGCCTATGTATCCAAAGGCACTGGTTGGTTTGCCGTTGGCTACGGCGCTTTCCGCCGACTTACCAGATCCAACCAAATAATAGTCCCATCCCTGGAACCGCAAGCACGTTTTACCAATTTCATAACTCAATTCAATGAAGAAGAACCGTTATCCGCATTTGAACGCTGGATGGTGTACCTTGACTATCGTATTGCCAAAGAAAAGGACAAAGAAGCAAACCGTCAAAAAGAGTTAGGTATTGCGGCAATCAACCAACTCCTGCCAGCGTTGGTAAGTTTTGACAGTGTAACAGCCGAAGGTCGAATTATATTTGATGTTGATGGGATGAAAGTACCGACAATCTCTTTAAGCGATGGGTATCGAAGTGTCCTTGCTCTTGCCGGAGACCTCGTATGGCGACTTATTCAAACATTTCCTGATAGCAACGACCCTTTGAAAGAAGAAGGCATCGTCCTGATTGATGAGTTGGACATTCACCTACATCCGATGTGGCAGAGAGATATTGCTGGTTGGCTGCGCCAGCAGTTTCCCAACCTTCAGTTTATTGTTGCCACCCATAGCCCACTTATTGCTGCCGGTGCCGGTGATCAAGCGCTGACATTACGGTTCGCTATAAAAGACGGCAAATCGGTTGTGGAACCGGTGAAGAATATTTCGTCAATGAATGTTGACAGGATACTGCAAAGTGAAGCATTCGGGCTCGTCTCGGCATACTCACCACAAACCCAGCAAAAAATTGATCGCTATGATGATCTCATCAGAAAAGGAGCTAAGGCAAATAATAAAGAAAAGGATGAATTACAGCAACTTTCTCTTTTCATGGAAGAGGCCCGTCCCATAGGTGGGCCGCCGAGGCCCGGTACCATTGAGGCAAAGATTGAGGAGTATCTGGAGAAAAAACTGAAATGATAAAGATTCAGCGTTCTCCAAAACCGTCGATACTTGAAAAATGTGCAGATCAATGGACTCGCAAACTCCTCGCTGCAACCACCAAAAAGGAAAGGGGCAAAGCGGAAAGCAAGTATCGGCATGAAAAAATCAAAGATGTCTTGGTGAACATGTTCAATGGCAAATGCGCCTATTGCGAAAGCAAAATAACGCATATTGATTATGGCCATATCGAACATTTCAAACCCAAAGGAAATCCTTCTTATCAAGCTCTGACCTTTGAATGGACAAACCTGTTGCTTTCATGTGCAGTCTGTAACGGAGCCGAGCATAAAGGAACTAAATTTCCATCGGCGGCAGACGGAGGCCCATTTATAAACCCATGCGACGACCAACCTGGGGATCATTTTGATTTTATTTATGATCAGACGGCAAAATTGGCAACAGTGATTGGTAAAACAACAAGAGGGATAACTACTGAGATCCTGATTGGGCTAAATCGTAATGAATTGCGAGCTCAAAGAACAAGGCGGGTACAATCACTGCTTGTCATAAAAAACTATGCTCAAACCGACCCGGAAGCTGCCGAGATCTTACGGCAGGCCACTTTAGATGACGCCGAGTACGCAGCATTTGCTCGAAGCCTGATACTTTGAAATGCTTCTATATAGATTGCATGACCGGTATATCGTTTGTAACATACCGGATGTTGAGGATTAGCGAATATCGCTCATAAAAAAAGAAGCCCAAGCTGCAGCGGCCACGAACTGTCCACCTTGCTAGAACCCCTTCAACTTGTTTGGTTACTTATGCCGGTTAGCGAGCACGAACTGCTCACGCCGACATAGCCCCCACCGATCATTTTAATCTATATGAATCAGATGGATAATTCAAGCGTTTTATCCATCCTTTTCAAGTGATGTATTGTGTGTTGCAATAATACAACAGGTGGTTTTTAATGGTGTTTTTGATGGTGTTGTGCCTGATCATCCTTAATAAATTAAACAATATAAATATGTTAAGTATGTATTTGAAGCCGGTAGGGAATTTTAAAAAGGTCACTTTTCTTTCGATGAGTGGCCTTTTTACGTTGGGAATTGCTGTTTGAGATACCAATAATATGATGGTTTTCTGTGGTCTGGCATCAGACATCCAGCCGCTGAATCCGTGACGCCTTCTGAAAGGAACATAAAAAAGAACATAAAAAGGGGACGTTGTTGATTAGTTGACTAACTTGACTTCTTCCGCTATCTTTTGCTCTTGCCCCGTACAGCACATATAGACATCCCCGGTTTGTTGCAGCACGTTGTCG
>CAIRBT010000184.1 GCA_903876875.1 uncultured Geobacteraceae bacterium
AATCGGTCAAGAAGGGGGATCTGCTGATTGAACTGGATGCCAGTGGTCCCGATGCTGAGCATGATAAGGCCAAAAGTAATGTGACGGAGGCAATCTTGAAAATTGCCCGTTCCCGTGCTTTGATCGGTGCCATTGACAGCCATACACCTCCCCGGTTACCGGTAGTTGCTGACATACTTCCAGCAAAGTTAAAGGAAACCCAGTCCCATCTTGATGGTCAGTTTAACGATTTTATGGCAAAACTTCAGCAGATGGAGGGGGAAATAGCCCGCTATACCGAATCACTTGCCTTAATTAAGGTGCGGGTTGCCGATTACAAAGAATTGGTTAAAAACCATGATGTCCCCATGCACACGTATCTGGAAAAGGATCAGGAACGGGCAGATATGGAAGGGCAGCTTACCAGCGCTAAAAACCGAAAACTCGCCTTGATTGCCGAGGCGAAGCGTATGGCCTATGATGATCAGGCCGAGGCAGACAGAATACTCGGTGAGGCAAGCCAGGATGCGCTGAGAAATGCCGCCCACAGTAAGCTGCTGAAACTGACGTCGCCGATCGATGGTACGGTACAGCAGTTACAGGTCTTTACTGTTGGAGGTGTGGTTCCCTCGGCTCAGCCCTTAATGAAAATCGTTCCCAAGGAAGATAAAATCGAAGTGGAAGCGATGATTGAAAACAAGGATATCGGTTTTGTTGAGGAGGGGCAGACGGTGGCGGTTAAAATCGATGCCTTTGAATATACAAAGTATGGTGCTATAAACGGTCGGGTGGTCCATGTCTCAACCGATGCCGTCAAGGATGAAAAAAAAGGACTGCTCTATTCTGTCATCATGTCTCTGGATAAGTCGGCCGTTGCGGTCAAGGGGCATTCCATTCCCTTAAGTGCCGGTATGACCGTCAAAGCCGATATTAAAACCGGTTCCCGCCGGGTAATTGAATATTTCCTGAGTCCGCTGCTGCAACATAAGCGGGAGAGTTTAAATGAACGTTAATTTACGAAAAACCGTGCCACTTCTGCTGGGTTTACTGGTAAGCTGTCCGGCGATCCTGTCTGCTGCCAGTTTCCCCTATCTGTTCTCCGACCCGCTCCGTACCATGCCCGGTGTCATTGAAAAGGGGGCTGTGCTGCCGGGTGATGCCGCACCAATTCCCCAGTCGTTTCAGAAGAGTTCCCTCAAGCCCCTGACACTTGGTGATGCCATCGACATGGCACTTTCCAATAACATGAATGTACGGGGTGCCTGGGCCGATATCAAGATGCAGGCGGCAGCCGTTGGTCAATCCTACGGTGCCTATCTGCCGGAGATAAAGGGTTCGTTCAGTTGGGCGTCCGATTCAATTCATTATTCCGATCCGGTGTACCCTTCGATAAGTTCCGAGAGTTATGCCACGCAGGGTTCTGCCACTGTGCGGGTCTTTGATTTCGGGGGGCGTGCCGCCGGTCGTCATGCTGCTGAAAACACGCTCTCGGCCTCACTGGCAACCTACGACGTTACCCTTCAGTCTGTGCTGTCGGCGGTCTGTCAGGCGTATTTCTCCGCACTGTCAGCCGACGCCTCGTTGCAGTCGAGGATGAAGATTGAAGAAATATCTCTCAGTATCTTGAATTCTTCCCGGGAGCGGGAGGCGAAGGGGACTAATTCCCAACTGGATACTTTGCGTGCTGATACTGCTTTGGCAAAGGCTACGTTGGACAAGAACCGTGCCTTGGGAGGATACCAAAAATCACTGGCTATTCTCAAATATTATATTGGTGTGCCCGGTTCCGTTGAGGTGGCACTTCCGCTGGAGTTGAATGATTCTCCTCTTGGTGTGGTGGAAGAGAAAGAGCTTGCCCGGTGGCTGGATGATGCCCAAAACAGCCATCCCTATATTGTCTCTGCGAAAAAACAGTTGGAGGCTGCCAAGCATCAGTTGATTGCTGTTAAATCCATCGGCCTTCCTACCATTGATCTGTCCGGCAATCTCTATAACAACACCCGTCCCGGTGCGGCCATTACCCCCGGCTCCCGTGAAACTACCGTAACCCTCGCCCTGTCAGTACCTATTTTTGACGGGTTTGTTTCTACCTACAAGGTGCGTGGTGCCGAGGCCGCAGTTGAAAAAGCCGAAGCCTCACTTGCCGATACCCAACAGCAGGTCGCCATGGGTATTATCAAGGCCCACGCCGATGCAACCTCTTCACTGAGAAACCTTGAAGCATCGGCCAATCTCTTGAAATCTGCCCAGAACTCCCTCGAAACCTCGCAACGTAAATATAACAAGGGGGCTGCGGATCTTTCCGAACTTCTCAGCACCCAGTCTGCTCTGGCCGATGCCTGGAATGAACGGGTGCGTGCGTTGGCAGAATGGCATGTGTCACGGTTACTGCTGCTGGCAAATGCTGGTAAGCTGGGAAGATCAACGGTGGCAGGATTTTATGAAAAAACCGGAGCAGAGAAAATTACTCACACAGGAACAACACCATGAAAAAGCTGTTTCTTGCCGCCATAGCGTCTGTCGTGCTCTTGTCTGCCGGATGTGGCACCGACGGTAACTCCTTTTCTTCACCGTCAAGTCTTACCGTGACTGCCAAGGCTTCAAGTGTGGCACTTACCTGGCAACCTGTTGACGCTACACTTGGGTACAATGTGTATCGCTCTACCGCTTCCGGTGCCGTATCGTTAAAAGAGTGCATTGCCTTCGCTCTTACCACCACCACCTATGTTGACAGTACGGCCACTCCAGGCCTTACCTACTATTATCAGGTGACCGCGTTCAACTCCACCGGGAACTCCACCCCCTCGTTGGAGCTGTCGGCAACGGTCAAAGGCGCAGCGGTAACCGATGTGTTAATGGGGGGGGAGATGCAGGGTTCTCCCCTGGTTCTCTCCACCAGCGTACAGACCTTGGCTGGAACCGGAAAGTCGGGAACCGCCAACGGTGTGGGCAGTGGTGCCGCCTTCGGTTATCCGGGAGGCATAACAACCGACGGCAAGAATATTTATGTTGCCGATAGTGTCAATAATATGATCCGGAAAATTGTTATTGCCACCGGGGTGGTGACCACCGTTGCCGGTGCCACGGCCAGTGGTTCTCTGGATGCTACCGGTACGGCCGCCCGTTTCAATAATCCATTCGGTATCACCACCGATGGTAAAAATATCTACGTGGCTGATACGGGCAATAATATGATCCGCAGTATTGTCATCAGTAGCGGTGTAGTAAAGCTTCTGGCTGGTATTTCCAATCCGGGAAGTGCTGACGGTGATTCTGCAACAGCACGCTTTAATGCTCCACGGGGTATGACGACCGATGGCGATTATCTCTATGTGGCCGATACCGGCAATCATATGATCCGGAAAATTATTATTAATGCGACGAAAGGTACCATTGGCACCGTGACGACGCTTGCCGGTGCGACCACCTCCGGAAACATTGATGATACCGGTACCGTTGCCCGTTTTAACACACCGGTAGGGGTTGCGACCGATGGCACCTCCCTGTATATAGCTGATTCAAAAAATCATACACTCCGTAAAATTAACCCGTTAACCGGTGCCGTCACCACGATTGCCGGTACCGGTGTAACCGGTGCGACCAATGGCACCGGTACCGCCGCCTCTTTTAATACTCCCACCGGCGTTACCACCGATGGTACCTCACTCTTTGTCACCGATTATAATAATAATCTCATCCGTAAAATAAACATTATCAGTGGAGCGGTGACAACCGTGGCCGGTTCTGGATCGTCCGGTGTGGCCAACGGTACCGGTGTTGCTGCAACCTTTTACCAACCTACCGGTATTACCACCGATGGTGCTAATTTGTTTGTGTCTGACTACGGCAGTTGTCTGATTCGGGAGATACTCTAAATGGTTCGTGGTTGCCTTACTATTAAAAGCATTCTTGCTGTCATGGTTGTGTCGTGTCTGCTGTTGTGCCCTTTGGGGAGTGCTTCAGCCGAAACCAGAACCGAGTATGTCGTGGCACCGGCACGGGCTGATTTCCTCGCTTCGCCGGTTCTGTTCAGAGCACTTCAGACAAGCCTTGAGTATGATTTCCGGGGCCCTCTGGTGCAGCAACCCCGTTCACCCTATGATAAATTTCAGGTTGGCGCAGATACCCAACTAGGAAGTCGTCTGCAAGTAGTTGACATTCCGGTGTTGTATAAGCTAAACCCCGATTATCAGCTGCGATTGGATATTCCCACCATTTCTACCCATAACGATACCCCCTTCAGTGGCAGCAGTGATGATATCGGTCTGGGTGATATGATTCTGAGTGTGGATATCCGTACGGAACTTGAAAAATCAGTGGAGTCATTTTTCCTCGTTTCAACCAGGTTTCCCACCGGTGATGCTAACCGTGGCCTTGGCAGTGGCTCCCTCGATTTTGCACTTACCCATAAGACACGCCTTACCCATGGTGACTATCGTACTACGCTCATGGCCGGTCTGACCCTGTCGTCTCTTTCCGATGCCACAATGCTCGGCAAGAGCGTACACCATGGTGCCACCGTTGTCGGTATGGTTGCTACCGAACAGGCTCCGCTGCTCTGCAAGCTGCGCTACGGAGTTAAGGTGACCGGTCTATACGGTTACAGTTCTCAAATTAATTCCATTGACCAACAGAATTCCGTAGCTACCATTGACGTGATTCCGGAAGTTACCTATCGAACCGCCAATAATTACAGCTACAAGGCGGGTCTCACGCTGCCTTTTTATACGTCATACGACCTGCCGGGGGCGGCGCAGAAGCGAGACGTCATGCTGAATTTCAGCATCTATAAATATTTTTAACGGGATCTGGTGAGCCAATGACCATTAAAAACGTTACTCGGTATGCTCTGGTTCTGCTCCTCGGTGCGCTTTCTGCCTGTGGTAGTGAAAATGCCACCACGGTTGTAGCACCGGTTACCAGCGTTGATACCATTACTGCCGGTAAGATCATGTACTCGCGGCCAAGCTACTTTACCGTAAACGGCACCGCCCTGACCGGGGCAAAGGTTACAGTGAGCGGTGGTTGCAGTACTGTCAGCGAGGTTGTGGGGGGCAATGCCACCGCCCGCCGGTTTTCCTGCTCACCGCAGTCACTGAATGATGTGGTTATTTCCGTGACCTCCGGCGGCACTGAGATAACACATGCGGCATTTACGGTGCCCAAACCCCAGGTTACCTTTACCACCGATGTCGGTAGCACACCGATTGTCGTGGAACTTGATCCCTCAAAAGCACCAAAGTCGGTTAATAATTTTCTTCTCTACGTGTGGGATGGTTTTTATACAAATACTAATTTTCATCGGGTCGTCACTGTCTTGGGTGGGGGATTTGGTATTGTCCAGGGGGGTGGGTATGGCACTAATGGTGTGATAAAGTCTGCTTCCCATCCGACCCTTGAGCTTGAACCTCCTTCCGTTACCGGGTTGAGTAATGTGGCGTTCACCATAGCTATGGCCCGAACTTCCGCTCTTAATTCCGCGACCTCCCAGTTTTATTTCAATACGGTTAATAATGCCAGTTTTGACCTGCCAGCGGGACAGGGGTATGCGGTTTTTGGCACGGTTGTTTCGGGAAAGGGAGAGGATGTCGTTGCTGCCATTGGAGCGGTTACGGTGACGTCTAATGTGCCGGAAACGGGTAAAGGTCTGTCTGCCCCCCATGTTTTGCTTTCCGCAGTCCAGACACAGTAAAGGAATTATGCTTTCATTCATTCTGACATTATTCGGTTTCAAAAAGCCCCCCGTGGTGCAGGCTGTCCCTGTGACGGTGCCGCAGGGACAGGGGGCTGAAACTACTGCTTCCTCACCGGAAGAGGCTACAGTGTTCCCGGAACAGTCGGGTCCTATTCTTCCCCCCCAGGCGGTCGATTTTCTCCTGTCACTTTTGAATACCAGGGAACCACCGACTGACTTGCAGTCACTTCCCCAGTCTGATCGGGCTTTCATAGCCAGTAACATCCGCCGGGTGACCGATAACAGCCTGGAAATTCCGATGATGCCCCATGCCGCTGTCTGCATACAACAGCTGCTGTCGGATCATAATGTTAAGGTTGCCGATTTCATCGACGTGATTAAGGAAGACCCCACGTTGTCGGTCGAACTATTGCGGATGGCAAATTCTTCCTACCTGGGCTTTACCTATCCAACCTTGGATTTACAGCAGGCCATTGTCAGAGTTGGTTTTACCCAGCTCCATGGTTTGGTTACCATGCTTGCCCTGCGTTCCCGGGTGCTCCAGAGTAACCGGTTCAAAAATGAGGTTGAATGGATCATGGAACTGTCCTTGGCGACCGCGAAACTCTGTCAGCAATTGGCGGGGGAGCTGGGAATGAAGCCCGATGAAGCCTTCACCATCGGGCTGCTTAATCATATAGAATATTTTGTCGTGTTGGGTGAGGCGTCCCGCTATTCCAGTGAATCGGTGAAAAATCAGGTCTCACAGACAGCAATTATTCAGACCGTACTGCGTCTTGGTGGTACGATTCATGATCTGATTGCCGCAAGTTGGGGCTTTACCTCAGTTCAGGGTGATAACAAGGACCCGGATGGTGAAGAACAGCAGGCCGGGAGTATATCACTGAGTGAACGCTTGAATGTTTTACAGCGAATTTTGGTGTTTGCTCTGGCAGGTGACAAGAGGATTACTGATACGGTCGGGTTTGATGCCAGGAAACTTAACGATGCCATAGACGCAGCCGTTGCGCCTACGGCTCGCTAGACATAAACCGCGTTACCCTACTTCCGAATATTCACGCACCCGAAACTCGACGCCGAGGCTTTCAGCAATCTTTCTACAGGCTCCGATATTAACCCCCGGTATGGTAACGGCGGTGGCAATTACCTGGGGGATGTGGGCTGAAGCTGCCCCAATAAAAGTACAGACGGCGTGGTAACCGGCCGGGCCGAACGGGGTGTTGCAGAGTTTTTGGTACATTTCCGCATCGGGCGCATTGAGACTGATGGAGATGCTGTCCACCAGACCGGCCAACTCGGGAAGAATGTTGCGACCATGAAACTCGTTGGCCTGACCGTCACTATTAATACGAATACGATAACCACGCTGTTTTAAGGCGGCTGCGACCTCTTTTACCAGTTCAAGGCGGATCAGTGGTTCGCCATAGCCGCAAAACACCACCTCATCAATCCCCTCCGGTTGGCCGATAGCCGCCATTACCTCACTAAAATCGGGTTCGCTGTCAAGCAGCAGGTTATGCCCCTTCACGGTAAAATCTTCAAACTTTGGACAAAAAGTACAGCGGTTTGAACAGCGATTGGTAATGTTAAGGTAGAGGGAATTACGTATCCGGTAGGCAATTTTAACCGATTGATCCCACAGGTTGATGCCGAACAGGTCACTACTGTTTTTCGTCGTGATGCGAGCCACATCGTCAAAGGTTAATCCCTTTAGCTCGGCAATTTTCTCCGCCACCAGACGCACGTAAGATGGTTCATTTCGTTTGCCGCGATGGGGCACCGGCGACAGGTAGGGGCAGTCGGTTTCAACCAGCATTCGCTCAATGGAAACATTCTGCACTACGTCGCGCAGGCTCTGATTTGACGGATAGGTAATGGTTCCCGGCACGGAAATGTAGAAACCGAGTGCCGCAGCGTCGGCGGCCATGGCGGTATCTCCAGAGAAGCAGTGCAGCACCCCTTTGCGCACCGACTCACTGCGTATGATCTCCATGACCTGTTCATGGGCATCCCGGTCATGGACGATAACCGGCAGGTCAAGCTCGGCGGCAAGCTGGAGAAAACGGCGAAATACCTGCTCCTGCAGATGGCGCGGCGAACGGTCACGATAGAAATCAAGCCCTATCTCACCAATGGCCACTACTTTAGCACTTGATGCGGCAAGGCTACGGATAGTCTCATAACACTCCTCGCTGACCGCCCCGGCATCGTGGGGATGGATGCCAACGGCGGCATACATCTGGGGGTATTGCTCCGCCAGTGCCACCGCTTTCCGGCTTGACTCCACGTCCGTACCCACGACCACAATGGCGGCAACAGTGGCCTCAGCAGCACGTTGTAACAACGCTTCAAAATCATCTTCATAGTCGCTGTAGTAAATGTGTGCATGTGAATCAATTACTGCTCCGGCATGTTTCTCCATTATTTCCCCTTTACATCCTCTTTTAAACCTTCGATAACCGCTTTCACCTCGGAAATCATATCCACCGCTTGGGGTGATTTTTCATAGGTCAGATATTTTTCAAAAAACGTAATGGCTTCTTCCGTTCGATCCTGATCCATACAGAGCCCCCCCAGTGTCAGGTAGGCCATGCTGAAGGTGGCATCAAGGCGGATAGCCTCAAGGCAGGCATCCTCGGCTTCTTCAAGTTCATCCAGGTCATAATAGAGTTCACCAAGATTGAAGTGGGCTGCCGGGTCATCCGGGTCGATGGTGACACCTTTCTGAAATGCCGCAATGGCACCGTCCACATCTCCCAGGCCGTAGAGGGAGTCACCCAGGGCATTCAAGGCGAATACATTGTCCGGTTCCAGTTCCAGTGCCTTGCGAAAGGATTCAATGGCCTCATCACTCTTATCCTGACTATTATAGACAAGGCCGATACTGACCAGGGCATCGGCATCGAGCGGGTCTATTGCCAGCACGCTCTGATAGCAACGGAGTGACTCCTGGTGATTGCCCGCTTCCAGCAGCATATCGCCCAAAGTGGTCAGCGCGTCGGCATCGGTGGGGGAGAGTTGCAAGCCCTTTCGGTAGTGGTCAATTGCTTCAGCCAGTTTGCCCTCTTCGGCAAGGGCGTCACCCAGATAAAACCAGCTTTCCGGCAGGGTGGGGTTGTTCTTGAGATGGCTTTCAAAAATAGCCAGTGCCTGTTTGATCTCTCCCTGATCGAGCAGTTCGACTCCCCGTTGCAGTTCGATATTTAATTCAGAATCACTCATGTATTGCTCCTTTTATTGTATGTTGTCTGTCAGGTTATTAAATCGACGACCAGACCTTTGATGCCGATGACATTTGCCGTGATGGCCATGGGGTCTTTGTTCTCTTTGACAATCAGATTATACAGTTTGTCGGCCTCCCGGTCTATCACCGTAATGGTTTCATAATAGCGGGGGTTCTGGGGGGTGCCGCCAGTTTTATCAAGTCGGTACGCTTCGGCATTGACCCTTTTTGCCAGCTTGCTTAAGAGATCCCTGAAATGTTTGAAGTTAGTAATGGTGGGATCTGTCGTCAACAATGTTCCTGCCTTGTCGATTTCAGAACGGAGCGTATCAATGTCCCCCTCATAGGAAGAAAGGCTGCTTTCGTTCTGCCGCAATTCGGTGGCAAAGAAGGAATTCATACTTTTTTTAGCCGGTGAACCACTTTTGCTATTCTTATCCAGTTCCCTCAGAGATGAAGAATCTTCTATGCGCATTAACTAATCCTCCATAATCAATAGCATATTTGTATTATAAGTCATATGCCCTGCCGCTTGATAAATGATGCAAAAACGCAACAATCAGTTTAAATCGTCCAGTGAGTATGATACCATGAACTGTCGAAACGTGTGAAAGGAAATTTACCCTATGAACCTTGAAGTCCCCACGGAAGAACGCAAAAAACGCTTTCGCGAAGCTATTTTGATTGTGGTTTCACTGCTGCTTATTTTTGTGCTGACCCGGGTGGAAATTAGTCTGACCCAATTGAGTGCCGATGCCAAGCTGGGGAGTAATATTGCAATTTTTGCCGTCATTAATCTGGTGATTCTTCTCGTTATCCTGCTTGTTTACCTGGTCTGCCGTAATGTGGTTAAACTATTCATCGAAAGTCGTGCCAATCCTTTCGCCAGACGATTGCGGACAAAGCTTGTGCTTTCCTTTGTGGGGCTTTCCCTGGTTCCCACTCTGTTGCTCTTCTTTGCTGCAGCCGGATTTATCAATAACACGGTTCATAACTGGTTCAACTCCCAGGTCGAAAGTTCCCTGAGTGAATCCCTGGAGGTTGCCCAGACCTATTATAAAAGTTCTGCTTCAAATTCCCTCTACTACGGCAGGCAGATCGGCACCTTCATTCGTGATCGTAAATTGTTGAATGATGCCAACCTCCCCCGCTTGAAACAGTTGATCCATGAAAAACAGACCGAATATAACCTCGGCGTTGTTGAGGTCTATTCTGCCCAACGGGAAGAACTGGTGCGGGCCACTAATCCGGCCGTACCGAAAGGGGAGTTCACCAACCCCTCCTCAGAAGATATTAAGCGTGGTCTGGAGGGAGAGGAGCTGACCAGAATAAATCAGGTCGGTAAAGCGGATTTCATCAGGGGAATTGTGCCGATCCGTTCAACCTGGAATGAGTCGGATGTGGTCGGCGTGGTGGTGGTCAATTACTACGTTCCCTATTCACTGGTGAGTAAAATGAAGGAAATTACCACGTCGTACTATGATTTCCGCCAGCTTAAAATAATGAAAAATCCGATTCGGACCGGTTATATCATCACCCTGTTTCTCATCGCCATGGTCATCGTTTTTCTCGCCTACTGGATCGGGGTGTATCTTGCCAACAGCATGACAAAGCCGCTTCAGGAGCTGGTTGATGCCACCCATGCCGTTGCGGAGGGGAATCTTGAGGTGCGGGTAACCTCCGGCTCTACCGATGAAATTGGGCTGTTGATTCAGTCGTTTAATACGATGACTGACGATCTGCGTACCAAACAAAACGCTCTGAATGTTTCTAATGTTGAGCTGATGCGGAGTAACCTGGATATTGAGCAGCGTCAGCAGTATATGGAAATCGTCCTCCGGAGCGTGGCAGCAGGTGTCATTTCCATTGACCGTGACGGGGTGCTGAGGACTATCAATACTTCAGCTGAACGTCTGCTTTCACTGACGGCGTCGGACGTGCTCGGGAAAAATTTTAAAGATGTGGTGCGTTCCAATAATGCCGGTATCGTGAGTGAACTGATTAGTGATCTGCAAAAATCCCGTACGGGAACTCTCAGTCGACAGGTAACGGTGGCTGTTGAAGGAAACAAGTTGTTGTTACAGCTCCACCTGACCCTGTTGCGGGGGGGATCTGGTGAGTTTCTCGGCATGGTTGCGGTGCTTGATGACTTGACCCAGATAATGCGGGTACAGAGGATGGCTGCCTGGCGTGAAGTAGCCCGACGCATTGCCCATGAGATTAAAAATCCCCTGACGCCAATTCAGCTTTCGGCTCAACGTCTGAGAAAGCGTTATCTTGCCCGTTTCAGTAATGACGAAACGGTCTTTGATGAATGCACCGGCATGATTATAAAATCAGTCGATGAATTAAAAAATCTGGTTAATGAGTTTTCTAACTTCGCCCGGATGCCGACTATCAAGCCGGAAGCCTATGATATTAACAGCTTGATCCATGAAACCCTCTCACTCTATCAGGAAGCCCATCGGGGGGTGGTGTTTGAGGTACAGCTCGATGACGGTATGCCACTCTTGATGATTGATTCTGACCAGATCCGCCGTGTTCTGATAAACCTGTTGCAAAATGCTGTGGCAGCGATGAATGAGCGGGGGAAAGTTACGGTGGCAACCCGGTACGACCCGATACTGAAAATGGCGGTGATGACCGTTGCCGACGAAGGGCCTGGTATTCCTGCCGAAGATAAGCCCCGACTCTTTGAACCCTATTTTACAACCAAGAAAAGCGGCACCGGGCTAGGTTTGGCAATTGTCAGCAGTATTATTACGGATCATGGCGGGTATGTGCGGGTACGTGACAATACGCCCCACGGGGCTCTGTTTGCCATTGAGCTGCCGATTAGTTGAGGTTGTGTCATCTAAAATCAACGTGTCGAAGGGGAATGTAATACATTCGTAGGGGCATATGGCTATACGCCCGATTTTACCACGTAGTTAAAGGAGCAGACATGCAGCATTCAATTTTAATAATTGATGACGAACAGGATATACGGACTGCGTTGACCGGCATCCTCGAAGATGAAGGATATCAGGTGATGACCGCCGACAGTGGGTTGGCCGGCTTGGAATGCGTCCAGCAGGAGGTACCGGATCTCATTCTGCTGGATATCTGGATGCCGGGTATGGATGGCCTTGAAACCCTGGAGATGATAAAAAAACAGTATCCCCAAGTGACCATCATCATGATTTCGGGCCATGGTACCATAGATACGGCGGTTAGGGCCACCAAACTTGGGGCGTTTGATTTTATAGAGAAACCGCTTTCCTTGGAAAAAGTTCTGATCAGTGTCGGTAATGCCCTGCAATTGCAGGAGCTTCGTGTTGAAAATGCCGAACTCAAACGCTCCTCGTCTGCTGATAATGAGCTTGTTGGTGATTCACCGGCAATCAACGCCCTGAGAGAGCAGATTAAACGTATTGCTCCGACGGCTGCTTCGGTACTCATTCAGGGGGAGAGTGGCACGGAAAAGGAATTAATCGCCTGTTCCGTGCATTGTAACAGCCCCCGGCGAGAGCGTCCGTTTATAGCGGTACATTGTTCGGCTATCCCGGAAGAGCTGATTGAGAGTGAGCTTTTTGGTCATGAAAAGGGGGCCTTGCCCTCGGCAACCATGCAGAAGAAAGGTCGCATAGACCAGGCCGACGGGGGAACCCTCTTTCTGGATGAAGTGGGGGAATTGCCCCTTGGCACCCAGATGAAAATACTGCGGGTGATTCAGGAACGGAGTTTTGAACGGCTCGGTGGTTTCAAACGGCTGGCAGCCGACGTGCGTATCATTGCCGCATCAACCAGAGCACTGAGTCAGGCTATGGAGTCCGGTAGCTTCAGCTCTGATCTGTTTTATGCACTGAATACGGTTTCGCTGCAAGCACCCCCTTTACGTGAACGGAGAGAGGACATCGGCTCCCTGGTGCAACATTTTGTCGCCCGTTTTTTCAGGAGGGAGGGGGGGGAGGCCAAGGCGTTTATGGTCGATGCCCTCGAAAAACTCCAGTGTGGTTCCTGGCCGGGCAATCTCAGGGAATTGCGTAATGTGGTGGAGCGGGTACTCATCGTTGCCCCCGGTCGGGTCATTACCGCAGCGGATATTCCCGAATCAGGTGATGAATCGACGGCAGCGGCGATTTCCGCCGCACCGCAGGGGGGTGCCCTGTCCCGGGCTGCCCTGCGCGATGCCCGTGAGGATTTTGAACGGGAGTTTATTATTCACAAGCTTGAGGAAAACGACTGGAACATATCCCGCACGGCGGAAATTATCGAATTGGAACGGAGTAACCTCCACCGGAAGATTAAAAGCTATGGCATTGATGTCCGGAGATAACCTATGTTCTCACGACTAGTAAAATATCCCGGCAGGATTTTGACTGGAATTATAGTGATTACCCTGACCGGCCTGGTAATGGTATTTTTCTCCCTTGATCATCACCACGGCACACGGAAAAATGATCGCTCACTGGTCATACTGCGTGAAGCCTATGCAGCTGTTCTGCAAAACTATGTTGAGAAATCGGATGGCAAGGCACTCACATTAAAGATGGTGGATGGGATGCTTGCCGCCCTTGACCCCCATAGTGCTTACTTGCCGCCGGAGCCATACCATGAAATGGAGATGCAGATATCTGGTTCTTTTGGCGGAGTGGGCATTGAACTTGGTACCCGGGACGGCAAGCTGACGGTTATCGCACCGATTGATGACACGCCTGCATTCAGAGCCGGAATTCAGGCGAATGATCATATCGCAAAAATTGATGGCATCGCTACCACCGGTATGAATATCGCGGCGGCGGTAAAGCGGATGCGGGGGGAGAAGGGGACGCTGGTAACCGTAACCATTCTTCGGGCCGATAATGGTAAGCCACTGGTTGTTAAGCTGATACGGGATATTATTCGAATCAGGAGTGTGAAGCCGAAACTTCTTGATGCGGGTGTTGGTCTGATTCGAATTTCCCAGTTTCAGGAACGCACCGGTACTGATTTTAAAGAGGCGTTACAGCAACTTCACCTGAAAGCGGGTGGGCGACTGAAGGGGCTGATTCTTGACCTCAGGTACAATCCGGGGGGACTACTCAATTCATCGGTCGAAGTTGTGAACTGTTTTGTCGGTGATGATATCAAAAATGCGGTAATTGTCAGTACCCGGGGGAGGGCAGCGGATGCAAACCGGATTTTTAATGGCACGATGGGCACCAAAGAACCGGTCTATCCGATGGTCGTTTTAATTAACGGAGGCAGTGCCAGTGCCTCGGAAATTGTGGCCGGTGCCCTGCAGGATCATAAACGGGCTGTCGTTATGGGTACCACAAGTTTTGGAAAGGGGTCGGTGCAGTCGATCATCCCGATGAAGGGGAATGCTGCCCTCAAGTTGACCACGGCACGTTACTATACCCCCAGTGGCCGCTCCATACAGGCCAAGGGCATTGTCCCCGATATTGAGGTGTCTGCCCTGAAGGAGGTTGTGCCACAACCGGAAAAGCATCGGCAGGAGATCAAGGAGAAGGATCTTGATAACCGTCTGGCACCGGTGGAAAAGCCGGCAACGGTTCGTCCGGTGTTACCGCCGTCCCCCGTGGTCGGTTCAGCACCGCTTGACCAGGAAATGCAAAAGGATTTTCAGCTGCGGCGGGCAATGGAGCTGTTGCAGTCTCTGGCGCAGTTGCAGGAGAAGGGGATGGTGCTGCCGCAATAGCAGGTCACCTGTTGGGCATGCTTTGCTTTGCCCAACAGGTGACCCGGTTATATAAGGCAATGTAGGGGCACCCCCGTGTGGATGCCCTGTTTTTGTTGGTGCAAAAAGGGTACCTGCGAGGATAGTTTTTATAACGGTTATACCGGTGACAGCATCTCCTGTAATCTGGCACCGATATCCTCCTCACGTATTAATGATTCGCCGATCAGAAACGCCTTGGCACCGTCGGCGGCCAGATGTTCAATGTCCGAACGGCTATTGATACCGCTTTCGGCGACCAGCAGGCGTCCGGGAGTCAACATGCCAGCCAGGCGGCGGGTCGTGTCAAGATCGGTAACGAACGTCCTCAGATTACGGTTATTAACGCCAATGAGGGTACAGTTGGTTTGTAAGGCCACCTCCATCTCCGCCTCATCGTGAACCTCAAGAAGTACATCAAGGTGCAACTCTCTGGCTACCGCGTGGAATTCTTTGAGCTGTCCAAGGTCGAGCATGGCAGCAATCAGCAGAATAGCATCGGCTCCCGCGGCTCGTGCCTCATAAATCTGATAGGGATCGCAGATGAAGTCTTTCCGGAGCAGTGGTAGTGATACCGCTTCCCGTATGAGTGCCAGATATCTGAGGTGCCCCAGAAAAAAATGTTCATCGGTCAGTACCGAGAGACAGGTGGCACCGTTATTCTGGTAGATCTCGGCTATTTCCAGTGGATCAAAATCAGCACGGATCACACCACGGCTTGGTGAGCCCTTTTTTACTTCGGCAATGATGGCGGTCCAATCAGATGCGGCAGCATCCCGAAGATGACGCTCAAATCCCCGGGGCTGATCCTCAAGATCCTGAATTCGTGATTTCAGTTCATTGATCGGTGCTGCTGCCAGAGCAGTTGCAACTTCGGTTTTTTTGTGGCTAATGATTTTCTTCAGAATGTCGGGAGTAGTGTCGCCCATGGCAGACCTCGATTTCAGTTTGTTAATGTGGCCAATTTTACAACCTGTTCAGCGGCACGACCGGAATCAATGGCTTCGGCGGCCTTGTGGATACCGTCAATAATGGAGTCGGCGGCACCGGCCGCCACCAGGGCATACGCCGAGTTAAGCAGGACGATATCCCGCCTTGGTCCCTGTTCACCGTTAAGCACCGCTGTGACAATGACCGCATTTGCCACGGCATCTCCCCCCTTGAGTGCTTCCAAGGAACAGCGGCTAAAGCCATGTTGTTCGGGGGTGACGGTCGAAAGTGTCACACCATGACCGGTCACTTCAGCAACCAGGGTATCTCCTGTCAAGGTCATCTCATCCATGCCATCGGAACCATGTACCACAAAACCATGCTTACAACCAAGTTTGTGGAGGACACCGGCGAGCGTTTCAACCAGGTCGGCCCGATAAACCCCCATGACCTGACGGTCTGCTCCGGCCGGATTGGTCAGGGGGCCTAGAATGTTAAAGATGGTACGAATACCGATTTCTTTTCGGGGGCCGATGGCATGTTTCATGGCACTGTGGAGTGCCGGTGCAAACAGAAAGCCGATGCCGATCTGTTTGATGCAGTTTTCAA
>CAIRBT010000185.1 GCA_903876875.1 uncultured Geobacteraceae bacterium
CCCCGCCGGTGGTAAAATTCGGAAAGCGGGTGAGGTAGCGCATTTCTGCGTCACGCAGCATAATCGAACCGGTACGCCCCACGTTGGCCTTTGCCAACTCCTTACTCAGCCTGTCCAGATCAATACCACCATAGACAACACCGAGAAACTCCCCCCCACTCCCGGTGATCCGTTGGGCAAGATAGATGGTGCGGATGCCGCTCAGCGCATCCCGAACCGGATGGGAGAAATATAATTTCCGGTCAAGGGAATTTTTGATACTCTGGAAAAAACTGCTGTCCGATACGTTCAGCTGTTCCCCCGCCTTGAGACCGTAAAGAACGGTGCCGTTGGCATCGGCAAGACGAAACAGATCGGAGTGCCCCACCAGAATCCCGGCCTGTTGGGCAAAATAGTGAGCCACCTCACCCGGTGGCAGATACTGACTGTTTTTCAGGTGGGGATATTCGGCGGCCATACCATTCACCACAGACTCGATGACCCCGAGATCACCCTTGATGGTATTTTGAAGCAGGGTAACCCCATTGGTGGCCTGCTCGGTGGCCTGGGCCATGAAGTGGGAATGGCTGTAGGTAATGAAACCGGCGGCAGCAACTGCAAAAATACACACAACCGCCAACCAGCTCAGGATGAGCTTGCGGCGCAGGCGATGCAATTCCCCCGTGAGCGGAGATGCTCCCGTCAGGGAAACGGCCTGCCGTACCCCCGGAGGAGTACTCTGATCGACGAATCGGAACATCGAATGCCCTTTTAGGAACCGAGACTATGCTGCACGCTGTATTTAATAATATCGGCAGTTGTCCTGAGATTAAGTTTTTCCAACACGCGGGACTTGTAGGTACTGACCGAACTAATACTCAATTCAAGTTCCCGTGCTATTTCGGTGAGGGTAAACCCTCTGGTCATCAAACAGACCATCTGATACTCCCGCTCCGACAGGGTTTTCAAGGAGTCCTGGGAATCAGTGGCAAAACTGGGGGTATCTTCTAGGAGTTCCGCCTGACTGGTACTGATACACTTTGCACCGCTCAAGGCCCGTTCTATGGTAGCCTTGAAGACGGACGTACTGCTCCCCTTGTTGACATAGCCACTGGCACCGGCACGCAGTGCCCGCACGGCATACTGTTCCTCCGGATGGGAACTCAGCACTACAATGGGCAGAGAGGGCTTCATTTTTCGTAACTGTTTGAGGATTTCAAGTCCCGAAGTATCAGGAAGGTTGATATCCAGCATGACCAGGTTATAGCTGCGACGGGTCACCATCTCCAGAGCTTCCTGCCCGGTCACCGCCTCCTCAAAGCTGAGCTGGCCGGAGAGCAGGCGGTTCAGGATATTCATGGCCCCTTCCCGAAACAGCGGATGATCATCAACTATCAGTAGGGAAAGCACGTTACGATTCCCCCAGGGGGAGCGTAAGACGAAGCACCGTCCCTACCCCCGGCATGCCATTAACCAGAAGGGTGCCCCGACAACTTCTGGCCCGTTCCCCCATGCCCATCATGCCGTAAGAGGTTGCCGCCACCAGTTGCTGTTCCGTAATACCACAGCCATTATCAGAGATTTCAAGGATCAGCTCCCCGTCCCTTTCGCAGAGTGACAGGGCAACCTCGGTGGCACCGGCATGGCGGACAATGTTGGTAAAACTCTCCTGTATAATGCGAATCAGTGCCGTTGACCGCTGTTTATCCAGATGATCCACATGGTTATTGAGCATGACAAAGCATTCGATACCGCTGTATTTTCTAAACTCATGAACCTGCCACTCAATGGCCGCCGTGAGCCCGACGCTGTCGAGCAGGGGGGGCCTGAGGTTACCGGCCAGGCGCCTGATGGTCTCAATCGCCTGGTCAGTATTCTTCCATAACCGATCCAGTTGGGGCTGTACCTCTGCCATGCCGTTCTGCTCCATGAGGGATTCAATGCCCAACTTTATTATGGAGAGAGATTGTCCCAAATCATCATGAATATCCCGGGAGATGGCGATACGCTCCTCCTCGATGGCCGTATGCAGATGTTCATGGAGTGCCCGATTGTTCTCCAGGGCGATGTTGAGTTTTTCCTCATTTTGCACCCGATCACTGATGTCCCGAATGGCTGCCACGTACACCATCTGCCCATGGTACTCAAAGCGATGGGCTGATATCTCCACCGGAAACCGGCTGCCATCTTTTCTGACATGCCAGCGTAACGGGAAATAGGCATTCTCCTCCTGGAGAACTTCCGCAGTATCAGCGGCATCGGCTGAAAGACCGGCAAACGTCAAACCAAGAATCGCTGCCCGCGAGTAGCCATACATGGTGAGTCCGGCACTGTTGACATCGAGAAGGGAGCCGGTGCCGCACTCGATCAAGAGCACCCCGTTCAGATTCATTTCAAAGAGATGTTCATAACGTTCTTCACTACTTTTCAGGGCATCTTCCGCCAGCTTGCGGATGGTGATCTCCTTGACAACCACAATGTGGCACAGCTGGTGAGCATCATCCATCACCATGTTGGAAACCACGAGACTCAGCCAGATGACCGAACCGTTGGCGTGGAGACAGCGAATCTCTTGGGTAAAATCACAGAGATTTCCCGAAGCAAGCTGACCGAATTTACCGTTACAGGTGTGACGCCCTTCGCGGTGAATGAGCGTTAATACATCGACACCGGTCAGCTCCCCCTTTGAATAGCCGAGCAGGGTACAGAATTTTTCGTTAACCCTACCGATACATTGATCGTCCGCCCGCACCAGCGCAATACCAACACCGCACCGTTCAAACAACAGCTCAAAATGCTCTTCGCTTACTTTGAGTGCCTGTTCAAACCCTCTCTTCTCCGTCAGTTCGGCATTTATCCGGGATAGTTCATCATTCTGCATCTCCAGTTCGATCTGATGCAGTTGCAGTTCATGGAACTGACGCACCATGTCGTGAGAGGAGAGCGGAGACGGCGCAACCCGCTCCATGGCATGCAGATGGCTCTCTGCCCGCCGTCGCAAACCGCTTTCAAAGGCACTTTTTTGTGACTCTGGATTCTCTTTCATGGCTTCCCTGGTTTTGACACATACCAACATCGACTCAGGGCGTATGACTATACGCCCTGAGTTCTCCGCCTACTGTCAAGCACCGAAATAACGCGTGCTCATGGAATTCTGCTTAAGTATATCAGTTGTGGAGTGTACTGTATGTAGCAGGATTGCTACAAGAATGATTTTTTGTGCAGGTTTTGTTATCGCACACTGTTTTTGATCGCCGCAACGGTAAGAGTAATAACCTCAGCCAGTTCGGGAAGCTGCTCTCTCGCCGTCTCGAAATCCCCCCCATGGGAGGCATCTTCGATCTTGAGACAGACGTCACGCAGGGCCGGAGCGGAGATATTGGCAGCAACCCCTTTCATGGTATGTGCCAGAATATGGATCCCCCCCCTGTCGTCACGTGCAAAAAGAGCCTGGAGGTTATCAAGATAGCTGACCAGCGCGACCATGGAATCTTCAAGGATTGATTCCATGAATTCCGTATCATTATCCATGTTTTCCAGCATTTCGTCCTTATTAAACAGTACCCGTTCCGTCATATATTCCCCATGTTATTTCAGTAGCCCCGGCAGTTGTCCCCGGGCCGATTTACAGTACAATAGCAGGTCGTGAGTCAGGGTACTGGCCTGTGCCGACGCCGTTAATATCATTTTAACATACTCCTGCGATTCCTCCGCCAGCTCCGGTGCTAGTTTAAGCAACGCCCCATAACCGTTAATCACACTTAAAACATTGTCCAGCTTATGAACCAGCCCCCCCGCCAGACGACCGGTTGGATCCTCTACGGCAGTCGGCAGCAGTATTCCGGTCAACTGTTTCTTGACGGTAATATCTTCCAAGGTGATCATATAACTGGCCACCCTGCCACTCTCGTCACAAAGGGGAGAGATAACGGTATATTCCCAGTAGCTGGCACCATCTTTCCGACGACTGTAGATTTCACCCTGCCAGATTCCACCGGCAGCAATGGTGGCAGAGATGTCATGACACAAAGCGGGTAATCCGGCACGCGAATTCAATTCGGCGATACTCTTCCCCACAAACTCGTCGGCTCCATAGCCGGTCAGCGTGCAGAAACTTCGGTTGGTAAATTCAATAATACCGTTACTGTTGGCAATCACCAGTGCTGACGGGCAGAGTTCAACAATACAAAACAGTTTACGGAAAGCCTCACAAATCGTGTCGAGCAACCGCTTCTCACCATGCCGCCGTTCAGACTCACCCCGCAGGCGACGGGCACACTCAACAAGCGTGTCTGACAAACTGGTCCGGGTGAACGGTTTTGCCAGATAGGTATCCACACCAACTTCAATGGCCCGCTTCAAAAGATGCAACTGCTCATAGGCAGAAGCAACGATGATCGGCACGGTGCGATCCTCTTTACGGATCTCTTCGGCCATGGCAAGGCCATCCATAATCGGCATATCGACATCTGTTATGACTATATGGGGCTGATGGGTACGGTACTTGTTAAGCCCCTCCGACCCATTGCGCGCCGTCAACACCTCTCCGCAGTACCGGGACACCAGCGTACTCCCGACGGCACGGGCAGAGTCATCATCTTCTACATACAAGACAGTGAGTTTTTTAAGGAACTCCGTATCTGTTGTACAATCACTTGCCATACCCCCCCCTCACACGCCTGAAATCGTGTATGAGAGGTATTATACTATAGATTACCGGTTAAAATCACCTCTATAATGTAGTTTAGTTACTACGTGCTAAAAAAAAATACTTACACGCCAGAGACATACTTATCGATCACTGCCATGGTACGCTCGGTCTGTTCCTGTAATTCGGGGAGCAACCGCCGCACCGTTTCAATATCGCCATTTTTCGCCGCATTTTCCACATTCATGGCACAGTCATGGAGCACATAGGCACTAATGTTGGCTGCCACCCCCCGCAGGGTGTGGGCTTGACGACGCATAACCGGAAAGTCATCACCGCTTGACAACCGCAGGAGTACCTCAAGCAGCTCCGGTATCTCCTGAAGAGAGTCATCCAGGATACTCCGCTCAAGATCCCGGTCATCGAGCCGTTCCATAAGATCCGCCTCATCGAAGAGGAGAATCTCAGAAATGGCCTGGGGGGATATATTGGGCCGTTCCGGGTGCGCTTTGAGATCGACGGCACGGTGGTTAAGCCACTTTTTCAGCAGTCCGGCCAACTTTTCCTTGGTAACCGGCTTGACCAGATAATCATCCATACCGGCCTCAAGACAGAGCCCCCGGTCGCTGCTCATGGCATTGGCGGTCACGGCAATGATAGGCAGATTGTGATTAAGTACCGCCGTCTCCCGGCTCCGGATAATCCGCGTGGTCAGGTACCCATCCATCACCGGCATCATGCAGTCCATCAGCACCAGATCGTAATTGGTAAGTGCCAAGGCCCGAATGACCTCCACCCCATTGGTAACCACGTCAACCCGATACCCCAGCTTAACAAGCATGCTCTGGGCCACCTTCTGGTTTATGATATTATCTTCAGCAAGTAAGATGCGCACCGAATGTTCAGGGCCCACGTCTTTGATCCCCGCAAGCGACTGCTCTGGAAGTGATGCCCCCCCCTCCTTCCCCAGCAGGTGGGACAGACACTCCTGCAGGTGCCGCTGCCGTACCGGCCGGGTCAGAGTCGCGGCACAGCCGGGCAGTTCACCGTCACGAGGCTGCTCTGTGGCAGAAATCACCACCAGTGACGTTTCCATGAGCAATTGTTCCCCGGCTCTTTGGCGGATCCACTCCCTGTCCTCGGCAGAGTCCCGCTGTTCCAACAGAATAATCCGATAGGGAGCCCCACGGCGAATCCCATCGGCAAACAGCGGCACCGCCTCCCGGCACGAGGCAACAGCTTCAGCTCCATATCCCCACTGGTTCAGCAACGCCAGCGTATGTCTCCGCCGGGTAGCGTGCTGGTCGATGACAAGCACTCTGGTGCCCATGCCCTTACCGCTTCCCGTGGGGGGTACCGACACTTCAACTGGCGCACCACCCGGCTTTTCAAAGGGGAGCGTAAACCAGAACAGTGAACCAGAGCCATAACTGCTCGTCACACCAAGTTCTCCCCCCATCAATTCGGCAAGTTGTTTACTTATGGTTAATCCCAGACCGGTTCCCCCCAGGTTACGGGTGGTGGAGCCATCAACCTGGGCAAAGGGTACAAAGAGTGAATCAAGCTGGCCGGGAAGAATGCCAACACCGGTATCCGTCACCTCACAGCGCAGGGAAACAACCGATTTATTCTCCTCCACCGGCTTCACGGTCACCACGATGTCACCCGTATGGGTATATTTGACGGCATTACTCATCAGATTGGTCAACAGCTGCTTAACCCTGACCGGATCACCCAGCAGCCTGGTCGGCACAGACTGGTCAATACAACAGATCAGCTCCACCCCCTTCTCAGCTGCTTTCCGGTAATAAAGTTCCACCGTCTCTTCAACGATATCAGTCAAATGAAACTCCGCAATTTCAAGATCGAGCGTCCCGACCTCTATCTTGGAAAAATCCAGAATATCACTGATCAGCTCCAGCAGGTTATCACCGCTCTTGCCGATTATTTCCGCATAGCCCCGCTGCTCAGCTGTCAGATCGGTTTCCAGCAGCATATGAACCATGCCGATGATACCGTTCATGGGAGTACGGATTTCATGACCCATGGTGGTGAGAAAGTTATTGTGCCGAATTTCCCGACACACTGCAGATTTGTTGGCATCCATCGGAGTACCAGCAACTGAATCAGCTCCCATTATCCCCCCTCCTATCGCGTGTGTAGCCATTGTACATTTGATAAACAACTAATTATATACTATAAATATACCATTTACCAGACTTTCTGTTATCACCGGTTAATCTCGACATAATTTGAGGAAAGTATCGACTTTTTTATCGGCATTTGGTACATAGATACACTCCAGAGAGAGTAGTTAATTAAACGTTATCAGGATACGCAATTGAATAATAATACCATTCTTGTTGTGGACGATGAGCCTCTCGGCGTCAGGATTCTCTGTCATCATCTCAAAAGAGACTACTCGGTAGTCGTTGCCACCAATGGAGAGGAGGCGCTGCGCATTGCCCGGAGCGATGTGCCACCTGACCTTATTCTGATGGACGTTATCATGCCCGGCATGACCGGGTATGACGTCTGTACGCTTCTCAAAAATGACCCCAATACGGCCGGAATTCCGGTCATACTGGTTACCGGCCTGTCCGAGGAAGCCGATGAAAAACGGGGACTCGACCTGGGTGCGGTGGATTTTATTCAGAAACCGTTTGCCCCCTCCCTGGTTCGGGCACGGATTCGTAATCAGCTCGAACTAAAAAAATACCGTAACCACCTTGAAATGTTGGTTATTGAACGCACCACCGAGCTTGAACTGAAACAACGTCAACTTGCGGAACTTAATAAAGAGCTGGAAAACCGGGTTGCCGAAGAGGTGAATAACAGCCGTAAGAAAGATACGTTGCTCATCCATCAGGACAAACTGGTTTCCATCGGCTATCTGGCGGCCGGTGTGGCCCATGAGATTAACAATCCCATGGGATTTATCATGAGTAACTTAAAAACCCTCCACAACTTCACCAACTCCCTGCGGCAGTATGTGGACGCTGTCCATGAAACAGCCACCGACGAACAGCGTTCCCGAACAGCTGAACTCTATGCGGATCTGGACATACCGTATATACAAGAAGAGTTACCCTTGATCATTGCAGAGACCCTGGAAGGTGCCGAGCGGGTCAAGAATATCGTGCTGGACTTAAAGGACTTTGCCTGCCCGGACAAGGACTGCATGGATGAAACCGACCTGAATCGTTCTATCCAAAGGGCGGCTAACCTCTTCCAAAGTGAATTGTCACCCATTGCCCATATTACGCTGCAACTGGGCACCATTCCGCTCGTGCTCTGTAACGCCCAGCAGATAAATCTGGTTATTGCCAACCTGCTCATGAATGCGTCGGAGGCCATTGACGACCATGGCAACATTACGATCACCACCCGGTACGATGGTACGTATGTCTCCATTGATGTCAGTGACACCGGCCACGGTGTCGCCGAAGAGATCCGCGAACATATTTTTGATCCGTTCTTCACCACCAAGGATGTGGGTAAAGGAGCCGGCTTAGGTCTCAGCATCTGCTACGGCATCATCAAAAAACATGGGGGAGATATCACTCTGGAGAGTCAACAGGGGGGCGGAACAACATTTACCGTTATTGTGCCGGTTGAGGGGACTGTCTGTGAGTAAAGGTAGCTCGCTGTCGGGAGGACACTTCATATGAAAACCAATGATCGCTTGGATCAGCAGTATCTGAAAACACTTACCGTGCTCTATGTGGAGGACGATTACGACACCAGAGCCCAGTTCACCGAATTTCTCAGCCGCCCGGTTGACACTCTGATTACCGCAGAAAACGGCGTGGAGGGGTTGGAGCTGTTTAAGAAGCACCGGCCCGATATTGTCATCACCGATGTCATGATGCCCCGCATGGATGGCCTGGCCATGGCCCGTGAGATTCATGAGATAAACCCCACGGTACCGATCATCGTCATAACAGCCTTTGAACAGAATGACTATCTGATACGAGCGATCAACATTGGCATTGACAAATACGTTACCAAACCGGTCAACAGCTACCTGCTGTTTGCCGCCCTGCTGGAATCTGCCCATCGCCTGCGAGGGGAACAACAGCTTAAGATTCAGCACGAACGAGATATCCGGGATGCCCGTTCAAAGCAGAATGAAACCATTGCCGTGCTGGCCAGCGGCATGGTGCATGATTATAACAACCTGATTCAGACCATTAGTGGCTATGCCTCACTGGCGTTGCAGAAACTGGAAGCGGGCAGTCCAAGCAGGGTCTACCTGGAAAAAGTGGGCACCTGCACCTCCGATGCCCACGAACTGGGTCGCTTGTTGAACATTATCGGCAATGGCTATACCGACAACACCCGAATCGGGCCGGTTGTCCCCTGTATTATCGATACCATTGAGGGTGTGCTGCCGAGTGACACCGTTACCTTCAGCTATGAAGTTCCGGAGCAGCTGCCGGACATAGACTTTTCCGAGCCGTTGATGCAACTGATTTTTTCCGGATTGGCCATTAATGCGGTGGAAGCCATGCCCCAGGGGGGAACACTCACACTGGCCGTCCAGACGGTCACCCTGTGTCAGGCAGATATGGTGCCACTGAAGCCCGGTTCCTATATCCATCTCCGTCTCACCGACAGCGGAAGCGGCATTGCCCCGGAAATCCTCCCCACCATCTTTGATCCCTATTTCAGCACCAAAAAGAAGGGGGAGCAAAGGGGTGCAGGATTAAACCTCGCCCTCTGCCAGGTTGCCATTATGAAAAGCGGTGGCAGCATTACGGCAGAGTCGGTCGTGGGTGAAGGTACTACCATTCTGGTCTGGCTGCCGGTGCCTGAAGTGGCAGAGGAACAGTGAGAGAGTACCGTCACCCCCCCCTCAGTCCCCCTTTTATAAAGGGGGACTGAGGGGGGATTTTTCATGGGAGCCCACACACATCACAAGGAGACCTGCTATGGCGATCAATGAAGCTGTTATTAAACAGTTACATCTGACGGAAGATCAACTGACTGACTTTCTAATCGGTGACATAGCGACCGTTTTTGAAAACATGGCCGGCATCACCAATGTTTCCCGCCACCCAAAGATCATTGATCCGATAAACGTGTTTACCGACTGCGTAACCGCGCTGGTCGGACTGGGGGGTGCCTGTAGCGGCCTTGTCAGCCTCCACCTGCCCGATCTACTGGCCCGGGAGTTCACCTCCGGGATGCTCGGCACACCGGTTACCGTCATAAACCGTGATGTGCATGACGCCATTGGTGAGCTTGCCCTCATGATTGCCGGATCTTTCAAATACCACCTCGGTAACCATGGCAACGACATCCATCTTTCAACACCGTCTACCTTTACCGGTGGAGAATATTTTTTCAACAACAGTGCCCCTGCGGAATCACTTGCCATTCTCTGTGATGTCGGCGAGCAGTGGTTCATGGTAAGCATGACGCTCAAACAGCCATAGAAGATCGTTCCTACAAAATACCCCGGGAGTCTGTTGGACGCAGGGAATCGTCGCGAAAATTCGGCGGGGCGAGAGCAGATTTCGACGATTTTAAAGGTCAATAGTCGTTCTATTGACCGAAAAAACGGTAAAATATGATCCGTTCAGACGGATTTGCAGCAGATTCCTCCTCATTCCGACAGGTTCCTAAACTCCTACACGCTCTGTCAGAATTTTGTGACATTGTCGTTTGCTCTTTTTTCTGCTATGTAAAAAACTGTATCATTATTTTTATATCGGGAGTTCCTATGGAAACCAGCTTTGCTCCGGCAGAACGAACTGACCAAACTGTTTTCGTCCGCCAGATTGAAAACATCAGTAACAGCCCGGTAATGAGTAAACTGCTGGAGGCCTCCTGCGGTTTACTGGTGGTACTTAACGAAGAGCGCCAGATAGTCGGACTTAACGAAGCCTTCCTCAATTCCCTCGGCATGAAGGAGCCAGCAGCAATTTTAGGGTTGCGACTGGGGGAAACACTAGAGTGCGTTCACGCCTCCGGGGCGCCCAATGGCTGCGGCACGACCCCCCACTGTGCAACGTGCGGAGCCGCAATCGCCACAATGTCGGCCATCGTCGATGATGTGCCATCTGAACAGACCTGCGCGCTTACCGCCGAGAGGGAGGGGAAAACAGTCGATCTGTTTCTGTCGGTGACAGCACGACCGTTCAAGGTTGATGGGAACCGGTGGATTCTTATATTCGCACAGGACATTACCCAACAACACTCACTTGCCTCCCTTGAAAACATTTTCTACCACGACTTTAATAATATCCTGATGGTACTTACCGGATGTGGGGACTTACTTTCGACCAAACAGCCGGATGATGCCCTCGCCTCCATGATTCAGAATACCGCACGGCGACTGAGTGCAGAAGTTCAACTGCAGCGTTTTTTGAGTAATAACAAGGGGGACAGCACCCTGCTGTCAAATAGCACGGCCGTATCCATGGCTGCCCTTCAGGAAGAGCTTGATCTTATTATTTTAAATCACCCGAGTGCCGATGGGAAAACGGTGGCACAGAGTTGGCCCGGCGAATCGTTCGAACTCCAGACCGACATTAACCTCCTCTCCCGTGTAGTGGGGAACATGCTGTTGAATGCGTTGGAATCGACCGACCTAGGTGGTACCGTCCGGCTCGTTACGTCATTACATGGCCGGGAAATCACGTGGGATGTCTGGAATGACACCTATATAACCCCCGACATTCAACGGAGGATTTTTCAGAAGCACTTCAGTACCAAGAATACTCTGGGGAGAGGTCTGGGTACCTATTCCATGAAATTGCTTGGCGAAAAGTACTTACCGGGCAATGTCAGCTTCACCTCAACCCCTGAAGGGGGAACCACGTTCCAATTCAGACACCCCCTAACTCATCACTGACCGCACAAATCAGGCGGCGTACCATGGCATCTGGCACCAGATATAATAAGAAATTATTCACCTTACGATATTAATACTTGACATATCTCAGCATTAGTATAGTCTAAATATAATTTTATAATTTCCTCTACAGTTATTAAGAGCAAATTCAGGGTAACCTGAAGACGCAAAGCCACGAGTCCACTTTTTTGGATAGTCGGGTTGCCAAATAGAGGGTGTTTTCCACCCTTCTCTAGTTTCTATTGAAGGGTTTTTTGTATTTAAATCACACGATCGGAGGAAATGGTATGACATTAACAAAAGCGGATATTGCGAAAACGATTCATGAGCGCATGGGATTTAAGGTAAAGGAATCACTGTCCCTGTGTGAAGAGGTTCTTGACATTATCAAAAGCACGCTGAAATCAGGTGAAGAGGTCAAGGTTCACCGTTTTGGCAAGTTCGAAATCAGACAGAAAATGGGACACAAGGGGAGAAACCCCCACACCGGCGAAACTGTCTCAATCACCTCACGAAAAATTGTCACCTTCAAACTGAGCGGCCAGCTCAGAGAGCGTATCAACAGCGCTCAGAATTAATACCATCACCATGGACTCAGCAAAGATCCTCATCGTCGATGACGACGAAGTAAGCTGCGCTATTCTGAAGCATATGCTTTCTGAAAATTTCAGTAACTTCCTCACCGCAGCGAACGGGGTGGAAGGACTGAGCCAGATTACCCGGCATCCTGATATCGACTTGATACTTCTGGATCTTGAGATGCCGATAATGAACGGCAAAGCTCTGTTGAGCGAGATACGTAACACTGAAGAGTTACGGCACCTGTCGGTCATTGTCGTGGCGAGTAACCGGGATGATGCCATCCTGACCCTTGCCGCCGGTGCGGACGACTTCATCACCAAACCCTATGACCGGGTTGAGATGACGTTACGCATCAAGAATCATCTGCAAAAGAACATCGACTCCCAAAAACGCATACGGGCGGAACACCTCCTCCGAAGGAGTGAAGAGAATCTGCTGCGGGCTCAATCGGTTGCCCAGACCGGTAGCTGGAGCCTGGATCTCAGTACCGGCGACATGGAATGGTCAGCCGAGGCACGTCACCTCTGCGGCATTGACCAGAAAAAACCATTTTCAATAGATGACTATTTTTGCCAGTTGCATCCGGAGGATCGGGCCCTGGTTACTGCGGCATGGCACGAGATTTTGCACAATGGCACCTCCTCTGATATGGTCTATCGCCTCAAAGTCAACGGCAGTTTCCTCTGGATCAGGGGGAGGGCTGAGGTTGAGCGAAATGACCTGGGGAAACCACTGTGGGTCACCGGAACGGTTCAGAACATTACCGCCCTCAGGGAAGCCGAAATTGAGTTACAAAAGCGTAATGATCTGGTAAAAGAGCAGAGAGATCAACTTGAGGATGCCCTTGCCCGTATCAGTCAACTTGAGGGGATCATACCGATCTGCTCGTACTGCAAGAAGATTAAGGATGATAAAAACAGCTGGTTGCAAGTTGAAGCCTATATCACCCGCCACTCGGAGGCGGTGTTTAGTCACGGTGTCTGCCCCGAGTGTGCTGAGGAACAACGAGCCATTATCCGTAACATGAGAATCAATGGGGAAAGAGTATAATGATTCTATTTGTTGATGACGAAGAACAGGTACTCCTGTCACTGAAACGTCTGTTCAGGAGTGAACCCTATGAGGTGGTATTTGCCACATCAGGGAGCAGTGCCCTCGAACTGTTGGCGGCTCGTGGTGAAGAAGTTGAGGTCATAGTTACGGATCAGCGTATGCCCAACATGACCGGCACTGAGTTTTTGATTCGCTCCCAGGAATTTGCCCCCACTGCAGTGCGCATGGTAATGACCGGTTATTCTGACATACAGGTGACCATTGACGCCATCAACAAAGGAGGGGCCACCCGCTATATCAGCAAACCATGGGATAATCAGGAAATGCTCGGTTATGTGCAGGAAGCACTCAGCAGATTTCGTCACGATCTCAAACTGCGTACCGATCTCCAGAAAGTTCATGAACAGCAGCGACATCATCAGCAACATTTCAGTGCCCTGTTTGGTGCTCTGGCCGGTTTTATCGACTTGAGTCTGCCGGAAGCACGACGCCATGCAGCCATAACAGCGAAACTGTCGGTCGGTATTGGGGTAAGTCTTGGCCTCTCGCCAACCGATCTGGAAAAAATAAGAATGGCCGCCCTACTCCATGACATTGGCCTGAATACCCTTTCCAGCGATGTAGCCGAAATGGATCCCCTCTGCATGACCGATTCCCAGTTTGCCCTGTACCGTTCCCATCCGGTCATGGGACAGAGCATGATCGAAACCGTCGAGCATCTGCATGATATTGCGCTGATTGTGCGGCATCACCATGAATATTTCGACGGCAGCGGTTTTCCCGACGGCCTGGCCGCTGAAGCCATTCCCCAAGGATCAGCCATCATATGCCTTGCTGATACCCTTGAGAGTGAAATGGAAATAAGTGGTGACAAAGTGCCCTTGCAAAAAGTGCTGGAGAAAGTGAGTGCCCGGAGCGGCACCGAATTTGATCCCCAGTTGATCCCCCACATGGTGAGGGTGGCTGAAGATATGTACCGTGGCAGGTGAAAACTTCGCATACGACCTGGTACAGGCCGGTTACACCCTCCGCCTGGATTTATTAGACAACGCGACGCTATGTACGGCACGTTACACACCGGCCAAAAGCGGAGCCGCCATGACCGAGGCGGCACTCCGGGATTTTTTGGCAAGCCATGCCATAACCGAAAACATTAATGAAGAGGGCATTACATTAGTGATGGAGGCCGCCTCGGAGAACAAGCCGGTCTCAGGAGTCGTCCTGGCACTGGGGTTGGTCATGGATCCGGGTATTGACGGCTGGTTTGAAATGCTTGTCCCCGATGCCCTGAAAGATGAAGATGATGAAGAAGATATTAGTGAACCCCACCATTACACCCGCGTTAATTTCAAAAAAATACAGACATTCCAGAATGTTGAAGCCGAAGACCCCATTGGTATCATCCACCCCTGCACTGACGGTATGGACGGCCTAACCGTTCAGTCGAAAATTATCCCTGCCATTCCGGGCAAACCGCTCCATGTCCGGTACGGCAAAGGGATCTTTATGGGAGAAGATGAGAAAACCCTGTATGCTAACCGCTCCGGACGAGTATTCAACTCAACGGACGGTCTCTCGGTGGAAAATGTCTATGTGGTGAAGGGAAATGTTGACTACCATGTGGGGAACATCAGATATAACGGCCTCGTGGAGATAACCGGCGACGTGTTAGACGGCTTTGAGGTGTTTGCCTCGAAGGGTATCAAAGTAAAAGGAATTGTCGGAAACTGTCAGATTTATTCAAAAGGCAATATCGATATTAACGGCATGAGCGGTGCCGGCATTGGAAAGATCACCTGTGGCGGAGATCTAACACTAAAGTATTGTAATGATACCACCATAATCTGCACAGGAAATATTACCGCCCAGATTGAAATACGGAGTAGCAAGGTCAATTGTCTCGGCTCGTTAACCATCACCAAAGGAGCCTTCTGCGGTGGGACCTGCATCGTACTGGCAGGTATGGAAGCCATGGTACTCGGCTCTAAAACATCACTGCCAACCACGGTCATTGTCGGCGTACACTATGCTGATTTTGACCAGATTGAGCTACTGAACCGCGCACTGCTCGATTTAAATGAAAAGTTTGCCGCAACGCCCCCCAATCAGCGGGATCTCATGGCCTTCATGACAGAACGAAACCGGCTTTCCACACTGCTGCAGGAGGTTAACAGTCACCAGTACGACAACGCCAACCCCAAGGTCAATGTCCATAAGATTGTCTATGAAAACGTTCGCCTTAAGTTTGACCGGGTGGCTTCTGTCACCACCGAAGAAATTAAAGGGCCAGCGACCCTCATCAGTAATCTTGACGAGTCGGAACTGCTGCAGCTACAGATGAGCGGCTTGCCGATCACGGCTAACCAATTGAAGGAAGCTCTTATTCGGGAGCAGAAGGAAAAATTGGAAGAGAGTTAGGCTTATCAGGCGTTGAGATCATGAAACAGCGAGGTAACCGTGTGGGATAAGGCGGCATAGGCTTTGTACAGGGCGTTTTTTTCGTCATAGGTAACGGGAAGTGATGGAGGTTTAATTTCAAAAGTCGGCTGGTCACCACGTGCAGTGTAATCGGACGAGAGGCTCACCGTATCCCCGGTAGCGGCACTATTCGCTGTTTTAACCTGATTCCTGGCCTGCTCAGCTGCCAGCACAGGACGTTGAACCTGATCGGACGAACTCCCCTGTTTTAGGCTTGTTGACAGATCATTCACATTGCTGGAAGTAACACCCTGAACCATGCCGTTGCACTCCGTCACCACGATTATATATTTTTCATTAGTAAGAAGTTTACACGATAGGAATGAACGTCTATCACAGTAAAATCAGTATTTCAAGGATAATTTTTCACGGAATATGCTCTCCGCCCCGCCACGAAACCGCTTCTTTTATCAACGAGTAACGATTCATACTATATATTGTGGACAAAGAGACAACAACCACAACTACTATAATAATGGGCACAGTTTTTTTATTCTCGCACCATGCATATTCTTATATAGGAGGTTGCACAGACCAGCCGAACGTGCTATAAAATTGTGTCATATCTGTGAGACCCTTACTTCCCGACGGGGTCTTTTTTATTGCGTGAAAGACGAGCCTATGAATATTGAAATCAACGAAATATATCTCAGCTCCGTCATTGGCCGCTCGGTGATCAACTTCAAGGGTGAGCAGATCGGCATCCTACGGGATCTCATCATGGTTCCGGGGGAAGTTTTTCCCGAAGTATCCCATATCGTCATCAAATGCCGTAAAGGGCTCAAAACCCTCCCCTGGGGAGAAGTCTCCCTCTTCACCCATGTGGTAATCTCCACCGGCAGTAATACCCCCCAGCAGCTGCACACCTTTGACCCGGACGCAAAGGACATTCTTGTCAAACGGGATCTGCTCGACAAACAGATTGTCGATGTTGATGGCGCCAAGGTTGTCCGGGTAAATGATATCAAACTGGGCAACCTGAATCATAAACTCTGTATTTTCTCCGTTGATATCGGCTTTCGCGGCCTGCTGAGACGCCTTGGATACGAGCGTTTTGGCGAACAGGTTGCCACCCTGCTCAAACGGAACATCCCCCACAATGAAATCAGCTGGGAATATGTCCAACCCCTGGAAGCCAACTCTTCAAAACTGGCTCTCAACATCGCCCGGGATCAGATGAACGAACTGCATCCTGCCGACCTTGCCGATATTCTGGAGAATATCCCGATCCAGAGCATCCGCACCGTGCTTGATTCCATTGATGTTGAAACCACCGGTGAAGCCCTCTACGAGCTGGAATCGGACATGAGAAATCTGGTTATCAGCCAGCTCGATAACGAGCAGATGACCGACATTCTCGAAGAGATGGAACCGGATGAAGCCGCCGATGTTTTGAGCGACCTGCCAGAGCAGAAAGCCCAGGAACTACTGGACATGATGGACCAGGAAGATGCCGAGGATATCCAGGAACTGCTGGAGCATGAAGAGGATTCGGCCGGTGGTCTCATGAACCCGGACTACCTGCGGCTCACCTCCGAAATCACCGTGGGACGGGCTCTGGAAATCCTCAAGGAGTCTGCCGACGAGATAGAAACCATCTTTTACGGCTATGTGGTGTCGGCCGATGACCAGCTTGAGGGCATCGTGTCACTCAAAGGGTTGATTATGAACCCGCCAGAAACCCTCTTGACCGACATCATGGAAGAAAATATCAAGTACGTCCGGATCGATGCCGAACCGGAGGATATGCTGGAAACCTTAACCAAGTATGACCTGATTGCCGTTCCGGTTCTTGATCTGGACGACAAAATGGCGGGCATCGTCACCGTTGACGACGTACTCGCCCATTATCTGCCACAAATCATAAAAATCAAGCGACGTTAGAAGCCCAGACTATGTTCACTACGATCTCACAATTCAGGTTCCTGAAACCGCTCAAGAGCTTCAGCCCCCGCAATATCCTGATTTTTCTGGCCATTCTTGGCCCGGGCATCATTACCGCCAATGTGGACAACGATGCCGGCGGTATTACCACCTACTCCCTGGCCGCCGCCAATTATGGCTATTCGATCCTCTGGATGATGATACCGACCACCATCGCCCTGGTGGTTATCCAGGAGATGTGTGCCCGCATGGGAGCCATCACGGGCAAGGGGTTATCGGATCTGATCCGGGAATCCTTCGGCGTCAAGGTCACCTTCTATGTCATGATCGCCCTGCTACTGACCAACATGGGTAACTCCATATCGGAATTTGCCGGGATTGCTGCCAGTCTGGAGATTTTCGGCATCAGTAAATATATCTCGGTGCCCATTTCCGCCATATTAGTCTGGTTACTGATCGTCAAAGGCTCCTATAAAGTGGTGGAAAAGGTCTTTCTGGTGGCCTGCCTGGTTTATATCGCCTACCCCATCGCTGCCTTCATGGCCGGTCCGGACTGGCCGGTTGTCCTGAAAGCCACCGTCACCCCCACCTTCAAGACCGACAGTGCCTACCTCATGACCCTCATCGGTATTGTCGGCACCACCATCGCCCCCTGGATGCAGTTTTACCAACAGGCGGCCATTGTAGAGAAGGGAATTACGGCGGATCAGTACAGCTTTTCCCGTATTGACGTGGTATTTGGCTGCATTATGGCCATTGTGGTGGCTTTTTTCATGATGGTCGCCTGCGCCGCCTCCATCCATCTCCATGGACTGAAAATTGAAACGGCCGCCGATGCCGCCATGGCTCTCAAACCGCTGGTTGGCCAGCATGCATCGGCACTCTTTGCCTTTGGTCTCTTTAACGCATCACTGTTTGCCGCCTGCATTCTGCCGCTGTCGACCGCCTACTATATTTGTGAGGGGATGGGGTGGGAATCGGGGGTTGATAAAGATTTCAAACAGGCACCGCAATTTTTCTGGCTGTTTACCATCATCATTATTATCAGTGCCGGACTAATTCTGATTCCTAATGCACCACTGATGGCAATCATGTTTATTTCACAGGTGGTAAACGGTGCCGTTCTCCCCTTCGTGCTGATGTTCATGATAAAACTGATTAACGACAAAAACCTCATGGGGAGTTACGTCAACGGCCCGGTTTTCAACATCATTGCCTGGTTTACCGTGGTGGTCATGATCGTGCTGACCTTCATCATGACCGTGGATATGGCATTTCCCGGCCTGATCAAGCGGCTTATGGCGTTTTAATTTTCCTGATTTCCACCGGAATACCTGACGCACGGATTGTCTCAACCAGAGCGGTGTACTTCCGATAGGTCTGCTCGTACAACAGTCGCCCCTCCTCATAGTCGTTTTTCATTTTATCAAATTGTGCCTTGGTCATCTCCTTCGGGGAGAAAATCTGCGTGCGTAACCGTTGCAGATTCTGTTCCGCATCTCCCAGTTCAACTTCAAGGACCTCCAGATCCCGTCGAAAATCGGTGCGACTCCTGCCGGTCGAGTTTTTTTCCTTTTCAACGTCACCCGGTACGGAGGCAGCCCCCCCCTTCATCGCCGATTCAGCGGTCACCGGAGCGGTAGTCGCCCCCATATCCCCCCGCAGTTTAACTTTCTTACGGTATTTTTTGGGAACCCGTGAGTAATCTTCCGTGAAGTTATAGGTACCGCTGTCATCAACCCACGAATAGGTTTCACCCCAGAGCGGTGATGCCACCAGCAACAACAAAAAACCGGACAGGATAGAACGTGTCATCAACTGCCCCTAGCCGGGAGGCCAGGCGAATTCACGGCCTGCCAGCAGATGGAAATGAATGTGAAAGACCGATTGCCCCGCCCCTGTCCCGTTATTTTGCACGATGCGGAAGCCTCCATCACCATCCCCCCTGCCCCGGGCGAGGTCGCCGCCGGTGCGGAGAATATGCCCAACCAGAGCATCATCTTCCACCGTCATATCCAGCAGGTTGGCAAAGTGCTTTTTTGGTATCAACAGCAGATGCAGCGGAGCCTGGGGAGTGATATCCTCAATGGCAATGAAGTGCTCATCCTCAAAGACGATGGAAGCCGGGATGCTGCGGGCGATTATGCGACAAAAGAGACAATGTTCCATAGTAAGTTCCTCATTCGGAGATGGAGGGATATATATATGTCAAGGGGGATTTCCTACACCGCAACAACAGCAGAAATTCCCGGTTACCGTCGGCACCGGTGATGGGTGACTCACACATACCGGCGACCTCCAGGCCCAGTTCACGGGCATGGGCACTGACATCTTCGACAACCTGCTGCTGGACGGCGACGTCGCGTACCACTCCCCCCTTCCCCACCGCACCCCGGCTCACTTCAAACTGGGGCTTGACCAGGGCGATAATATGCCCCCCCCGGGTCAGCAAATTGACCGTGGGGGGGAGTACTTTCACAAGAGATATAAAGGAGGCGTCGATGACCGCGAGGGTCGGTATCTCAGCTAACTGGTCGGCGGAAACAGTGCGAATATTGGTGCGTTCCATACTGATGACCCGGGGGTCTGTTTGCAATTTCCAGGCGAGCTGGCCGTACCCCACATCTATGGCATAGACACAGGCAGCTCCGGCCTGCAGCAGGCAGTCGGTAAAGCCCCCCGTGGAGGAACCCACATCCACCGCCACCACCCCCGCCACATCAAAAGCGAATTCATCGAGGGCTTTACGGAGTTTGAGCCCCCCCCGGCTCACGTAGGGGAGCTGTTCCCCCTTGCGGCGAATTTCCACAGTTGGGGCGAACAGCAACCCCGGTTTGTCAGCCAGATGGTCATTAACGACCATCTGGCCGGCCATAATGAGGGCACGGGCACGGGAGATATCCGGTGCCAGCCCCTGACTGACCACCAAGCGGTCAAGGCGCTGTCTGGTCATAGGTGATGCCGTTCATGCCGCACGCTTATGCTCCGACAAGCTCACTTTTAGTAAAGATGGTGCGCAGCCAGTACCCTTCAGCTTCGATATTTTCCCGACCACCCTCTTCACGGTCAACCAGGGTCACGATACCGAGCACCACCAACCCTTCCTCTTCGGCCCGTCTCACCGCTTTCATGGAGGAACCGCCGGTTGTCACCACATCCTCAACGATAATCACCCGGGTTCCGGCCGGAAGATTTTTTCTCCCTTCCAACCACTGTCCGGTGCCATGCCCCTTCGGTTCCTTACGGATAATAAAAGCGTGCATGCTTTTGCCAGCTAAATGAGCAGCAATGGAGGTGGCGGTGGCAATGGGGTCAGCACCCAGGGTTATGCCACCGACGGCCTGAACCGCTTCAACATCTTTGATAGCTTCATAGAACAGCTTCCCCACCAGAAAGCCCCCCTCGGCGTGGAGGGTGGTCTGCTTGCCGTCGAAGTAAAAATCACTCTGACGTCCCGAAGCCAGGGTTACCAGACGTTTTTCATAGGAAAGTTCCAGGATAATTTTTTTTAATTGTTCGCGATCACTCATGTTCCGAAAGCTCCTCTTCAAATAGTCCCAACTGGGGAAGATCCACCGGTTTGGGGAATGCGACCGGATAATTTCCGGCAAAACAGGCTTTACAATAGCGGGTATCACCCTGACCGATTGACGAGACAAGCCCCTCTTCCGACAGATAGCCCAGGGTATCGGCGGTCACATAGCGGCAGATTTCGTCGATGGTGTGAGACGAAGAGATCAGCTCCTTCCGGTTCGGTGTGTCGATACCGTAATAGCAGGGATAGCTGGTAGGGGGTGAGGAAATTCGCAGATGCACTTCGGAGGCACCGGCGTTGCGCACCATCTTGACGATCTTGCGAGAGGTGGTACCCCGCACAATGGAATCGTCAATAACCACCACCCGTTTTCCCTTTAGCAGTTCCCGCACCGGGTTGAGTTTAATCTTCACCCCAAAGTGACGGATGGACTGGGCCGGCTCGATGAACGTCCTCCCCACGTAATGGTTACGGATCAGCCCCAACTCAAAGGGGATACCGGACTCTTCCGCATAGCCCATGGCGGCCGGCACGCCGGAGTCCGGCACCGCGATCACCACATCGGCATCCACCGGATATTCCCGCGCCAGCTGACGCCCCAGCTCCTTGCGGGCCAGATAGACGTTGCGACCGAAAATAGTGGAGTCGGGACGGGCGAAATAGACAAATTCAAAAATGCAGGGGGTCTGTTCAATTTTCTTGAAGGGGAACAGGGATTTGATGGCGCCATCCTTGGTGCAGACGACCATCTCGCCCGGTTCGATTTCCCGCACAAAATCAGCCTCAATCAGGTCAAGGGCACAGCTTTCCGAGGCGACCACCCAGGCATTACCCAGTTTACCGAGGCAGAGAGGACGGAACCCGTTGGGATCACGTACCGCAATCATGCGTGATTCAGTGAGAAACAGCAAGCAGTAGGCTCCCTGAATCCGTTTCAGGGCATTGACAATTCGATCCACCAGGGAATTGGTTTTGGAAGCGGCAATCAGGTGAATGATGATTTCCGTATCCATGGTGGTCTGAAAGATAGAACCGTAGGCCTCCAGTTCGGCTTTCAGCAACTGGGCGTTAACCAGGTTGCCGTTGTGGGCAACGGCGATGGAACCACGGGAATAATCCACCATGATCGGCTGCACGTTTTTTTCAACGGAGGCACCGGCCGTCGAGTAGCGCACATGGCCGATGGCAGACTTGCCGGGGAGCTTTTTGAAGACATCGGGATTGCTGAAGACATCGGCCACTAACCCCATCCGTTTATGGGCATGGAGTGCCGTACCGTCGGAGGAGACGATACCGCAGCTTTCCTGACCACGGTGTTGGAGGGCGTAGAGCCCCAGATAGGTCAGGTTGGATGCTTCCGTATGGTTGTAGATGCCAAAGACACCACATTCTTCTTGGGGACGGGTTAACTTCATAGGTAAAGACTCCACTGGTATCTGTCAGATCAGGTTATTTCGGACATATTGGGCAGCATTCTTATAGAGGATCAGCCCGTCGCCATCGACCGGCAGTTCCTCCCTGGTCCAGCGGGGATGCTGGGTGTAATTGACAAAGGCCTCAGGGTGGGGCATGAGCCCCATGATACGGCCCGACGGGTCGCAGAGTGCCGCGATGCCGTTGACCGAACCGTTGGGGTTAGCGGGAAATTCCAGAGCTGTTTCGCCATAGGTGGCGTCACTGTAGCGGAGCACCGCCAGATGTCCCTCTTCGATGCGTGCCAGAGTAGCCGGGGTGTCGGTGAGAAACTTCCCCTCCCCATGGCGCACCGGCAGGTAAATCCCCTTCTCGATACCGGCGGTGAAGACCGAAGGGGACGCGGGATTGACTTTCAGGTAAGTCCAGCGATCCTGAAAGCGGCCACAGTCGTTGTGGGTCAGGGTGACACTCTGTCGGAGATAGTCACCGTCAAAACCGGGGAGCATGCCCATCTTCACCATCAGCTGGAAACCGTTGCAGACACCGAGAATCAGCTTGCCCGCCCCAATGAAGCGGGTGAACTGATCCACCAGCTTCTCGCCGCTGCCGGATACCACCCCGTGGATGAGGCGGTTAGCCTGAGCCTTGGCACTCCCCAGGTCGTCACCATCGAGAAAGCCACCGGTCAGATTAAGAAAATGAAAATCATCCAATGAAATTTCACCGGAGAGAATTTCTGAAATATGGGCAATAACCGCCACATCAAAGCCACCAAGGCGACAGGCATGGGCCGCCTCCATTTCACAGTTGGTTCCATTCCCGGTTATAACGATTGCTCGTGTCTGTGTCATTATATCTTCATCTCCTTATTCTCTGTTGCCGTAGAGACGCCCTATGTTGCGTCTCTACGTTTAATCGTCGGTGGTTTACCGAGACGCAAAATTTTGCGTCTCTACGTTCAATCAATCCATGGTTTGTAGAGACGCACTATTTTGCGTCTTGTCTGTTCAATCAATCCATGGTTTGCAGAGACGCACTATTTTGCGTCTCTACACATTATGAATTCCCAAAATCCCGTATTTCCGCCAGAAACCGTGTGCCGTATTTCTGAAGTTTGTGTTCACCCACCCCGTTCACGGCAAGCAGCTCCCGGAAATCGTGGGGTTTGCTGGAGGCCATTTCCAACAGCGTGGCATCGGAAAACACCACGAAGGGGGGAACACCAGCAGCATCGGCAATCTCTTTGCGGACCCCCCGTAACCGGTCAAACAGCCCCTGATTGAAACCGGCGGAGACACCTTTTTTGCGGCGGCTCTTTTCTTCCGGTTTCACCGTCGCACGGGGCAGACCGAGAATCACCTGAACTTGCCCCGTGAGCACCGGCCGTGCAGCGGGGGAAAGCCCCAGCACCCCGTAGCGGGTAAAATCCTGTACCAGATAGCCGAGATGAATCAGCTGCCGGAAAATATTCTCCCATTCCAGGGGAGACAGGTCGGCTCCGATACCGTAGGTAGAGAGTTCATGGTGCCGTAATTCCAGAATCCGCTGATTTTTGGAACCGCGCAATACCTCGATCACGTGCCGCACGCCGAACCGTTCACCGACCCGGTAGACGCAGGACAGAGCCTTCTTTGCCAACTCCGAAGCATCCATCCGCTGGGGGGGATCGGTGCAGATATCACAGTTATCGCAATCATGGGGCATCTGATCGCCGAAATAGGAGAGCAGTGCCCGGCGGCGACAGGTTAATGCCTCACAGTAGGCCACCATGGCATTGAGTTTTTGCAGCTCGATCCGCACCCGTTCGGCGTTGTCGCTGGTTTCAATCAGGGAGCGTGCCGTCATGACATCCCCCATGCCAAACAGCATGACCGCTTCCGAGTTGAGACCATCCCGGCCGGCACGACCGGTCTCCTGATAATAGCTTTCCACACTTTTGGGCATGTCATAATGCACCACAAAGCGGACGTTCGGCTTATCAATCCCCATGCCAAAGGCCACAGTTGCCACAACAATCCTGATATCATCACAGCGAAAGCCGTTTTGCACCCGGCTCCGCTCCCGGTCGGACAGTCCGGCGTGGTAGGCGGCGGCGGAAAAGCCCTGCTGAACCAGTTGGTCGGCAATCTGCTCAACCCGTTTCCGACTTAAGGCATAGACAATGCCGGATTCATCGCTACGCCCCTTGAGAAAGCCGCACAGTTGCACAAACGGTTTATGTTTGGGTATCACCGTGTAGGTGATATTGGGACGATCAAAGCCGGCCACAAAGACCCGTGCCTGCTGGATTCCCAACTGATTAACAATGTCTTTGCGGGTTTCCGGGTCAGCAGTCGCCGTCATGGCCACAATCGGCACCTGGGGAAACAGTGCCCGGAGCTGACCCAGCCTCACATAGTCGGGACGAAAATCATGACCCCACTGGGAGATACAGTGGGCTTCATCAATGGCAAACAGTGCCAGAGAAAGGGTTGCCACCGTTTCCAGAAAATCGGGGAGCAACAGCCGTTCCGGTGCCACATAGAGCAGATCAAGTTCACCGCAATGCATCTGCCGTAACACCTGACGTACTTCATCGGAAGTCAGGGAGGAGTTGAGGCAGGCGGCTCGTACGCCGTTATCCTGCAAGGCATCGACCTGATCCTTCATGAGAGCGATCAACGGCGATACCACAATGGCCACTCCGCTTCGATGGAGAGCCGGGATCTGATAGCAGAGGGATTTCCCCCCGCCGGTCGGCATGACCAAAAACACATCCTCACCCGCGATGACCCGTTCAATGACCTCCTGTTGGGGAGCCCGGAACTGGTGAAAACCGAAGACGGTTTTCAGGGTGTGGTGGATGGCCTGGATCATAATTCCCGCAGGGTCTGCTGCCATGCCTCTTTTAATGTGGCCAGATCAGCAGAAATGACCGGCGTACCATGGATGCCCGTAACAAGTAACTGTTCCCCTTCGGTAACCAGACCGACTACGGCACAGCACTCACCGGCCATGGCCGCCTCAAAGGCACTCTGTTGTTCCGGATGAACCGTAACCAGATGGCGGGACGCCGATTCTGAGAAGAGTAACAGTTCGTCACTCCAAAGGGCACCCTCCCCCTTCCAGGGGACGGACGACAGGTCGAGGGTGATGCCAAAACCGCCGGCAAAGGCACTCTCCGCCGCAGCAACCGCCAGGCCGCCGTCGGAAAGGTCGTGGCAGGAAGCCACCAGCCGCTCGGCTACTGCCCCCTGATAGGCACGATACCGCCGGTAGGCGGAAGGGGCATCAACCCGTGGCACCTTGTTGCCAACAGCACCGGACAGGGCTAAATATTCGGAGCCCCCCAGTTCATCGGCCGTGGCACCCAGCAGATAGACGATATCACCCGGTCGTTTGACGTCCATGGTCACCGCTTTCCGAGCATCGTCGATCTTGCCGATCACCGAGAAGAGTAGTGTCGGGGGAATGGAAATTTTGGTGGTGCCGTCATAAAAATCATTCTTCATGGAGTCCTTGCCGGAGATGAGCGGCAGGTTATAGTCCATGCAGATATCGTAGAGTGCCTGATTTGAACGTACCAACTGAGCCATCTTGTAGGCACCATCCGGGGTTTTGTCCGATTCCACCGGATCACACCAGCAGAAATTATCCAGACCGGCCACCAAGTCCAACGAGCCACCTACCGCTACATAATTACGCAGAGCCTCATCTACGGCGTTGGCGGTCATGTGATAGGTGTCGATATCCGAGTAGCGGGGGCAGATGCCATGGGCGGTGACGACCCCTTCGAAGGAATCCAGCAACGGCCTGACCACCGCTCCGTCGGAAGGACCGTCGTTGGTCACGCCGCTGAACGGTTTGACCACCGAGCCCCCCTGAACTTCATGGTCATAACGGCGCACCACCGATTCCTTGGAGCAGATATTGAGGGCGGAGAGCAACTGCTTCAGGTCACCGGTATAGTCGCTTTTGGGAGCCGGTTCCGGCTCTGTGTGACAGGGGGGTGTCCATTTTGCCGGCAGCTGCATGGGGGGAAGCCCCTCGTGCATGAACTCCATCGGCAGCAGGGCCACGGTCTGTTCACCGTACATCATATGAAAGACGCCGTTGTCGGTAAATTCACCCAGCACGGTGGCCTCCACCCCAAAACGGGCGGCCATTGCCAGAAATTCCGTAATCTGTTCCGGCGGTACCGCCAGGGACATCCGCTCCTGGGCTTCGGAAATGAGGATTTCCCACGGATTGAGTCCGGGGTATTTGAGGGGTGCCTTGGCAAGATCCATACGACAACCGCCGCACTCACCGGCCATTTCACCGATGGAGGAGGACAAACCACCGGCACCGTTATCGGTAATAAAGCGGTAGAGCCCCTTGTCACGGGCACGGATCAAAAAGTCGAACATCCGCTTTTGGGTAATCGGGTCACCAATCTGCACCGCGGTTACGGGAGAATTTTCATTTAATTCTTCCGAGGAGAAGGTGGCACCATGGATACCGTCCTTGCCGATTCTGCCACCGGTCATGACGATCAGGTCGCCAGGCAGGATGGACTTGTCGTGACCCGGCTGGCCGTTGACGTGGGCTGGCATGAGGCCGGCCGTACCGCAGAACACCAGTGGTTTACCGCAAAAACGTTCATCAAAGACCAAGGAGCCGTTGACCGTCGGAATACCGCTCTTGTTGCCGCCATGCTCAACCCCTTCCACAACCCCTTCATAAATTCGGCGGGGGTGGAGCAGACGGCTCGGCAACGGTTTGGCATAGAACGGATCGGCAAAACAGAATACGTCCGTATTGAAAATAAGTTTGGCACCCTGCCCCGTTCCGAACGGGTCGCGGTTGACACCGACGATACCGGTCAACGCTCCGCCGTAGGGATCCAGAGCCGAGGGGGAGTTGTGGGTTTCAACTTTGAAAACCAAGGAATGTTCTTCGTTAAATTTAATGACACCGGCATTGTCCTTAAAAACCGACAGGCAGAAATCCTTCTCCCCCATCCGTTCCCGCACATCTTTCGTAGTTCGCTGGATAAAGGATTTGAACAGTGATTTGATCTCCTGTTTGTGTCCCGTTTCATCCTCGTACTGCACCGTGCCGGCGAAAATCTTATGCTTGCAATGCTCGGACCAGGTCTGGGCCAGACACTCCAGCTCCACATCGGTGGGGTGTGCCGACAGACCGAATTTCGCCCGTTCCGCCCGCACCGATTCAGAGCGATAGTGTGCCTGAATAATCTGCATTTCGTCGAGGGTCAGGGCCAGTACCCCCTCTTTGCTGATCCGCATCAACTCTTCGTCGGAGACCTCAAGGTCAATGTCTCTGACCTGAACCACTGACTCACTGCTGACCTTGGGTACGGCTACCGCAAAACCCTTCTGGGCGGCAAAGTCGGCACGGGAGAGTACCGTATATCGTTGAATGAGAGTGTTACAGAGCAGACCGGTGGCAATGGTTTCCACATCAGCTCCGGTAATAGCACCCCGCAGCAGATACTGGACCGAATAATAGACCCCGTCACCATCGGACAAAGCACGTCCGGTCAGGTAGGAAACCGCCTCCCGCGCCGTGCGCCCCACGTTGTCGGTCACCCCAGGGCGGAAACCGACCTCAACGGCAAAGTCGAAGCCGTCGGCAACCGGCCTATCTATGGCCCACGTCTGAATAACCGGATCACAGAACGGCCCGGCGGCGGCCTGTTGCAACTCTTCTCCACTCAGGGGGGCATCCACGGTATACACATCAATGGTACGCACCTCAGCAACTGCAAGGTGGAGAAAATGTTCAATTTCCCGTTTGATCCGCTCGCCACGGGCGTCACGCACACCGGCATGCAGGGCTATTTCGACTCTATTTGGCATTGGTATCGGTTTCCTGTCTTTGGTAGTAGTAACTGTTCACTTTTCCATCAGAATCGTTCTGGTCGGAAAGGGTATTTCAATGGAGTGCTCGGTAAAACGGCTCAAAATCAACGTATTCACCTGATCGGTGACACTTACCAGCGTATTATAATCACCGACCCAGAAAAAAAGGGACATAGTGAGAGCCGAATCACCAAAGGCGATAAAAAAGGCTTCGGGTGCCGGCTCGTCAAGCACCAGAGCAACTTCACGGGCAGTGGCAACCAGCACCCGCTTTACCAGTTCAACATCACTGCCGTAGGCAACGCCAATAGTGACGCGCCCCTTGACCCGCTGATCCGGAAAGGCCTGATTGGTCAGCATGGTATTACAGAGTTCTGAATTGGGGATAATCAGCAGCTGATTATCCGGGGTTTTAATCTTGGTGCTCCGGAGGCCAATGTCGGCTACATCACCAATCTGTCCCCCCACCAGTTGAATGCGGTCACCAATCCGAAAGGGGCGATCCAGCATGATGGTGAAGCCGGAGATCATATGAGCCAGGGTATCCTTTGCCGCCATACCGATGGCCAAAGAGCCGATACCCAGTGCGGTCACCAGGGAGAAGATATCATAGTTGAAATGTTTCAGAATAACGATGAGAGCCGCACCCATCAAAAACAGTGAGAGGATCTTCCGGGCAACCGGCATCATCTGCCGGGACATCAGTGCCCCCGCACTCTCCTGCTGGGCGGCCACATAGCGACCCATGATTTCATCCATGAGAATGAGCAGCAGATTACCGACCAGTGCCACTAACACAATAAAGACGGCACCACAGGCAACCACCACCACCTTTTCATGGAACGGCAGCGAATCGATGGCCAGATAGGCACCGTACACCACAAAGAGACGGGACAGGCCGGGTGAGAGACGGGCAACAACATCATCGTCGCCACTCTGCTCCGAACCGGTTGCCAGATGTTTTCTCCACCGGAGCAACAACAGGACAACCAGCTGCGAAAGCCCCCAGAACAGGAACAGGATCAGCAGTGCCCCCAACCCCTCCTTACTCCAGAATAACAGGAAAGAATCGCCTTCTTGCCCCCGGAGTAAGATATCCCGCAGCAACAGCAGACTATCCATTAAATACCCGCTTGAAAATGGTATCAACATGTTTCAGATGATACGACAGGTCGAAGGATTCACGGATTTTTTCCGCACCAAGTGCCCCGACCACTTCCGGATCGGCCAGCAGTTCGGTCTGAAAATCCTTCCCCTCTTCCCACACCTTCATGGCGTTGCGCTGCACCAGACGGTAGGAATCTTCACGGGATACCCCGGCCTGGGTCAGATCCAGGAGGATTTTCTGGGAGAAGACCAGCCCCTTCATCTGATTGAGGTTTTTAACCATGTTTTCCGGGTAGACCACCAGATTACGGATGAGACCGTTCAGACGACGCAGGGAGAAATCCAGTGCAACCGTCGCATCGGGGGCGATATACCGCTCAACCGACGAGTGGGAGATATCCCGTTCATGCCAGAGTGCCACGTTTTCCAGTGCCGGAATGCACATGGCCCGGATGTAGCGAGCCTGACCGGTAAGATTTTCGGAGAGAATCGGGTTCCGTTTATGGGGCATGGCCGAGGACCCCTTCTGCCCCTTGGTAAACTGTTCTTCCGCTTCCAGAACTTCGGTCCGTTGCAGATGACGTACTTCGATGGCGATTCGCTCGATGGAAGAGGCAATAATCGACAACACACAAAAATATTCGGCATGACGGTCACGGGGGATGACCTGACTGGAGACCGGCTCCGGATTCAGCCCCATTTTGCCGCAGACATACTCTTCCACAAAGGGATCAATGTTGGCAAAGGTACCGACCGCGCCGGAGATGGCACCGGTAGCGATATTTTCACGGGCGGCTTTCAGACGGGTCCGGTTCCGCTGCATTTCGGCGTAGAAAGAGGCCAGTTTGAGACCGAAGGTAACCGGTTCGGCATGGATACCGTGGGAACGCCCCATGCAGACCGTATCCTTATGCTCCAGGGCACGAACTTTAAGGGATTCCAGCAGCAGGTCAAGGTCAGCCAGCAGCTCATCGGCCGCCTGCACCATCTGCACGGAAAGACAGGTATCCAGCACGTCGGAAGAGGTCATCCCCTGATGGATGAAACGGGCTTCCGGGCCGACAAATTCGGCAACTGAGGTCAAAAAGGCGATGACGTCATGCTTGACTTCAGCCTCGATGGCATCGATCCGTTCAATATTAAAATTACCCTTTTCACGGATAACCGGTACGACCTCACGGGGAATAACTCCCAGTTCGGCTTGAGCCTCACAGGCCAATGTCTCGATTTCAAGCCAGATGCGGAAACGGTTTTCCGGTTCCCAGATTTTTGCCATGTCGGCACGGGTATAGCGTGGGATCATAGGGTAAAACTCCTCGTTAAATGTGTGTTGCGTGATATATGTGTGAATATTGTTGGGTTAGCGTTGCTTTGCCCAACCTGACTTTCTGAAAACCAAAAGAAATCCCCCTCAGTCCCCCTTTGGCAAAGGGGGAGGCTTTTATATAATCCCCCCTTTATTAAAGGGGGGGCAGAGGGGATTTCCTACATCTCAACCAGCGCACTGGCTTTATACTGATCGCCAATAATCATCCGGGGGGCACAGATATTCTGATCCTTCAGGAATGAACGACCGGACCGCTCCACATGATCCGGATGATTGTTGACTTCAGACAGATGGGCCATTATCACGGTATTCAGCCCTTCGTGGGCAAGGTCATGGAGCAGTTCCAGTGTTTCACCATTGGACAGATGACCATGGCGGGATTTGATACGCTGCTTCAGTTCCCACGGATAGGGGCCATTCATTAACATGTCAACATCATGGTTGGACTCAAGATTGAGAGCCCGACACCCCCGCAGCTTTTCCCGCACCAAGTGGGTCACCATGCCCAGATCGGTCACCGAACCGGCACGCCCTTCCGATGAATCAATAACAAAACCGACCGGATCACAACTGTCATGGGTTATCGGTATCGGATCTATCTGAATATCCCTGAAGGTAAACGCCACACCGGATTCAAACTGATGTACCCGTGTTTTCTTCAGCAGTTTTTCCGATTTTTGCCGGAGTAGATGGCTGGCAAACACCGGCACATCAAATTTACGGGCAAAGGAGCCCACACTCCGCAGATGATCGATATGTTCATGGGTCACCAGCAGGGCATCAACCCGTGTTGGATCGATCCCGACCTCAGCCATGCGCAGCAGCGTCTCCCGCAACGAGAGCCCCACATCGACCAGAACCCGGCTGTCGCCGGTTTCCAGATAGAGGCAGTTTCCCTTGCTGCCGCTCGCCAGCGAACAGATTTTCACAGAGACTCCAGGATGTTCTGATTAGTGGTATGCCGACCGGATATGGCCCAACACTGGGGACTTCTACAGGTTTTTTTACATTCAAACGTGCCGTGGATAGATCATTTCTATGAAGTACTATATACACCGAAGCGGGGGGTTATTTCAAGGTTTATCGTTGTCCCAATAACCTCCACTTCTTCCCGAGCTCCATATACGAAGCGTAAAAAGCTTGCCACAATCAGTATGACGTTTTTGATGTTCAGAAGACTCTTGCCGATGTGATAAGGAGCCTTGACATTCGACTCTGGGAAGGTTTTCCGGCACTGCTCGCCAATGGAGCCAGTGAAAGTGATTTTGAATACAATCGAATACATACATACTTACCGACCACCAAGAAAAGGGGGATTTACCGTCATTACTACTCTTGTCAATGGCTCTGTACGATTTTTACCAGCTCACCTTTTATTGGGTAGCCCAGCTTAAAACAAAACTCAACACAAAGGTTATAGCACCGGCACATACTGAAATCCATCGAATGGCACGACAGTTACTTGACCATTGACACTACATGAGGGACTCGGAAAATTACACGTCCCTTAGAACTCCGCATGCCCCGGCGTCCGGGGGAACGGGATGACGTCACGGATATTCTCCATGCCGGTGAGATACATTATCAAACGTTCAAATCCCAGACCAAAACCGGCATGGGGGCAGCTCCCCCACCGCCTGCTGTCCAGATACCAGGAGAGTGCCCCGGTACTAATACCCATCTGATTCATACGCTGTTCAAGGCGGTCAAGACGCTCTTCCCGCTGACTCCCGCCGATAATCTCCCCCACCTTCGGCACCAGCAAGTCCATGGCGGCCACGGTGCGACCATCGTCATTCTGTCGCATATAGAACGATTTAATGTCTTTTGGATAATTAAGAACAAACAGGGGGCCACCGACAATCTGCTCGGCCAGATACCGTTCATGCTCGGTTTGCAGATCAAGCCCCCACTCCACCGGATATTTGAAGGTAACCGGTGCCTGTGTGAGCCGCTCAATCGCTTCGGTATAATCCATTCTGACAAAATCTGACTGGGCCAGTGCGGTCACCCGTTGTATGAGACCGGTCTCAATCTGTTTGTCAAAGAAGGCCATGTCTTCGGCACACTCCTCCAGAACAAACCGGCAGAGATATTTTATGAAATCCTCCGCCAAATCCGCATCATCGGCCAGATCGGCAAAGGCAATCTCCGGCTCTACCATCCAGAACTCCGCCGCATGGCGGGAGGTATTGGAGTTTTCAGCACGGAAGGTGGGACCAAAGGTATATATGGACGACAGCCCCATCGCGAGGAGTTCCCCCTCCAACTGACCACTGACGGTGAGACCGGTCGGTTGTCCAAAAAAGTCATTGCTGTAATCTATTTTCCCATTAAGCATTGGCGGGGAAGCACTATCAATTGTCGTGACCTTGAACAGCTCCCCGGCCCCTTCGCAGTCGTTGGCGGTAATTATGGGAGTGTGGACATACACAAAACCACGCTCGCGGAAAAACCGGTGTATGGCAAAAGAAAGTGCCGACCGGGTACGGAAGACCGCCCCAAACGTATTCGCTCTGGGTCTTAAGTGTGCTATGCTTCTCAGGAACTCGAAACTGTGGTGTTTTTTCTGCAGCGGATAGTTTTCGTCAACAGTGCCGTAGATGGTGATGGTATCAGCTTTTAGTTCTATCGCTTGACCTGCTGCAGGTGAATCGACCAAAACACCTTCAACAGCGATTGCACTACCTGATCCGAGTCTGCACACATCGTCGTAGTTGGGCATTCCCGGCTCAATTACAACCTGTAAACCTGTGACACAAGAACCGTCATTTAACGATATAAATGTAATCCCTTTGCTGGTTCTTATCGACCGTATCCAGCCTTTTACGGTTAAAGCATTGCCACCTTTTGCCGTTTTTAAAACAGCTGCAATTCGAAATGATGTACTCACAGATGCCTCCTTGTAGTGCGTGTACCGTTTTAAACGCGACGACAGCCGGGTCCGGCAATACTACTCCTGCCGCCGGTGTGGGGGGTGACCTGTATTTGTGTACTGATTCGCTCTTTTAAGGCGGATACATGGGAGATAATGCCGATAAGCTTGCCATCCTGCTGCAACCCGGCAAGGGTCTCAACGGCGGTATCTAAGGCTTCTTCATCCAGGGTACCGAATCCTTCATCCAGAAAAAGCGAGTCCACGCGGACGTTTTTACTGGCCATATGTGAAAGCCCCAGTGCCAATGACAGACTGACAATAAAACTTTCCCCACCGGAGAGGTTCTTGGTAGAGCGGATCTCACCGGCCTGGTAGTTATCTACCACGTTCAGCTCCAGTGGTTGGCCGATGTCGCGTATAAGAAGATAGCGGTCCGTCATCTTCTGCAATTGCCGGTTTGCGTGGCCAACCATCATTTCAAAGGTCAGCCCCTGGGCGAAATTACGGAATTTTTTACCGTCAGCCGAACCGATAAGTTCATGGAGAAGATCCCACCGTAAACATTCCCGTTTTTGGGCGTCTATGGCCTCGGCCCGTTCCTGACACTGTTGTTTCAGGTTACTGTTGTCGCTCAATTTCTGATGAATGCCACCAATCTCCAACTGAAGTTCTTTCTGGTCGGTGATCAAAATGGAGAGAGCCTGTGTGAGATCAATGCGGGATTGATCGGTAACATTACGTAATTTCTCTGTCTCCAGCAATCTGGTTTTCTCGCGGTGCCGCGAAGATAGCTCGATATGCTCGTCAGACAGCTTCTGGGCCTGCTGCGCGAGAGCAGTACGTTCATTTTCCGGCAGACATGCCGCCAGATAGCAGAGTTCATCGGCGAAACCAAACCCATCAAGCCGGGTACGGAAGGATGCTTCGGCAGTGTGTACCAGCGGTGAGCGGTCAGTGAGCGCTGTATGCAACGCTTCGATTCTCTGTTGTAAATTCCCACGCTCTTGAGTCACCCGGTTCAATGTCAGCCGGGAGGTTTCAAGGTTCTTTTCGGCGGTGTCTCTCGCCGCCGACAGAAGTATCTCCTCAGCGTCCGGATTCCTGTCGCCAAAAAGCTCCTGGCGTTCACTCCGCAAGGCAGCCTGCTCACCCTGCAAAACGGAGTACAGTGCCTGCTGCCTCGTGACCTCCATCACCGTTTGGTTCACCTGCTCTGCTTGGTGAAGCGTTTGCAGTTCACCTACCGTGATCTGCTGTTCCAGTCCCCGTTTTTCCTCTTGTTTTGCCAGCCATGTATCACGTCGGCAGATCAGCTCTGCCCGAATCTGCTCCAGAAGGTCACTGGACAGGGAATTGATGCCATACCCTGCAAGCTCCTGCTGTAATGCCGCCAGTAGGTTTATCCGCTGTGCTTCGAGGGCTTCGGCCTCTTGTGTGACACGTTCACGCTGCTGGAGTGCTGAATCCTTATTGTGTGTGGCCGTGTGGGCATGCTGTTCTGCCAGCACGACAGAATCCCTTGTTTTTTCAAGTGATTCCCGCAGCACTGCAAGCTCTTTTTCTAACGTTTCGGCACTGCGGACAATGTTTGCAACATAGTTTAGTGTATCTTCACGCTCCTGCCGAAGGTGCCGTACAATATCAAACAGATCGGGGGCAGCCCCATCAATGTTCAAAAACTCGCACTGCTGGTTAATCACCGCTTCTGAAACCGCAAGGCTTTCAGCACACGCCTGTTGCTTTGTTATGAGTTGCTCACGGTCTTTTGTACGTTCAGCCAACAAAATTCTTTGCTGGGCAATTGTTTCATTTACTCCCTTCAGAACGGCTCTGGCCTTAAGCAGCAGAGCAGTGGTTTCATCGGCAACGGGAATATTCCCCTCAGCAAAGGGATGTTCAAGGGCACCGCATAATGGGCAGCATTCTCCATCCTGAAGGTGGTGGCGCGCCTCTTGGTAACTCTGAATTTTTGTGAGGAGAGAGAGCTGTGTTTCAAGCAAACTCACCTCTCGTTCCAGGGCGGCACTCTGTTCGTTATGGGTCAGCAACTGTTCCGTGAGGGTCGCGTGTTGTGCCACAAGTTCATCATGTTGCCTGCCGAACAACAGAAGGGAAGACCTCATATCAGCGCACGACCGGGCAGCTTCTCTGACAGTATCAAGGCGTGACATGCTCTCCGTCAGTGACGACATCCGACTCCGCCACTCGGGCAGCTCCTGATCTTCAAGGGTGGTGGCAAGAAGACGTTGCTGTTCGGCACAGGCATGTTTACTCAGCTCAAAGCCGCTTTGCAGTGCGGTCAGTTTTTCAGTCAGCCCACTCCATATGTGTGTGGTTTCTGTCACCTGACGGCCGGCTGTGGCAACCTCTTCGCGTTTGAGCGTATGCTGTCTGTTCAGAGTAATCACCCCGTCGATTCTTCCCTGAATCCCGGTGAGATTTTCAACCAGTGCCCCATCTGCCCCGGTCACCGCGAGATGTTCAAACAGACCTTCAAGGGTTTTCCTGTTGCTCTCGAGGGAGGCAACATCGTGCTCCTGTTTCAGCCGAAGTGCGGCAAGTGCCTTTTCTGACGCAGAGATCACCTCCGCAGCTGACATGAGCGGCTTGTCTTTTTCCTGAATTTTGAGATCAAGCTCCCGTACGTTACGGATGATAAATGAAGCGTCATGTTGCTCACGCTTCCTCGCAGCAAGCTGTTCACCAGCCAGCTCCACCGTTGCTTGCGCATTTTTCACCAATTCAGTATGGATCGGGAGCAGCTCAAGACATTCCCCATGAACAGCGGTATCCGTCTCCTGTACACGTCGCAGGGCGGTCAGCCCCGCATAATCGCCCGACAACTCCAGGCCGTGGATAGCCCGTTGCAGCCTCTCCTGTTCCGGTGCAAAGCTCAGTTGCCGTAGTTGCCACTGCTGCTTTTCTTCAGTAACAAGCAGTAATTCCTGCTCAAGCCGGGCAATTCCCTCAAGCCATGCGATGGCGTGATGTGTCTGTGCAACCCTCTGACTGAGTTCCGTGTCGAGGCCGGTTTTCTCCTCCAGACGACCCTTCAGGTGCCGTTCATCCTCCTCGCTCAGAAGTTGCATCCCGGCAAGCTCCGCCAACAGTAAATCGAGTTTTTTCCGTTCACCAGAGCGGGTTTCATGGACACGTATGGAAATCTTACTATAAATTTCCGTTCCGGTAATCTGTTCCAGAATGGGGGCTCTCTCATCGGGTGCCGCTTGCAGAAACGCTGCAAAGCCCCCCTGGGCAAGCAGCATGGAGCGGGTAAAACGGTCAAAATCCATGCCGGTCACCGCTTCAATTTGTTCCCCAACCCCCCGCAGCTTTGACTCAAAAATCTGTCCGGAATCGGCATTGGCAATTTCATGTTTTGGTGACTGGAGCTCTCCATCCGGCTTTCTGCGGGAGCGGTGTTGACTCCAGTGGCAGCGGTAGCGACCGGTCTGGGTCTCAAACGTTACCTCGGCAAAACATTCGCCGGTCTGCCGGGACATAATTTCGTTGCCGCTTCTGGTGACTTTGGTAAGGCGGGGGGTACGGCCATAAAGGGCCAGGCAGATGGCGTCGAGGATTGTCGTTTTGCCCGCACCGGTCGGACCGGTAATAGCAAAAATGCCGTCGGAGGTGAAGGCCGGCTTGGTTAAGTCGATTTCCCATTCACCGGCCAGTGAATTCAAGTTTTTGAACCGTACCTGTTGGATGCGCATCGAAAGCCCCCCTATTCCGCCATGGTGTCTTGTTCAGAGAGAGCCGTCAGGGTCTCCTGATAGGCACGGAGCAGTTCCGGGCGTTGTTCTTCCGGCACGTTATGCAGCGACATGCAGCGTTCAAACACCTCATGTTCGTTCAGGTCATCCAATGTTTCCTCCTGAGGAGTTTGTCCGAGTATTCTGTCGATAATGCGGCTGTTTTTTACCCGCAGAATTTCCATATGGGAACCTTTGGTGGCCGTATCCAATCGTTCCCGCAAATCACCGATGATTTCGTCTCCTTCGTAGATCACTTCGAGCCATGCGTGGGAGCCGGTTGCCGACAGTTCGAGTATCCGGTTGGCAATAGAGCCCCAGTTCCCCTTGACACGTTCAAGCCTTTGAAACACCGGCACATCGATGACCTGGACCGTCGCAGCTGAATTATGAAATTCAACCTGGCAAACACTCTTCTGCTGTTTCGCCTCGCCAAAGCCCATGGGGAGAGGCGAGCCACTGTAACGGATAACCTCGGAACCATTCACTTTTTGCGGCACATGGAGATGCCCGAGCGCCAGATATGTGAAGCACTCAGGGAATATTTTCGTGGTAATGTGAGCCAGTGATCCGACATAGAGTTCTTTCACACCATCACCATCAACGGTCTGCCCCCCGGCTGCAAAGAGATGACCCGTGGCAACAATCGGGATAGCAGATCCGACGTGAGCTTTTTTCTGTTCCGCCAGTGCCCCAATGGCTGAATAATGGCTCCGAATACCTTCGATCAGCTTTGATTCCTTGTCCTCGATACTCTCACCAGCTTCCGCCACACGGATATCCCGGTCACGGAGATATGGCACAGCACAGACAATCAGCTCTGGCACACCCTTTGTATCAGAGAGTACCAGCACTTCATCTTCCGGTGATTCGGTCGCATGACCGACCACATGGACGTCAAGAACCTTGAGCAGCTCACGGGGGGCATTCAGGAAGGAAGGGGAGTCGTGGTTGCCTGCAACAACCACCACATGACGACAGGGTGAAGCAGCTATCCGGCAGAGGAAACGGTAATATAACTCCTGGGCGCGATTGCTTGGAGCAGTGGTATCAAAGACATCGCCAGCGACTAGAAGGACATCAATCTCATTGTGTAGAATCGTCTCAGACAGCCAGGTCAGAAACGCCGCGAATTCTTCGTAGCGTTTTCTACCATACAGGGTGCGGCCGATGTGCCAGTCGGATGTGTGGAGAATTTTCATAATATCCATTTGTAATCAGAGTCTTCTTACAACTACATAAACTCTACACGCCATATTCCAGCCGCCACATCAGCCATACGGCTTTGCCGGGAATATATCTTGCTTTCATTCCATTCATTATAATGTTCTGATATTGCTTGTGTAATTTGAAAATAACTGTGGGAGTAGAGTATCCGTTTACTGTCGTAATCGCCGTTTCCCGCACGCCGATTAACTTTTGTCTCAAGCAGTGTCATATTGCCAAGCCGATAGAGTAAACGAGCCTGCTGAGACTCTTCAATGTGTGACCATGCATCGGATGGATTCTCTGGCAGGATATGTTCCAGATTGTAGGTAGCACGTTCAAAATCAAAGGCCCGACCCGAGCGTTGTTTTTCAATTTGAAAGAGGATATACTGTACAGTTTTCCGATTTCTGGAGTTTGTCGTGGGTAATTCCTTGTCAGCAAAAGCGGCCTTAAACACATCGTCTTCAGGATAGACACACCTGAGTGCATTCACTATGGAATGATACGTCGAAAACGTCCCGTCGGAAACCTTCCAGGCGACTTCATTATACGTCCGTTCCTGCTCATGTGTTTGCAGGTTACAGATCACGTTGTATCGAAAGGAGATAACCGCAACTACCCGGAGTATCCGTGAAAAAAGCTGGCGTTCTGCTCCAAAAAAGCGTTCATAACAGGCCAACAGCAATGCCAGTGGCTGTCGTACGTCACACATTACAAGGTGCTGTAACGCCTGCCGTTCCTCGGTACCCCACAGAGGATCCAGAGGGTCGTGCAAGGCTCCGTACATTGCCGCACTCTGATCAAGCCCCCTCATAATTTCAAACGCCGACTCTCGGGTAGTCACTGTGCGACGGATGGCGTTGAAGAGGTCGCCCTTACGTACCAGCTTGTACCGACTGTTCCAGTATACCCGTAAAAACTCAGGAAAACTTTCACTCCCCAGCAATCCGACGATTCTTTCCCAACGTTCCTCAAGGGCTTTTAATTCGGTTTCATGGGAATCAGAACAGCTGATGACTGAAAACAGATAGTTTTTAAGCAAATCGGTGGAAGAAAGCCGCACCCCACGAGAATTAAGTGTTTCAAACACCTTAAAAGCGTTAAGTTCATCGGTCACGGTAATGACGGTAAAAAAGAGCTTATCCACCAAACGATCGATACAAGCCGCCACCGTTTCACCGCTATCAGCACCGTTACCCGCAGAACGTTTCAGTTTATCCTTGAACCAGTAAAATGCCGAGCGGAGCAGATGTTCAGAAGCATTCAAACCACGTTGCGGCAATGTAACAAGGGTAACCAGATAGGTTTGATAGTAGCGATTATTGTGACGGTTAAGTTCTAACTTGGAACGGGGCACCAGAGAGACCGGATCCACATAGCCAATGTAACTGTTCTGAAGATTATCTTTACGTCTCCGGTTTCTGTCCCCATCCAAACCTGATGCCACCAGATCGTCCAGGTGTCCCAGTGCAGCCAGAATCAGGATACTGATGGTGGTGATACGTTGTTGACCATCAATAATATCAAACTTCTTACTATCCGGTGATTGCAGTACAAGATACCCCATATAATGGGTTACTTCTCCGTTATCATCTGACAAACCACATATATCCTGCCAGAGATCATCCCACTCATCCTCACCCCATGAATAGTCACGCTGAAAGGGAGGTACACGGTAGATAAGGCCATTTCCCAACAACTGGCGAAATGTTTGATTTGCGGTAGCAAAATTCATAATTGACATCTACCGGCCTCCCTACCCCAGCAACCCCTCAGCTTCGAGAATACCAAACAGCTCCTGCTCTTTCTGCTCCATTTTCACCGCTTCCGCTTCCCCGCTCCGCTCGTGATCGTAGCCGCAGAGGTGCAGAATACCATGCATAAGCAGAAAAGAAAGGCGGCCAAAAAATGTCTGGCCGCACTCCTCCGCTTCGCGGGCGGCGGTGTCCGCCGAAATAATGACGTCCCCCAGGGCGTGGGGGTTGATGCCGCCGCACTCCCCTTCCTGCAACGAAAACGAGATCACGTTGGTCGGCCGGTCTTTGCCCAGATATTCCCGGTTGACAATACGCATGGAACGGTCACCAACAACGGACAGGGACAGCTCCGTGCCATCAGGACATGCCAAGGCGCTTAAGATTCTCTCCGCTACTTTTTTGAGCTGTCGACTCTTGAACGGGTGGCGACGTTGACGGTTGTTCAGCAGTATCTCCATGGGGCACTCCTCCCTGAGTGACCTTTGCTTGGTCACGCTGTTCAGTTTTTTTGTTCCGATCTCCCCCCTTGTAGGCGGGCTCCGGATATTCGATGCGATGGTGGAAAATGCCGTTCAAAATGACGGTAAAACTTTTGGCTATTTCATGAAGGTTCTTCAAAGTAAGCTCGCACTCGTCAAGCTGACCATCGATAAAAATGTTGTTAATCAGCTTCTGCACCAGCCCCTGAATTCGGTCGGAGGTCGGATTTACCAACGTACGTGAAGCAGCCTCAACGCAGTCAGCCAACATGACGATACCGGCTTCACGGGTCTGGGGCTTGGGGCCCGGATAACGGAAATCCTTTTCCTCAACCGTATGACCAGAGATGGCAGCCTGGCTTTTGGCACGTTCGTAAAAGAATTTAATAAGCCCGGTGCCATGGTGCTGACGGATAATATCGATAATCGGCTGCCCCAACCGATGTTCCCGTGCCAGTTCAGCCCCCTCCTTGATATGGGAAATCAGAATCAGGGCACTCATGCTGGGAGCCAGTTTGTCGTGACGATTCTCTTCCCCCCCCTGGTTTTCAATAAAATAAAGCGGTTTATTCCCTTTACCGATGTCGTGATAATAGGCCGAAACCCGTGCCAGCAGCGGATTGGCACCGATTGACTCGGCAGCCGCCTCCACCAGATTCCCCACCACCACACTGTGATGGTAGGTACCGGGAGCCTTGACCATCAGTTCACGTAGCACGGGGGAATTAAGGTTGGCCAACTCCAGCAGTTTGATATCGGTGGTGTACTGGAAGAGTGTTTCTATCAATGGAATGAAACCGGAGACAAAACCGGCACAGAGAAAACCACTCAGCAGGGCGAAAAACGCCACGTAGGCGGTCTGCAGGGTAAAAATAGCGTTATTAAAGGTTTGGAATGACAGGGCCAGTGCCAGATTGACCACCGAAACCTTGATACCAGCCGCATAGATGGTACCCCGACTTGAACAGTGACGAACCCCATGGGCACCGACGATACTCCCCAGCAACGAGTAAATGACCACCAGCATGTCGTTCTCGAACATGATCCCCAGTAGTGGTGCCAGAATGGCACAGTAGACCAGGGCAACTTCCGAGTTGATGAATAAGCGGACGATCATGGCTCCGGCGGCAAACGGGAACAGGTAGAAATAGCTGGATACGGCTATTGTCGGAAACACCGGCCCGATATTATGGGAAATAAGCAGAGCCGTTTTAAAGCAGATAAAGCTGATGGCGATCAGCAGTGAAATAAGCAGCACATCTTTGTTGGTTGGATTAAATTTACGGATGTTTTTACAGGCAAACCGGTAGGGGAAATAGAAGAGCACCAGAATCAGGGCAAAGGTGCCGCAGGCTTTATAGATCAGGGTGTCACTGCGGTGAATGCCAAAAATTGCTTCCAGTTTATGGGCCTGTTCGATGGTAATCCGCTCGCCAACCCTCACCACCATCTCCCCCTTCTGGAGTTTGAAGAGCACCGGCCTAACCACCTCCATGGCCCGGCGGGCACGTACTTCGGATGCTTCCCGGTTGTAGAACAGATTGGGAAGCAGAATTCTGCTGATAATGGCTGAAATCCGGGCGGTATCACCTTCCCCCCCCACCCCTTTGTAACTCCAGGACGAGACCGACTTCCGGGCGTCCCCTATTTCCGTGACCCCATCGGCAAAATCGCCCCCTTCAAAGGGGTGACCGTTATTGTCGGTGATTTCAAGCCCCCGATGGCTGTCGGTCTGAAAAACTTTTTTATCAAGTACGATCTTTTGGCGATACAGTTCATCAAGCAGCTCGGTTACCGCAGTCTGAAAAATCTTGACCGATTTAATCCGGGTCAGTGCCTTGATTTCCCCTTCGCTCAGATCGGTATCCAGTATCGGCACCAGCAGAGCCCGCCACTGTGCGACAGTTTTTTCGGCAGCACCTCCATGGATGCCATGAACAAGGATGACCGCCTGGCTGATTTTGTCGGCAAGTGCCGTGGCCACCTGTCCATTCAGGTTGTACACCACCGGCGCACCATTGCCGGCATCCTTACGCCGCTGTTCGGTGAGAGCCTTATCCTCAACCAGCAGATCCTGGGTAACCCGGATATCCGAAACGGCAATTTCACCGACTTTAAATGAGAGATTGGCGGAATTCTGAACCGGAAGAATGGTAAGCGTCAAGAGCAGTGCCGTTGACACCAGCAGCACAAAGCGGTTACGCCGGGCTGTTTCGGCGTTGGAAAACCGCTTGACGATTTTGTCCAGCACGTTTGACCCAAACTGGCTGAGATTGATCAGAAAGTTTTGTTCCTGTTTTCGGCTTGGTTGTTCAGACATATTTGCAAACGCCACGTGAATGAATGGGATTGGGTTTAATTAAGTTCAAATTGTAGTCTGAATACCAAAACGTGTCAACAAAACTGCTACGGTGGGGTTACGAAGGGGGGAATCCTCTTGTTGAATAAACATTGTTGGACACATCCTCTACGGCAAATTTCCCCTACCCCCCTTTTGCAAAATTATCACATCTTTATCGTAGAGACGCAAAATCTTGCGTCTCTACTGCGAAAGGCGGGCGATCACATGGGGTCGCCCCTACGGTTGCGGGTTGATTTTGAAAAATTACCACATCTTTATCGTAGAGACGCAAAATCTTGCGTCTCTACTGCGAAAGGCGGGCGACCACGTGGGGTCGCCCCTACGGATGACGGTTGATTTTGCAAAATTATCACATCTTTATCGTAGAGACGCAAAATCTTGCGTCTCTACTGCGAAAGGCGGGCGATCACATGGGGTCGCCCCTACGGTTGCGGG
>CAIRBT010000186.1 GCA_903876875.1 uncultured Geobacteraceae bacterium
CAATTTTTTCACCTAATGTCAAGTAAAAAATGCAGCATCAAGACAATTTTTTTAAGTTTTTATTCTCAAAGAACCATGCAAAAAGCTAACCGGACAATGCTGATTTACAGGTGGAATAATGCCCCAATGCGAAAAAGATATGAGGTGTCTAATTACCGCGTGAAGCACGGATTGATTGGTAAGTGAAGGTAAATGATTGGAGGCGCCAATGGTTGCGCTTGCCTTCAATTGGTTTTTTATGCCATTTCAAATATTGACACCTTAAAACGATTGGTTTAACATGCCAACTATGAGAGCAAAGTTACTTGCACACCGAAAAGAGCGGAATGAAGTCGGCCACATCACGGAGCTGAAAGCTTGGATCGCGCCCGTAACCGAACACACACCGCATGGGCTTAAATACTCAGCCGTCTACATCGTAAACGGTGTCAGAGTTATAGGGTACGACAACGAACGCAGCAAAGGAGACCATCGGCACTTCGCAGGTGTTGAAAAACCATATGCCTTTATCAGCATGGCGCAGCTTGTAGTAGATTTCAACGCTGATGTCACCCGTTACCTCGAAGGAGACGACAATGAAAGCGACCTTTAAAACCATCACAATCAAATCACATGAACAAACAATGGACGAATTTGCTGCAATTTGCGACGCAGCAATAAAAGAAGAAAAAGTCAAACCAGAAGAGCCACAATATACCTTCACGAGCTTTGAGGCATTCCGCAAGGCCATGACTCCACAGCGCTTCGCCCTGCTTAAAGTCATTCGTGAAAATCAGCCTGAATCAATCAAAGAGCTAGCTGCGATCACACACCGCGATATGAAAAACATATCTGAGGATGTGAGAATACTTCTGGATATGGATCTGATTGAAATGGAAAAACATGGCAAAAACAAAGCTCCCAGATTGCATTACGACGGGTTCAGGCTTGAGGTCGCAGTTTAATCGCCAAGGAAAAGGATCAAAGCGAAACACAATAGGGCGCGTTTCAACTTCGGACAATATGAAGAGTTGGCACACGCCCTTTGTTCTTTCCTTAAGAGGAAATGTCCAACACTCGGTGGCAGACGGTCGGCGCGGAGAACCGCGCCGCCGCTGCGCCTCACAGCCGTTGGCCGACAACAGAGAAAATTAACCCGTTAAGAGAGTGCTATGAAACTTCGAAATAGTTATACATGCCCTTTGGAAATCACCCATGACATTATTAAGGGTATGGAAGCCTATAATTCTATGGATTTTGAAAGATGGGAAGAAATCGCTATCTGAATTGGAAAAAGCCATCGTCGGAATTAATCAGAAAATGTTGTTAGAGCAACTAAGAGAACTCATCGAATTTGGAATTATCGAAAAGATGAAAACTAAGTAATACCAACAAAAAAGTGGGTAATTTACATATCGTTTCAATTGCATATATTCAGAACATAATGAAGTTAAATACGTTTTGAAAATTCAAGGGAGACAGTTATGGAAATTGTATTTGAGGATTCCGTAAAAAATGAAGTATGGACTGTATTGAGAGAGCTAAACGATTGCTGGACAAAAGGCAACGCCACAAACCTTTCTAATTTTTTTCACAAGGATATGGTGGCAATAACTCCAACAGACAGAGACCGGCGAGAAGGCAGAGAGGCATGTGTAGCAGGGTGGGCCGGTTTTGCACAAATGGCAAAAATAAGCCAGTGGGTTGAGAATGACCCACAGATTCAGCTTTATGGAAATACCGCTATAGTCACATATTACTTCAATATGGAATTTGAAATGGGCGGTCAGAAGATTCAAATGGGCGGTCGTGATATGTTCGTCTTTGTGAAGGAAAACGGCAAATGGTGGGCGGTTGCCGATCAATTTTCTTCTGTTTGACGGCACCCCTTATTCTGTGATAGGTACAATACCTCTGTCCACTCGTTCATTGATGCACCGACAGCACACCACACAGAACAGGAACCTTTCCCATGAAATATGACCCACGAGACCTTCAGCATGGCTACACCAACCGGATACTGACCATTGACCTGGGCGACGAGAGCATCGAAGCGACCGAGCTTGAACCCCGGGTGCGGGACTATTTTCTCGGCGGCAGGGGACTGGGGCTGTATCTGCTGCATCAGGCCACCAAGGCGACCACCAAAGCCACCGATCCGGAAAACCCGCTGATTCTGGCCAACGGGCCATTGGGAGGGATTCCCCAGTTTCCCGGCACCGCCAAGGCCATGGCCGTGTCGCTTTCACCGCTCACCGGTGTACCGGGGGTTTCCAACTTTGGCGGCTATTTTGGTGCCTTTCTGAAATATGCCGGTTTCGATGCCCTCCAGGTAACCGGCAAGAGCGACCGTGAAGTGCTGATCGTTATCAACGGCTTTACCCATGAGGTCACCATAGAAGAGGTCCCCCAGCTTGACGAGGCATTCGATGTTGAGCGGATGATTGACGAACGGTACACCGGTGCCGGCTACGACCGCCGCTCCATCGCCTTTATGTCTACCGGCATGGGGGCCGACCACACCACCTTTGGCTGCATCAACAGCCATTATTTCGATGTGACCAAACCTAACCCTTCGGGAAAAGGGATTTATCGTACCAAACAGGCCGGGAGAACCGGCATCGGCTCGGTCATGAGCGACAAGGGAATTCTGGCAATTGTGGCACTGGCCACCTATCCCCAAGGGGACAATCCCTACGGTGCCGAGGATTGGGAACGGGCCAAGGAGGCGGGGAAACGGCTGCACAAGGTGGTGAAGGAGGTGGATCCCACCCAGCTTCGGATGTCCCGCAAGGGGAGCGCGGGGCTTATCACCTTCATGAACAAGGATGAGTACCAGTCACTGCCGGTCAACAACTTTCAGGGCGGTTCCGATCCCCGGGCCCCGCAGATCTGCGGAAAGTATTACGAGGAACACCTGTTTGAGCACCGGGGGATGGATGGCTGTTTCCCCGGCTGCAACCTGCAATGCACCAAGGGGGGATGGGTCACCCTGGTGTCCGGCAGTCATGTGGGGGACCGGGTCTGGGTCGATGGCCCGGAATATGAGACCGCCGCCGGTTTCGGCTCCAATCTGGGCATCTGGAGTGCGGAATTTATCCTGGAAGCCAACTGGCATTGTGACAACTACGGCATCGACACCATCAGTACGGCAACCATCATGGCGTTTCTCATGGAGTGCCGCCAGCGGGGGTACCTGACGCCGGAGGATCTGGACGGTCTGGATCTGGTCTGGGGAAATGAAGCCGCCTCCTTTGAATTCATCCACCGCCTGGCCCGTGGCACGGGTGAATTGGTACAGGTGGCCGGCAAGGGGATGCTGCCGCTGGCCGAATATGTGGCCCAGTTGTATCAGAAGAAGAGCGGCACTGATCCCCGCCCCGAATTGAACCTGTTTGCCATGCAAACCAAGGGATTGCCCTTCTCCTTTTACCGCACCCATCGCTCCCTCTCCATGCAGGGTTCCTATGCGGCCGCCAGTGACATTGGTGCCCACCATGCGGCGGCCTGGCTGATAAAGTCCGATCTGCTGGGGGCTTTTCCGACCTTTGAAGACAAGGCCTGGGCGCTGATTTCCTATCCACGGGTCCGCCTTGGCAACGACAACCTGGGGCTCTGCAAACTCCCCTGGGTAGATGTATTCAATCCGGAATCGGCCAACAAACCGGACACCGATGTCCATATCAATCCCGCTTCCCAGGAAATTTATGCCGACTTTTTCAACGCCATGCTCGGCACCGACATGACCTGGCAGGAAATCTTCCTCCAGACCGACCGGGATATCAATCTGCAACGGATTATGAACGTCATGCGGTATGGTCGGGATACTTCCGGATTTGACTGGATTCCGGACCGGGCCATCGGACCGACGGACGATGCCCTCTATGAATCGGAAGCCCCCTACAACGATGGTGAGGTTGCGAGAATCCTCAACCTGACCACTGAGGAGCTGGCACTCTTGTCAACGACCCGGAAACGGAAGGAGCTCATGGCGTTCCGTAAGCAGGAACTGCGGAAATTGATCGAGGTCTACTATGCGGAGCGGGGGTGGAATGCCGCCGGTGTGCCGTTCCTCGACACCCTCCACGAACTTGGGTTGTGGGATTTCCTGACCATTCAGGCCCAGGGGAGCATTATGGCGTTGCAGGAGTAAGGAAGGATAATTGCTGGTGTTGACTGCCTACGAATCCAGACAGGAGTGGTACTTGGCATGAGAAATGATTACCCCTGCTCAATAGTTCCTGACGAGCCGAGCGGTTTTTTCGTACAATTTGTCGACAGAGAAGGGGCTTTTACCTGTGGTGAGACGCTTGAAGAGGCCATTTTCAATGCGTCCGAAGCGGTATAGTACGTCATCGACTGGACAACAAAATCGAGATTCCGCTCCCGTCCGCTATGCAGCCAGGCCACTATGCCATCGCACCTGACAACGCTACTTATAAATTTCCATAAGGGGGTTGTCGGTTAGTACCCATTGTGTGTATTCCACTCATTCAAATGGTAACGTGCCGTTTCCCTGCCAGATACCCAAAGCTCATATTCGGCAGCACCTCGCTATGTGGGATCAATAGATACTTCCATTCCTTACCGCCATTTTGTAGGTTATGATCTGTAGCGTGCTTGCAGTATTGAACCGCAGCTTTGGCCTTTTCCAGTACATCGTCGGCGGTCATCTGGTTATCAGCCTTGATCTCGGTGAGATAAACAGTTTTGCCAGTCTCTACAACAAAATCTGGTTCATAGGTGCG
>CAIRBT010000187.1 GCA_903876875.1 uncultured Geobacteraceae bacterium
AACGAGGTGGTGCACGGAAAATGGGGCGGATGGGAATATACCGGCACGGGTGCCGATGGGGTGTTTTCCGACGGGCGATATCCATCCCGGGGGGAATACCCCCCGGCTACCATCCGATTGCCCTCCGGGCAATTATTTGATACCGCTTTTGACAATTTAACAAAATATATTCATTCAGCGGAGAATTTAAGGTACTATGGGATGACTATTTCATCCTCTTCCCGACAGGAACCTCTGAATGCAGATAGCCAGCAACCACAGTGCTATGCTTCCACCGGCAACGGGAGACGATCGTCCGCACAGGGGCACCCGATGACCACCATTGCTAACGCCCTCATACCGGTACTGGCACTGATTCTCGCCGGGTTTCTCCTCCAGCGGAATGCCTTCCTCCCCCCCGCATTCTGGTCCGGTGCCGAAAAACTCACCTATTTCCTGCTGATGCCGGCCACCCTGATTCACAGCCTGGCTGGCAAAGAGATTGGCTCCCTCCCCTGGGTGAAATTACTTGCCACGGTCGAAGGGGGTGTAGTGGCCAGTGCCCTGCTGGTAATGGCCTGGTGGCTTATTAATCGGCGAACCGAAGGGCCCGTCCTGACCTCCGTCTTTCAGGGGGGAGTGCGCTTCAACACCTTTGTGGCACTGGCACTGGCTGAAAACCTCTATGGTCGGGAGGGACTCTTTCTGGCCGCCATGGCCGCCGGATTCATGATCATCCTGATCAATATCCTCTGTGTGTCTCTTTTCTCCCTTACCGTGGGTAATGGCAACGGTGTCGATCTGAAACGGTTCCTCCGTGACCTGATGCGTAACCCCCTGATTATCGCCTGCCTAATCGGTGTGGGTATCAATGCGTGCGGCTTGAAACTGCCAGTGGCCATTGATGGCATTCTGGCTCTTGGTGGCAAAGCCGCCTTTCCGGTGGGACTGATGGCGGTGGGTGCCGCCTATCGGGCAGGAAATCTCATCCTGCACTGGCGACCGCTCATGGTGAGCAGTTCCATCCAATTCCTCTGCAAACCACTCATCGCCTGGCAACTGGCCACCGCCCTGGGGCTTACCGGCGTGGCACTGAACGTGACGGTACTGCTCTTTAGCGTCCCCACGGCACCGTCGGCTTACATTCTCTCCCGACAAATGGGGGGAGACCATGACAGTATGGCGGCTATCATTACCGTCCAAACCTGCCTCTCTTTCCTCACACTCCCCGTCACCATCTGGCTGATCAGTTGAGAGAACAATCGCCGGAAGACACTAACGCTGCTTCCCCCTGGCACCCGGTTTCCCCCCGCTACGGCTGTCACCTGACCAAACAGCAGGCGCGCCTCTGGGCACTGGTGCTGGATTCCCGTGCCATATCCTGCTGTATCGAAACCGAGGGGGAACGCTGGCAACTGCTGGTACCGGAAAACCAGCGGGAGAGTGCTGTCCGTGAGCTCGGATTGTATGAAAAGGCCAATTTCAACTGGCCCCCTCCCCCGCCCCCCCATCGCCCACCCACAGGAAGTCTGCTTTCCACCCTGTCGGTCTTGCTGTTGCTTGCCAGCTTCCATAATCTGACACTAATGGGGGTATCAATACCGGGAAGGGGGATTGTGGATCTCTATGACCTTGGCACCGCCAATGCCGCTGCCATCAAAAGCGGCCAGTGGTGGCGGCTTATCACCCCCCTGACCCTCCATGCCGGCATCGTCCATCTTTTGAGTAATCTGACCATCGGCGGCACCTTCATCGCCCTACTCTGTCGGGAGTTGGGGGGAGGATTGGCCTGGCTGCTTCTGCTGTTTTCCGCAGCCCTCGGCAACCTCATTAACGCCTGGGTTCAAGCACCGAACCACAACTCCGTCGGTGCCTCAACCGCCGTATTTGGTGCGGTCGGTATCCTGGCCACCGTCAGTATTGTCCGCTATCACCAGCATCTTCAGCGGCACTGGTTGGTGCCGGTGGCAGCCGGTGTGGCACTACTGGCCATCCTGGGAACCGAGGGAAAGGAGACCGATCTGGGTGCCCACCTGTTCGGTTTTTTTGCCGGCCTCTGCTTCGGCACCGCCGCCGAATTTTTAATCAACAGATATGGCATGCCGGGAAAGGCATTGAACAGAATACTGGGCACCCTGAGCGGTGCCGTTGTTCTGGCTGCCTGGTGGTACGCCATCGGCGGTATCCCCCCTCTTCCGTGACACAAACGAACGCTGCGACGACCTCTGCTGCTCCGACTCTTTTTATTTCCGCTCATCTTAAAAAAATGTTATTCTTCCGGACTCCATGAACCAATCACTCACATCATATCTTCAGGGAGTGTTCCCCGCGCCCGAAGCCAGCGGTACGCACCATGAATAACCAGTTTACGGAAGATGCCCTATTGCTGATGCGCCATGAAATCTCCTCGGCAGCTGGGAACGAGGTGTTTTTCATCGGTCGTACCAATGTGGACGGCATCGTCTACGAGGTCGAAACCATCGCCCGGGGCAACAAGGTGGCCGTACCTGCCATCATCACCCGTGCCGCCAGCGGTGACGTCGTCATCCATAACCACCCCTCCGGTGATCTGACCCCATCGTCGGCCGACATGGATATCGCCTCGGTCACCGGCAATCAGGGGATCGGCTTTACTATCATCAACAGTGACTGTACCCGCAGTTACCAAGTGGTTGCCCCCTTTACGGAGAAAAAAGGGGAACTGCTCACCATGGCAGAAATCGGCAAAGTTTTTGCCGCTGACGGCATGATGGCCCATTTAAAGGGGTTTGAACCACGGGACGAACAGGTTCGTATGGCCTGCACCGTCGCCGAAGCGTTCAACCAGGATCGGGTAGTGTTGGTGGAAGCCGGAACCGGCACCGGAAAATCCCTGGCCTATCTGATTCCGTCACTGCTCTGGGCGTTGCGTAACAATGAGCGGGTGGTGGTTTCCACCAATACCATCAATCTTCAGGAACAGCTTATCAGGAAGGATCTCCCCTTTTTGGCACGTAATTCGGCCATGGAATTCAAGGCGGCACTGGTCAAGGGGCGCAGTAACTACGCCTGCCTGCGTAAGCTGGAGCATGCCGAAGCAGAGCCTTCCCTCTTCCCCGATGAGTCGTCGGCCGAACTGACCACCATCATCGAGTGGAGCCACAGCTGCCAGGATGGCTGCCGTAGCGACCTCTCCTTCATCCCCCACCACACCACCTGGGAAGAGATTTGCTGCGAAGCGGATCAGTGCAGCAGATCGCGCTGCAAACATTTCGGTCGCTGTTTTTTCTACCGGGCCCGCCGGGAATCCTCGGCCGCTCGAATACTGGTGGTCAACCACGCACTGCTATTGTCTGACATCGTACTCCGGAAGGAAACCGGCTACGACGCCACGGCAATTCTGCCCCCCTTTACCCGGCTCATTTTTGATGAGGGACACCATCTGGAGGATGTGGCAACCAGTCACCTCTCCCTCTCCATTACCCGCAGCGGTATTCTTAAACAGCTGCAACGACTGGTACCCCATACCCAGAATCGTGCCGGCCTGCTCACCATCATTGCAGCCGGAATCACCCGTCACCTCCCCGAGTCGGCTGAAGGGCTCTACATGGAACTGTCTGGGCTGTTGGAGGCTCACCTGCTGCCAAAATCCCTCGACCTGTCCGGGCTTACCGAACAGACCATGGACTGGCTGGCACTGCGGGTGGAGCATGAGGGGAAAGGGGAAGCGGGGCGGGAGGTCAAATACCGTATTACTCCGGAAGCGGAGCGAACCGAGTTTTGGCTGGAGTGCCGTCAACGACTTCAGGCACTGGCGGACGCTATCAACGATTATACGTCGGCACTCCGCACCCTGGTGCGACGCTCCAAGGATCTGCCGGAAAAGCTCCAGGAACGACTGGCCGATCAACTGCTCGACACCAGCGGCATTGAAGGGCGTCTGCAAAATATGGCCGATGGCCTGCTCTTTTTCACCACCGATGCCGCCGGATATTGCCGGTGGATTGAAACACGGCGGGGCAACCGGGGCATCCAGGCCCGGCTCACCGCCGCCCCCCTCGATATTTCGACAGAGCTTAAAGAGAGCGTGCTTGATAAGCTGAAAACTATCATCGTCACCTCAGCAACCCTGACGGTCGGTGGCCAGTTCACCTACCTGAAAAAACGCACCGGTTTTGCCCTGCTGCCGTCGGCTCGGGTTTCCGAACTGCAACTGGCCTCCCCCTTCAATTACGCCCGTCAAGTCTTCGTGGCCGTGCCGGACGAAATGCCCGAACCGACCAGTTCCGACTACCGTGCCGCTCTTGAACGCCATATCATGAAGGCGGTCACCATCTCCCGGGGGGGAGCTTTTATCCTCTTTACCTCCTATGATATGCTGAACCGGGTGTATCAGGCTCTCTCTCCGGCGTTGACCCGCCAGGGACTTACCCCGCTTAAGCAGGGGGATACGGGACGTCATTCGTTGTTGACCCGCTTTCGGGCCGAGGGAAATGCCGTGCTATTCGGCACCGACTCCTTCTGGGAGGGGGTTGATGTGAAGGGGGAAGCACTCCGACTGGTTATTATCGCCCGGCTCCCCTTTCAGGTACCAACCGAGCCGGTGCAGCAGGCCCGTGCTGAGAAAATCAAGAGTGATGGGGGGGATCCGTTTCGGGATTTTGCGGTGCCCCAGGCGGTTATTAAGTTCCGCCAGGGCTTCGGTCGGCTGATCAGAAGTCGTGATGACCGGGGAGCAGTCCTCATACTGGACCGGCGCGTACTGAATAAAAGCTACGGCCGGATATTTCTCCGGTCATTGCCGGACACGGAAATCATCAGGGGGGATTCTGCGGATATCTTCGCACTGATGAAGGAGTTTTTCAGTTCCCTTTCATCCGCTTCTTCGCACTGAAGTTGAAACATTGAAAATACATGAGGCAGGTCAGCAGAAAGGAGAAGATGGTTGACGCCAGTACCAGGGGCGCACCGGACGCCTTCCTGGCATCGGGAACCAGGGAAACGAAGACGATAAAGAATGCCACACCGCAGAATTTCCAGAGATCACCAATGAGACGCTTTTTACGGAGTGCTGCGGTCTGCTCAGTTGTCAGGGGGGCGATACTCCCTTCGATTTCAACACCGGCATCACGCCAGGCAAGCCGGTACACCGGATATATCAGCAGCAGTTGCACCACAACGGCCGCAGCAATACTGCTAAAAAACTGCCCCGGTTTTTGCAAAAGGGCAAAACGGTTCTGAAACATAACTGCCAAAACAATCAACAAACCGGTTAAAATGGTCTGAACTATCCGGTACACCATCATCTGCCGGTTAAGCTTTTTAAAATCCACATTGGCCATGGATGCGCTCCAAAGATATATTTTTATAACTACGTTTCACTAAGCGGATACCATAGCAGAAAGTGCCATGATGCACAAGGGGTGACACCATCATGAACATACTTCGCCGCATATTTCATCCGATCATGGCACTGATCGCCATCCAGTTGGTCTGGATTACCGTCGTGGTCTTCTGGATTTACTGGTTCATCGGCAAACACCGGGAATTCAATCAGCTGGCCGAAAAATACCGCCCCGAACTTCTGGGGCGGGGGGCCAACTGGCCGGTGATGGTGGAAGGACTGGTGATGCTAGTGCTAATCCTCATCGGTGTCTATGTCATCTTTGTCTACTGGAACCGCCAGGCAAATCTCTACCTGCAACAGCGCAACATCATCTCCCAAGTAACCCATGAGCTGAAATCCCCCCTGGCCTCCATCCAGCTTCACCTGGAAACCATTCGCCTCCGAAAACCGACGGAAGAACGACTCGACTCCTTTGTCACCACCATGCTGGCCGATACCGACCGGCTTCACTATCTCATAAATAATCTGCTGATGGCGGCACGGCTTGAACAGCGGCGCAAATCACCGGAGCGACGCCCCACGGATCTGACCATGCTGATTGGCGAGCATGTGGAACGGGAACGGACCACCCTCCCCCAGGGGGGAACCATCACCTTTGAAGCGCCCCCCGCGCTCATGACCATCATCGACCCGGAAGAGATGGGGATGGTTGTCCGCAATCTCTTCGAAAATGCGGTACTTTATTCACCACAAAGCCCGGAAATTATCGTCCAACTGTCAAAGGTCGGCTCGACTCTCACTCTCACGGTACGGGACCATGGCCGGGGGCTTGACCCGAAAGAGCGAAAAAATGTCTTTGACCGTTTTTACCGGGTGCAACCACCGGGGGAAAATGTGCGGGGCACCGGTCTTGGCCTCTATATCGTTGATTCGGTTATCAAGGGGTACGGCGGCACCGTTGGAGTAACCAGTGATGGACCGGGCAAGGGATGTACCTTTACTGTTAAAATTCCGGTCTCCTAAAGGGGAGTGACATGAAAAGCGATAAACCACATATCATGCTGGTTGAAGATGAAATCCACCTGGCACGAGGCATCTGCTTCAATCTTGAGGAAGAGGGGCTGCGGGTGAGCCATTTTGAGACCGCCGAGCGGGCATTAGCAACCCTCGACATCGAGCATTTTGATCTGGTGATCCTCGACGTCATGCTCCCCGGTATGGATGGTTTTCAGGCCTGTCGTGCCATCCGGACTCTGGATCCCCGGGTACCGATCTTGATGCTGACCGCCCGCTCCGAAGATGCTGACCGGGTGGAAGGGTTGGAAAACGGTGCCGATGATTACCTGACCAAACCCTTCAACCTGGTGGAATTTCTGCTGCGGGTCAAGGGGATGCTCCGCCGCTCCTCCTGGTATCGCCCCGAACCGGTGGAGGAGGGGTACCGTTTTGGTGACAACGAGGTATTTCTCCTCTCCTACCGGGCTCGCACCGCCCAAGGGGAAATCGATCTGACCGAGATGGAGGTACGGGTACTCTCCCTGTTTTTCCAGAAAGAGGGGCAGGCCATCCACCGGAGCGATCTGCTCCACTCCGTATGGGGGTACAGCAGCGACACCGAAACACGGACGCTGGACAACTTCATCGTCCGGCTCCGCAAATATTTTGAGCCGGACCCGTCACATCCAAAACATTTTCAAACGGTACGGGCGGTCGGTTACCGCTTTAGCCGGGAAGGATAATGATGATCTACTACCTGATTCTCGTCACCATCACAGACCGGGAGCTGTTTGACCGTTATCTCAAGGGGCATCTGCCAGGACTGGAGCAGGCGGGGGGAGAATAGTGTTCCGTTCAACAAGCAACGCCCCCGTTTTGAACAGTGTCGCCCCTGATGTGGTGGTAATTCAGGAGTGGCCATCGGAAGAGGCGTTCAATCTCTGGTGGGGTTCTGAAGGCTACCGGCCATGGGCTGAAATTCGCGACCGCGCGGCAACGATGTCCATTATTGCCTGTTCCCCTTCGTTGATATTACCACGGACATGAGGAGATTCCCATGACCATGACCCTTTTGTATTTTCTCGGAGCCTCCGCCGCCCTGACCATTGCACCCGGCCCCGACAACATCTTCGTCCTGACCCAGGGGATCACCCGGGGCAGGAGCCCAGCCATTATCACCGCCCTCGGCATGTGCAGCGGCGTCAGCATCCATACCGTTGCCGCCGCCTTCGGCATCTCGGCACTCTACTCTTCATCACTGTTTGCCTTCAATATGGTCAAATATGCCGGTGCTGCGTACCTGCTCTATCTGGCCTATAAAACCCTGACGGGGCGGTCAACGGTGGCTCTGGGTACCGCAGATAGCAGAAGTAATGCCGAGCTCTTCAAACGGGGCTTTATCATGAATGTGCTGAATCCCAAGGTGGCACTGTTTTTTCTGGCCTTTCTCCCCCAATTTGTCACACCATCGGTCGGCCATGTGCCGCTCCAGATGCTATTACTTGGCCTGATCTTCATGGTACAAGCCAGCGTCATCTTTAGCCTGATCGGCTACTTTTCCGGCAGTATCGGCACCTACCTTATGGCACGTCCCCACGTGGCGAAATCTTTTGACCGTCTGACCGCCGGAGTCTTTGCATCACTCGCCATCAGACTGGTACTGACAGAACGTTAACCACGTTAATGGTGAAATTTCCCTTTATACTCCCGATGCTCGAAATCTGGTGAGCGGTGACAATCAAAACAGGCCTTTCCCTCCACCTGTTTTGAATCCTTGGGACGTTCCTGTCCACCAAGGGTCTGCTGGTTATATTCAGGGGTCTGAAACGGCAATCTGCCCCGCTCATCGGAGATATCTGCGGGTCGGTAGGAAACCTTCCAGTTGGTACTGATCGGTACCGTGTGGCACTGGTCACAGCCACCGGGTGGAGGGATACTTTTCCAAGCGGTGAGCATGGCACAGCCGTTGACAGCCAGAGCCACCAGAGAGACATAGAGAAGAACCAGCATATATTTCATCGACGACTCCTTTTTTTACCGATACTATCACAGAACCGTGCAAAGCGAAACCATCCTCCGCACAACAGCAGTAAATCAGCCGGTATCACCATTAACCCGCAAAACTCGATAGGCCGTGTCCGTGGTTGCCATGGCCAACTGCTCCACGGTGATCCCCCGTATGCGAGCCACACAGCGTGCCGTTTCCATAAGCCAGGCCGGACGATTCCATTCCCCCCGATGGGGGTGGGGTGTCATGTCCGGTGCATCGGTTTCCAGCACCAGATGCTCCAACGACAGTTCACGGGCAACCCGTACGGTTTTTTGAGCACCGCTCCACGTTACCGAACCGGAGAGAGCAATGGCAAAACCGAGGCCGATGAACTGCCGGGCCATCTCCAGCGACCCGGAATAGCCATGCATGAGCCCCCCAACTTGGGCGGCATCCTCTTCCCGTAAAATAGTTACCATCCGTTGAAAAGAGCCCCGACAATGGATCAAAAGCGGCAGACCAACGGTTCTGGCAACTCGAATCTGACCCCGCAGTGCCCGTTCCTGAACCTCCAACGGTGTCGGATAGGCGGGATCAAGCCCCACCTCACCGATGGCAACCGCTCTCTCCCCCCACTCCCCCAGGCGACACAGCAGCGTTTCATCCACCAGATCGGCATACATTGGATGAACCCCGTAGGCTGCCCGTATTCCTGGTGAACCATCCGCCAGGGAGGCGATGTTGCTCCAGCCGTCCGGATGAACCCCCGGCACCACAAAGGTACCAATGCCCACTGCCATAGCTGCCTGAATAACCGCGTCACGCTCCTCGTCCACTGACACCAGATCAAGGTGACAATGGGTATCAATCAGGCCGCCCTTCACAGAAACCAGCCAAACAGGGAGACGATCCGCTCCATGATGCGTACCAGCAGACCACGTCGCTCATGGATATGCAGCGGCACCATCCGTGCCATGCCGATCTCCTCCCTGAGCAGATCGCGGATTTGAGCACCAAAGTCACTGTTATCAACCAGACAGTTGATCTCAAAGTTCCGGTGAAAGCTCCGCTGATCCAGATTTGCCGAGCCGATAATGGCTCGTTCCCCGTCTATCAACATCACCTTGGCGTGGAGTATCTCCCGTTCCAGCTCAAAAATTTCCACCCCCCCCTTTAAGAGGGTTGCATAGGAACTCCTTCCAAGCAGCAGCATGAACGGCACGTCACTTCGCGCTGGCAACAGCAGCTGTACCCGCACCCCCCGCCTGACCGCCCGGAACAGAGCCCGTATAATGCGGGGACCGGGGACAAAGTACGGGGTAGCGATAACAATTTCCTCGGCAGCTGCTGCAATATTAACCAGAAAGGATTCCCGGATAAAGGAGCGACGTTGCCGAGGACCGCCACTAATAATGTTAACCGCCGCATCACCAACCCACGGGTCTGTTGCCCGCTCTTTCCGTATCTGACCGGGGTGAGCAGTAAAATCACCGGCCCAGGTGCCTTTAAATATAGCTGCCAGCTCCCCGACGGCGTCGCCGCGTATAGCCAAACCAAAATCACGAAAATTGTAGCGGGCCGAACTGCGCCCTGCATATTCATCACCGATATTAAAGCCCCCCAGAAAGGCCACCGAACCATCAATGATAGCCATCTTGCGATGATCCCGCATATCAAACAGGTACAATCCCCGACTGAAGGACGGGGGATTAAAGGGGAGCAGTTCTATCCCCTGCCAGGCAAGATTTTTAAAATAGGAGGTTGGCGTATCAAGGCAGCCGATGTAGTCATAAATCAGCTTGACCCTGACGCCACGCCCTACCGCTGCGGCAAGTTCATTGGCAAACTCGATCCCGGTATGATCGTGGTGAATCAGGTAATATTCCAGCAGAAGGGAGGTTTCAGCAGTGCGGATGGCGGCAAACAGTGCTGTAAAGAACTGTCTGCCGCTATCGTAAAGTTCCACACTGTTGTGGCGGTGGGTAACCGGCAGTTCCAGGGGACGCAACCGGGACAACAACCGGATGAACCGTGAAAAACGTTTCGTTTCTTTACCGTGGCGGCGTCCCATGGCAGTGTGTGGCAGCTCATGCCACCGGAATAGTAATTCGCCCGATGGAGACAATCTCCGCCGTCATGACGTCTCCCGCCACCACCGCTCCCACACCTGAGGGGGTACCGGTCAGCAGGATGTCGCCCGGCTCCAGGGTAAAGATTGATGAGACATGGGCAATGATCCGGGCTACGGTGGTAATCATATCGGACGACCAGCCATTCTGCCGCTCCACACCGTTGACCGCCAGCTTCAGATTGAGTGCCTGTGGGTCCGTAATGGCCGCTGCCGGCACAAAAGCGGACAGGGGGCAGGCCGTATCAAAGCCTTTGGCAATCTCCCACGGCAACCCCTTCCCCTTCAGCTGGTTCTGCACGTCACGGAGGGTCATGTCGATCGCCACACCGTACCCGGCAACATACTCCAGGGCGGTTTCGGCTGGCACATTGCGGGCTTCGCTGCCGATCAGTACGGCCAGCTCCACCTCATAATGGCACTCGGAGGAGTACGACGGAATGCGTACCGCCTCACCGTCACCAATGACCGATGTGGCCGGTTTCATGAACAACACCGGTGCCGCCGGGGTTTCGTTGCCCAGCTCTTTAATGTGCTCCGCATAATTACGTGCCAGACAGACGATCTTGCCGATGCTGTACTGTTTGTCTTGTGAGGGAATACATGCTGTTTTCATAGAAGGCTCTCCCCAGTCATTTCGTTTGGCTGGGGCAATCCCAGCATCTTCAGCATGGTCGGCGCAATGTCGGCCAGACAGCCGCCGTCCCGCAGTGCAATACCACTTTGGCGGGCATCAACCAGAATCAACCGTACCGGATTGGTGGTATGGGCGGTAAACGGTTCGCCGTTTTCATCCTGCATCTGCTCCGCATTGCCATGATCGGCGGTAATCAGCACCGCCCCCCCCAGCTCCTGGATCTTTGCCACTACCCGTCCCACACAGCTGTCCACCGTTTCGACGGCTCTGATGGCCGCCTCTTCCACGCCGGTATGCCCCACCATATCGCAGTTGGCAAAGTTGAGGATTACCACGTCATACAGATCCCGCTCCAGCAGTTTCAGCAGTTTATCAGTCACCGCTCCCGCACTCATTTCCGGTTTTTTGTCGTAGGTTGCCACATCCTGGGGTGACGGGATCAGTGCCCGATCTTCCCCCGGAAAGGGAGCTTCCACGCCGCCGTTGAAGAAAAATGTCACGTGGGCATACTTTTCTGTTTCGGCAATACGGAGCTGTGCAAGACCGGCACCTGACAAGACCCCCCCCAGAATATTATCCAGGCCGGTTGCAGCAAAGGCGGTGGGGAGGCCAAAGGTACCATCGTATTCGGTCAGGCAGACATAGCCGGAAAGCTGGGGACGTTGGTGGCGGGCAAACCCATCGCAGTCGGCCAAAGCCAGTGCCCGGGTAATTTCCCGTGCCCGATCCGAGCGGAAGTTAAAGAAAATAAAACCGTCGCCATCGCGAATTTCACCACGGGGGGCCCCCTCTTCGCAGATAACCGTCGGCAGTACAAATTCGTCATAAATCTTGGTTTCATAGCTCTGCCGGATCACCTCACCGGGGGACACGGCCAGCTCTCCCTGACCGTGAACCATGGCATCGTAGGCCTTTGCCACCCGATCCCAGCGATTATCACGATCCATGGCATAATAACGCCCCATCACCGTGGCGATGGTACCAATGCCGATCCGGTCGATCTCCCTTTCAAGCTGGGCCAGGTAGTCGGCACCACTTTGGGGGGGCGTATCCCGACCGTCCAGGATACAGTGGATGAATACCTGTGCCACCCCTTCCCGCTTGGCCAGTTCCAGCAGTGCGTAGAGGTGGCTATTGTGGGAATGGACACCGCCGTCGGACAGCAGTCCGGACAGGTGTAGACGCCCCCCTGACGCCTTGACCTTGGCAAGGCACTCCAGAAAGACCTGGTTAGTGAAAAAATCTCCATCCGCAATGGCCTTACTGACCCGCGTCAACTCCTGATACACCACCCGACCGGCTCCCAGATTCAGGTGCCCCACCTCCGAATTCCCCATCTGCCCCTCCGGCAGGCCGACCGCCATGCCAGAGGTCAGAATGGTGGTATGAGGGTAGGCGGTCAGATATCCGCTCAGGTTCGGGGTCTTGGCCAGAGCAACGGCATTGTGGGCAGGATTGGGGTTCAATCCCCATCCATCGAGAATCATCAGTACCAGCGGCTTTTTCATCGGCTCACTCCTTTTCGTCAATGATGGTACGGTTCACCATTCAGGATAGTGAACGATCGGTAAATCTGCTCCAGCAGAAAGGGGCGTACCATCTGGTGGGTAAAGGTCATTTTCGACAGTGCCAGCAGCTTGCCCCGCCGTCGAAATTCATCGGAGAAACCGTAGGCTCCACCGATGATGAAAATAAGTTCCCCTACCCCCCCATCACGCTGTTTGCCGACAAAGGTTGCCAGACCGGGAGAATCAAGCAACTCTCCCCGCTCATCGAGGAGCACGACCGTGGCACCGGGGGAGAGATGTTTTTCCAGCCGTTCACACTCACGGCGGCGCATCTCCTCGGCCTCGGCCCCTTTTTCGTCACGGATATCAATCAGCTCAAGGGGCATATAGCGGCGGATACGCCCCCCATAGTCACCAATGGCTTCCTTTACCCAGGGATCGCGGCTCTTGCCGATCCAGAGCACCTTTATTTTCAAAAATCAGATTCCTTGCGTGCCGCTTTAATTTCCGGTGGCAATTCAAGTTCGGGAGCCATGCCCCAGAGACCGTCAAGGTCGTAGTAGCGGCGGATCTGGTCATGGAAGATATGTACCAGCACATCGCCATAATCCATGACGATCCATTTGCCGTCGGTGGCCCCTTCGATATCGTTGACTTTACCGAATTTCTTCAGGCCGCTGCGGATATTATCGGCAATGGCCTGATTCTGTTTGTCGGACGAGCCGGAGATAATCACCATATAATCGGCGATGGATGAAACCCGTGAAATATCACGGGCGCAAATGTCAAAAGCCTTCTTGTCGTAGGCCAGTTCGGCACATTTGAAGGCCCGTTCGGCGGCGGTCAGGGTCAGTTTTTCCACAGGTTTTTCTTTTTTTACTGGCATTGGTGATAGATCCTTTGTTGCGAGATATATGCAGCGACGTCGGCGGGAACCAGCCGGGTGATATCAATTCCCCCTGCGGCCCGTCGGCGGATTTCCGTTGAAGAAAGATCCAGAGGGGCACCGGTTATGAAATGGACGGAACTCCCTGATTCATGTTTTAAACTGCCGGTACCGTCTGAGGCGACTGTAAACTGGCACTTAACGGCCATCGGCAACTTGTGGAACGGATCCGTAACCGGGTGACCAGGACGTTCCACCACGATGAGATTGCACGAAGCGAAGATATCCTGATAGCGATGCCAAGTCCCGATGTCCAGAAACGAATCACCACCAATAATAAAATAAATTTCACTATCCGGCCGCTGGTTACGAAACTCGGCGATGGTGTCAATGGAGTAGGATTTCCCCCCCCGCTCCTCTTCCAGCGACGACAGTTCAAAATCAGCACGGCCGGCAATGGCCAGTCGCACCATCTGGGCTCGCTGGGCAAAGGAGACGTCACCGACCAGGATTTTATGGGGTGGATCGGCGGCGGGAATAAAAATAACCCGTTCCAGCCCACAGGCCAGCTTTGCCCCGTCGGCGATGCGAAGGTGGGCATTATGAACCGGATTAAAGCTCCCCCCCAGCAGGCCGATTTTCATCTTTTCACCCCTTACCTGATCACCGGCTTCAACAGGGTTCCGCTCACCGGCACATTGTAAACACCGGGGGAAACCATAAATTTTGTCAGCATGAGAAACACCAGCTTCTGTTTTTCCAGCAGCTCCGCCTTCGGCATGATTTCCAGCTTCATAGAGAGCGGCGTTCCCCCAATATTTTCAACCGGTAGATCACCGGAAAGCCGCATGTAGAGACCGTCACTTTCCAGGGTAAAGCTCTCCACCCGGGCCCTGCCGTTGGTGACTCGGACAATCCCCTGGGCCTTCATATTGGCAGCATCGGGAAGGGGAAAATCACCCAGCTTGATACCGGAAAACTCCAGCTGTTTTATTTCCAGCTTCACATCACCGCTAATCCCCTGGACACTCCGCAGCAGAGTGCCCCGACTCCAGAAGATTCCCCCCATCGTTTTGGCACCCATGACGCTTTTGAAGAAGGGAATCCCGGCCAGCGGTATGCCATCGGCCGAAAGCTCCAGAGCTGTTTTCCCGGTAACACCGGTGCGAAGATCCAGTTCCCCTCCGCCAATCGACGCGGAGGCACCTACTACCACCCGCCCGGTGAGCAGCGGCAGTAAGTGCAATCTGATCTGTAACCGGTCACTGGCAAATAGTGGCCCCTGTTCAGAAGAAAGAAGCAGTTTGTCCCAGGCCAGTCCGGGGAGCATGGTTTTGTGTACCGCCGGAGCCAGGGTCACCCCCTGGCGTGCCAACGTCTGATTAATGATACTGTCAATCCGCTCCGTCGGAAACAGCAGATAGCTGAACAGCAGGAACAGCAACAGTACGCCGAAAAGAATCGCCCCTCCCCGTGCCACGCGACCACCGGTCATTTTTTTGCCTGTCCGGTCACCGGCCTGAGCAGTGCCAGTACCAGATTGAGGTCACAGCGGGACTGATCATCAAACCGAATCCGTATATTACTTTTTTTAATGACCAGTGGTCGGTTGCCCTTTTCCAGCCGATAGATCAGATTGACCGCCTCATTCATGGTCAGAGAGTCGATACGAATATCCGCACCATCCTCGATAAAGCCGTTTTTTTCCTCCCCCTTTACCGGGGTGATTTTCACCGATTTCCCCTTGATGCCGGTCTCTTCCACCAGTTTTGCCGGTGAATCATCGGGGCGCAGTGAGGCCATTCTGCCGGTCAGCATATCCGCTGACTGGCGTGCCGTCAGATAGGCAACCTTAAGTGGCAGCAGTTCCTTTAGTATGCTTTCCCGTGCCGTCCGTTTCTTTTCCAGTGCCGCCACCCGGCTGTGCAGGGCAGACCAGCCGACCGCACCGATCAACAGGATTATCAGGGCGTAGCCGAGCAAAAGGCGGGAGCGACGGTCAAGATCCAGCCAGAGATCGCGAATTATCTCCACAGCTCTCATTTGTTCCCCTCCTTCAGTGTACCGGTCAGGATAAAGCCAACCATACCATCGGGGCGGCTTTTAACTTCTCCCAGCTCTACGGACGCCATAAGTGGCATCAGCGCGGCCTTAAACTCATTCACCGCCTGGTTTGAACGGGCATCCCCCTTGATTCTAACACTTCGCCCTTCAGATTCTGCCTCATAGAGGCCGTTAATGGTGTTCCCCTTGGCTTCTGCGATGACTTTCAACAGATCCAGGTAGCTGCCGGTTGCTTCAATGCCGGAGAGTTTTTTAATCTCCCCTTTTATCTCGGCAACTTCATCAACCGCCTTACTACGGGTCGGGAAAATTTCACGGTACAGAGCGGCAATAGATTTGTTCACTGAGGCCAGATCGGTAGTGACGGCACGGTATTTGAGCCCCTCCTGTCCCAGCAGCAGAAGCGTGACAAGCGTCGCAAGTATCCCGGTCAGCATCAGTTTCCGATGTACCTTCGCATCACCGGCTGTCCAGGCAAGTTCTCCCTGCCGAAAATCTGGCAGCCGACCGGCAAAACTGGCACGAGCCACCGCATACAGACCGGCCAACTGCTGGAAGGTCTCCTCGTTTTTAAAGAGTTTTCCCAGTTCGGTTGGCACCGCCACAATCTCAGCCGGCAATGGCAGGAAAGCCAAATCCATAGTGTCTCCCGCATCACCAATCAGACAGAGACGCTCCGGCAGTTCCTCACCGGCAAGTTCCAGCGCGGCCATGATGGCAGCAATCATTGGCCCGGTGGGAGTGCTGTTGAAGGTGCGGAAATAGGTAAGCTTGCCCCCCCGTATCAGTGCCAGCGTCGATCCGTCACAGACAAAACAGTCTGCGGGGATGCCCGGCAGCTCACCATAGGCAAAGGGGAGTGAGGTAATGACCTGCGGTTCAAGCCCGGCCTCTCGAAAGCAGGCGATTGCCTCACCGATATCATGTTTGCGAGCCCAAAGAGCTAGGAACCTACCACTTTCGGCGGCCAGAACTCCCAAGGAGAGTTCCTCGATCGGAATGGCTGACTCCCCCTGTAACTGGGCGGGGAGAATTTCACGCACCTTACGCATGTCGTTAAAGGGAAGGGCAATGGAGCGCTGGGCAAAGAGAGAGGGAGACAGACAGAGCACCACCTGGGGAGAGCCGACAATCTTCTCCACCACCCCCCTCACCGCATCGGCCAGTGTCCGCTCTTCGTTCAGCTCAATGGAAGCGGCACCAATCAGCTCCGTACTTCCCTTGGTCACCCCGAAATGGGCGACTGTCAGCTCTTTTGTCCCCGCTTGTATGATTAAACAGTCCATATGTTGCAACATCCTCGTGTTTCGTTAGGAGCTTTTTAGTATTCTATCCACGTTTTCGGTGAACCAGCATCCAAAACTGTCTTAATTGTTTTGGTTGTGTCCTTTACTGTGGCAACTGCTGTTACTTCGTAAAAACGACTGGTGTAACTAATTCTTGAACTTTGAGTTGGACTGATTGTTTTCATTTCCGGCACCCGCTCCCACAGTTCACCTGATCCTTCGTAGGGTCGATTTGCAATTATCCTGGTAACAATATCACTCTTTATATCGAGGGACGTCAAGACCTCCGGTGGTGCGCTATTAATATTTATTTGATTCGTCATCTTTGATCCCCTATTGGAGACGACGGTGAAAAACGGCTCAAGTTTACTGACAATTTCCGGCTTAAAGTCCTTGTGAATCAGTGTCAGTTCTTTCACTGTTTCCAGCTTATTATTACGTGAGTTGTACCCCTTACTACGAAAATATGCCATGGCGGCACTGCCAACATTTTTTTCATATTTATTATTAATCCAGTAAGCAACCGTATACCAATCCTCTTTGGGAATATTACAGAGAGTGCCCAAGGTCTGCACAGACTTCATATTTATGAGGTTTTCAGTACCATCTTCATTAACAATATCATTTATATTTAGCTTACCGCTTTCGTCCTTGAGAGAGATTGCCAGTGAACCTATCTCATTTTCCTGCTTGAACCCATTTACCAGTATGGTCTGAAAAAGTGTCTTGTTTTGCGAAGCATTGGCCAGAATAAACTTGCCCCCCTCGACCCCGGATTCGGCCAGAATCGCTGCCTGCTGCCCATCCCGGAAACTGCGACTGAGGGACACATCCACGTACACCTGATGGGCCATCTCCACGACGAGTGCCACCATCAGTGAGGTTATTATCAAGGTTAATATAAGGGCAAAGCCGGCATCACCTTCCATTCCCCTTTTCATTACTTACCCACCTTTGGCGTGGCGAGTATGGAATAGGCGACCAACTTTCCTTCGTCCCCAACCTGTACTGTTATTCTTACCGCGTCCGGCAGTGCCCGGTTTACCTCTGTATCAAAGGTTTTTACCCACTTTGAACCGTAATAGCACTCCACCAAAAAAGAGCTTATCCGTTCCATCTGTGGCAAAAACGGCACCGTGCTATCCTCGGAAAAAATATCACGTTCCTGCCGTCGCAATATCCGCTTGCCGTTCTTCTCAATAATCTGATAGGTAACCCTCACCGTGCCGGAACCGGGGGTAAGATCACCAATTGTCGGAACACGGGTGGTAATCGTCAATGTGGATGATGGAAGTCCGAAGTAATCCCTATCTTCAACCACAAGGCGTGGCCGCAGCTGCTGTTCTCGTGTCATGTTTGTCGACGGAGTTACCGGCGGTGGCACCGCCGCTTCTACCTCACGCCGGATGAGATCAAGGGTATCAGACAGCTCCCGGCTTGACTCCATAACGGCGGCTGTCCGTTCACGTGCCCGTGCCACTCCGAAATAGCTGCCATAGAGGGCGGTGGTCAGGATCGCCAAGAGACCAACCGCAATGAGCACTTCAATTAGCGTGAAACCGTCACTGTTTGTAGCGGACAAGTACCACCTCCTTGCCGTTACTTCCTCGCTTTACCCGTACCACCAGCTTCTTCAGATTCATCGCGGGGATCTCTGCCGACAGCACATCGGTCTCCCAGGTAAACTCCGGATAGGTGGGAGCAAAAGTTCCCGTATCTTTCTTTGGTTCCTTCGTGAGCACTTCCAATTGACTACGAGCCAGCAGGGTCATCTGGGTATTGTCCCGCTCACTGGCGACGATACCCAGATGGTAGTTCACCGACGAAAGCACCGTCAGAATAACGCCGGCCATTATGGCCAAAGAGACCATGACTTCGAGGAGGGTAAATCCCGAGGTACGGTGGTGTTTCATGGCACATCCTCCAGGTACCCGGGAAACTGCTGGATCTTTCTCCCTGACGGATAGGCCATGACCGTCCAGAACTGTCCCGATGATCCCTGTAGGTGGATCGTGACAAACTCACGGATCCCCCCGACACCCACATCTACCCGAACTTCCCCTTCCGTAATCTTCCCAAGACGGGGAATCCGCACGTCAGCAACTACTATTCCCCCTATTATCGGTGATTTCTGTAACAGGGGATCCTTCGGTTCCAGCCTGCTGCCATCCCCTCTCACCTCGCTGATTTTCATCTGTTCTGTACCAGGCAGCATGGTCAGTGAGTAACCGGTACCGGAGGCAGCGGCCCGCTCCTGCAGATAGCGGAGGGTTGACGCCAGGGTTCTTCCTGAATTTTTCAGATTATTCTGGTCAGAGGAGGGGAGTTTGGGGATGACAATCATCAGCACCATGCTGATAATAACCACCACCACCATGATCTCGATCAGGGTAAACCCCTTGCGTGAACCGCCCCCCCGCACCATCAGCTCATGCCATCGCGATAATACGGGCCAAATCAGCGGCAAAGAGCTGCTTCTGCCAATCTCGCATACCGGAGAGGGCATTCAGCTCTTCGAGGGATGCCTCCGTGGTGTCAGCCACTGATTCAAGGAGCCAATTTGGTGCCACCACCCCCGGATCGAGCCCCAATTCTCCGCTGAAGCGTTCCCGCCAGGACTTCAGGTTTTTGAGCCGTTCCTTGGTCTGCTCGGTGACCTCTTTTTTGGTACTGCGAGGAAAACGCGGCAGCTGCTGCTCCGGCGTTGTCGCCCCTTTAGTCACCGCCGCCAGGATACCGGCACCATGGCGCTGAATCTGCCCCGACGTCATCCCCTTTACCATGGCTAAATCGTGGAGCGACCGGGGACGCAGCTCTGCCACCTCAATGAGGGTATCCGCTGAGAGCACCTTGAACGGGGGACGATCAAACTGTTCGGACTGACGAGCCCGCATCTGGAGTAGCTCCTCCAGGATAGCCAGGCCTACCCCCCGCAGTTTACCGGCCCCCTTGCAGTAAAGAAAGAGTGGCCCTTCCTTTTCCGATACCCGTGCCTGACAGACCAAACGCCCCTCTTCTTCAACCCAGGCAAGCCGTCCCTTCTGGGTGAGCTCGCCCCGCAGTTGGTCATAGAGCGGCAGTAAATCCGAGGTATCGGCCATGGCATAGGCACACATTTCACGGCTCAAAGGGCGTTTGCTCCAATCGGCTTTCTGGTACTTCTTGTCCAGTTCAATGCCGAAACGAGCCCGCAGCAGAGCTGCCAAACCAAATTCGCCGATACCCAAAAAACGAGCCGCCAGCATGGTATCAAACAGGTTGGTCACCTCGATACCAAAATCCCGGTGGAGGGATCTGATATCATAATCAGCCCCATGCATGACTACGGTTATGGCCGGGTCGGCCAGGGGAGCAGCCAGCGGTTCCAGAGACGTTACTGCCAGTGGATCGATTAACCAGCTCTGGTCACGGGTCGAAATCTGCACCAGACAGACCTTCTCCCGGTAGTGATGCAGTGAGTCCATCTCAAGGTCAACGGCAATTTCCTGCTGGTTCTTGAGGATTTCTGCAAGTTCGGCAAGCCGTGCCACGGTGGTGATAATTTCGCAGGTTCCATCCTGCTTATGGAAATAACTCAAACCGGAAACTCCCTCATAATTGAGTAGGTTGTGGTACGCTGGGCAGCCCGAAAGCCGGCATCACGTATCAGGGAAATCATCTCTTGCTGCGACATGCAGAAACTACATCCTGCCGCCGCCACTACATTCTCTTCCAACATGGTGCCCCCCAGGTCGTTGGCACCGAAAAGCAGAGCCACCGAGGCCATTTTAGCACCCTGGGTAACCCAACTTGCCTGAATATTGGGAATATTATCAAGTACGATCCGGGACAGTGCCAGTACTTTCAGGTAATCGGTGCCCGTTGCCGTTGTCCCCCCCAGCTCCGTGTTTCCCGGCTGGTAAGTCCAGGGGATAAAGGCGGTAAAGGAGCCCCCCCGATCCTGTAATTCCCGAACACGGAACAGATGCTCGACGATATCCTCAGGTTTTTCACGACTGCCGAACATCATGGTTGCCGTGGTCGGCATGCCAAGGGCAGCCGCCTTCAACATTACCTCCCCCCACTGTTGCCAGCCAATTTTTTCCGGTGAGATGGCCTTACGTACCTCATCCACCAAAATTTCCGCCCCTCCCCCCGGTATGGAGTCCAAACCAGCGGTTTTGAGACGCCGGAGTACCTCGTCAAGCGTCAGAGACGAGCTGACCGCAATATTGGCAACCTCAGCCGGTGACAGGGAGTGGTTCTGGATGGTCGGAAAACGGAGCTTTATTTCTCGAAACAGCTCTTCAAAATACTCCACTTTCAGGTCAGCGTTAAGCCCCCCCTGCATCAACAACTGGGTTCCCCCCGCCTCCACCAGTTCGGCAATTTTTCTGAAAATCTGATCGTGGGTCAGCAGATAGGCATCGGCAGCATCCTTTGACCGGTAAAATGCACAGAACAGACACTTTGAACTACAGATATTTGTGTAATTGACATTGCGATCAACCACAAAAGTAACCATTTTCTCCGGGTGGAGTACGCTGCGGATGGTGTTGGCACGCGCCCCCAGTGCCAGCAAATCCCCACGATTCAGCAGCTGAAGTGCCTCCTCACGCCCTATTCGCGCCGTTCCCAAACTGTTCAACGTTCGCACACCCTTTCTTTCAATTCCCTCTCCAGCATCTGCCGAATCGCCAGTGGGATTCGTTGCGCCTTCAAGCGGGGGGTAATACATGCCAGCACCACTGTCCCCTCCACCAACAGACGCCCATCACGTTCCCGCACAATCCTTTGTTGCAGACTCACCGACGCTCCCCCCACGACCACAGGAGCTGTTTCAACGGTCAGCAGATCATCGTGGAGCGCTGGGGCTTTAAAATCCAGTTCCATATGAACCACCGGAAACACAAAACCGTTTTGCGCCAGTTCCGCAACCAGAAAACCGTGGCTGCGAAAATATTCCGAACGTGCCCGCTCCATGAACTTAAGATAGTTAGCATGGTACACCACACCACCGGAGTCGGTATCTTCATAATATATTCGTACCTGCATGGCCCTGGTAGTCCCTTTATGGTGAATGTCTAAATTCACACTCTAGTGCAGATTCGTCCTATCTGCAACTTTTTCTCTCTGGTGGACTGTCTGTTTTTTTGCAAGGGGCATAGCCTTTCCCCCTCATCCGCCCTGACGGGCACCTTCTCCCACGAAGGGAGCGGGAAAAAACAGCATACCATCGTTAATTCGCCCACAAATCGCCTGTAAGCCAAAAAAGCACTTTTACCTCACATCACCTAGGACAATGGCTCAAAACTGCATTACAGCCAATTTTTGAAACACACCTTTCCAGCCCATATTTTACGCGGCTTCGCGCCGTTTCAGGAATGTAAGATTCCGTGAACCCATGGCATCGGGCAATTCATAGCGAATTACGGAACTCACCACAAAACCACTGGCCTTGAGCGCCCCATCATTTTCCGTAATCTCATGTTCACCATGATCACCTTTCATGGCGATTAGCACCCCCCCCTCTGCCAACAGCGGTGCGGCAAGTTCAACGAACCGATCAAGCCGGGTAAACGCCCGGGAGGTAATAACGGAGAACTGCTGGGGATGGGAACGATGCAGCTCTTCAATGCGCGAGTGAACTGCTTCAATTCCGGTGAGTGACAGTGTTCTGATAACGTGACGCTGAAATTGTATTTTCTTGGCCACCGCATCCACCGATACCATTGCCACGTCAGGAACCATAATTTTGAGCGGAATAACCGGCAGGCCCGCACCGGAACCGATATCAAGCAGGCGATCACCGGCCGAGAGATAGGGAATCAGTGCCAGTGAATCCACAAAATGCTTGATTGCAATTTCACGAGGTTTCGTGATGGCAGTTAAATTCACCTTACTGTTCCATTTAAGTAACTCTTCCGTATAGCGATTAAAGGAGCTCACCTGCTGCGCTGATAGTACTGCTGGTATTATTGCAGTTTTTTCGGCGACAATGTTCCCTACTGTTTGCTGAGCCATTACGCGTTCTGCTCCTTCCATGACGCTGATTTCAGGGCTATTGACAGAATAGATATTGCTGCCGGTGTTACTCCCGGTATGCGTGATGCTTGTCCCAGGGTACCGGGTCTGTTTACTGCCAGTTTTTCCCGCACTTCTGTCGTCAGACTTTTGATGGAACCATAATCAAGCATCGCCGGTATCTTTGTGGACTCCAGCTTTTTCGCCTGTTCCACCTGTTCCAATTGGCGGTCAATGTAACCCTTGTATTTTATCTGAATTTCTACCTGTTCCCGGATAACGGGAGATGTTTCACGTGAAACATTGTCCAATTCAGCCAGGTCTTCATAAGTAATCTCGGGGCGTTTCAAGAGCTGTTCAAGAGACGTCCCCTTTTGAATTTCGGCTATACCCTTGCCGGAAAGATACGAACATTCAGCATCTGCGTGTTGAAGTCTGGTATGACACAACCGTTCCAATTCACAACTAATAAGGCGTCGCTTATCGACAAAAGCCCCGTAGTCAGCATCACTGATGAGACCAATCCGGTAGCCGATATCACGAAGGCGCAGGTCGGCATTATCCTCTCTCAGCAGCAAACGGTACTCTGCTCGGGAGGTAAACATCCGGTACGGCTCCTTGGTACCCAGTGTCACCAGGTCATCGATCATTACTCCGATATAGGCATCACTCCTGCCAAGAATAAGCGGTTCCTCTCCCTTAACCCGTAAAGCAGCATTTATACCGGCAACAAGTCCCTGCGCCGCCGCCTCTTCATAACCGGAGGTACCATTGATCTGCCCACCGTGGTAGAGATTAGCAATTACCTTGGTCTCAAGCGAATGAAACAGCTGTATCGGATCGACATAATCATATTCAATGGCATAGGCTGGCCGCATAATTTCAACACGCTCCAGACCCACAATGGAGCGATAAAACTCAATCTGTACGTCAATAGGGAGGGATGTTGACATGCCACTGGGATAGACCTCGACGGTTTCTAACCCTTCCGGTTCAATAAACGTCTGATGGCGATCCTTTTCGGGAAAACGCACCACTTTATCTTCAATAGACGGACAGTAGCGCGGTCCAATACCTTCAATAACGCCGGAATAGAGCGGTGAACGGTCTAGTCCCCCTCTGATTATGTCATGGGAGCGGCTATTGGTATAGGCGATGTAGCAGGGCACCTGTGGCATGGTGATGCGTTCGGTACTGAAAGAAAAAGGCTGGGGAGGCGTGTCACCCCACTGAGGCTCAAGCTTTGTCAGGTCAATGGTTCGAATGTCGAGACGAGCCGGGGTGCCGGTTTTTAAGCGTCCAACGGAGAAACCGATGCTGCGCAGCTGATCAGACAAACCGATGGATGGTTGATCTCCTGCACGACCACCGGGATAGTTGTTAAGCCCGATATGAATCAAACCACGCATGAAGGTTCCTGTGGTGACAACCACAGTTTTAGACAGGTAGCGAATGCCTGAACGGATTTCTACCCCCCTCGCCTCCCCATGTACGATAAATAATGAGGTAACTTCCCCCTGCTTGATATGGAGATTGTCTTGTTGTTCAAGAACACGCTTCATTCTGAGACGGTAAAGCTGTTTATCGGCCTGTGCCCGTGATGCGCGAACAGCCGGTCCCTTTTTGGTGTTAAGAATACGAAATTGAATGCCGGTGGCATCAATATTTTTCGCCATCTCACCGCCAAGGGCATCGATTTCCTTGACCAAATGTCCCTTTGCCAACCCACCGATGGAAGGATTGCACGACATTAGGGCAATGGCGTCCAAGTTAATGGTCAGCAACATGGTGCTGCACCCCATGCGTGCCGCAGCAAGAGCTGCTTCACACCCGGCATGACCGGCACCAACCACGATTACATCATATGTCTGATCATAGGTCATCATGAATAAGGTCACCGTTACCACAATGTTTCACGTGAAACATTGCGACTGTTATTTACCGATACAAAAAGAGGAGAAGATAAGATCCAGCAATTCGTCGTTAACCACCTGACCGGTAACCGAACCGACTCCGTCAAGGGCACCACGGAGATCAAGGGCAAGCAGTTCCAAATTTTGCTCACCAAAATTGTCACCAAAAGTAGCGAGATGGCGGGCAGCTACTTCGAGAGCATCCCGGTGCCGCGCCCGACTCAGAGCAACCCGATCACGAGAATCACCACTACCGGCCAGAAATCGGGCTGAGACTCGCTGTTTAAGGTGGTCTATGCCGTGACCTGACAGAGCAGCAATAGTTACCGTTTCGAGAAAAAGTGCCGGATCAGGGAGTGATAATTGCCGGGGGAGATCGCATTTATTCATAATAGCGATGGCACGACGACCGGCAACGGCATCAAGAATCAGCTGATCCTCAGAAGTAAAGTCGGCTGAAGCATCAAAAACAGCGAGTATCAGATCGGCCAGAGGAATCTGCGCCAGAGTACGACTTATCCCTTCCCGCTCAACCGGATCCTCAGTGTGACGGATACCGGCTGTATCAAGGAGTCGCACAGTAAGCCCCTCGAAATTAACCTTCTGCTCGATAATATCACGGGTAGTACCCGGAATATGGGTAACAATAGCCCGGTTTTCGTTGAGCAAACGATTAAGGAGACTGGACTTACCGGCATTGGGTTTGCCGACAATCAGCACGGCAATACCGTCACGGATAACCCTCCCCTCTTCAAAGGAAGCGAGCAGTTCTGCAATCTGCTGACGGGCATCGTCAACTGCTTTGAGGATGGCAACGGAATCAAGATGACCAAGATCATCGTCGGGAAAATCGATATACGCTTCCACCAGTGCCAGGGCCTGCAGGAGCAAACCTCTGATAGCATCAATCCGCTGGGAAAGAGCACCACCACGGATATTCTGGGCTAATTGCAGAGCTGAGTCACTCTCAGAAGCAATAATATCCATCACCGCTTCGGCCTGGGTCAGATCAATACGCCCGTTGAGGAATGCCCGCCGGGTAAACTCTCCCGCCTCAGCAAGACGAACTCCACAGGAAAGCACCAGAGCCAGCACCCGCTCCACCACCAACCAACCACCATGGCAATGGAGTTCAAGAAGATTCTCGCGCGTATAGGAATGGGGACCACGCATGAATACAGCCATGGCCTCATCAACAACCTGATCGTGTGCGCTATCATAAATCGTACCAAAAGAAAAACGGTGGCTCACGAGGCCACCGTTTTTTACTGGTTTAAAAAGAGTAATCCCCACATGGGCGGCCAGATCACCACTGACACGCACGATACCTATACCACCATTACCGGGAGGTGTGGATACCGCAGCTATTGTATCATGGATGTACATGAGCCCACCTTTCCGGAAGCAACCAACTAGTCGGTTACCAACTTATTGATATACATCTGCTGACTAATAGTCAGAATGTTGTTAACCAACCAGTAAAGAACCAGGCCGGAGGGAAAACTGAGGAACATAAATGTGAATACCACGGGCAGTGCCAGCATCATTTTCTGCTGCATGGGATCCATCTGGGATGGTGTCATCTTCTGCTGAAAAAACATAGTGATGCCCATGATAACCGGGGTCACATAGTAGGGATCCTTGTCGGCAAGGTCAGTAACCCAGAGAAAGAATGGCGCGTGACGCAGTTCTATAGAAAACATCAGAGACTTATAGAGGGCAAAAAAGACCGGAATCTGTACCACCATGGGCAAGCATCCCCCCATGGGATTGACCTTGTGAACGCGATAGAGTTCCATGACCGCTTTATTCATGGCATCACGGTCATCCTTGTATTTTTCACGGAGTTTGGCCATTTCCGGCTGGATTTTCTGCATGCCCTTCATGGATTTATAGCTCTTGTGAGTGAGCGGAAAGAACAAACCTTTAAGAATAATGGTAATGATAATGATGGCGATACCGTAATTACCCACATAGCTGTAGAAGAACTTCAGCGTGTAGAGCAACGGCTTGGCAATGACGGTAAACCAGCCAAGGTCGAGAGATTGTACCAGGGAATTGCCCTGGGCCTTCAAAATATCAATATCCTTGGGGCCGACGAAAATCCGCTGGGATACGACCGTGGACTGACCTGGATTAATGGTAAACTGGGGGGATGAGACGATGGATTCAAAAAAACCAGCACCATTCTTTTTCAAATCAACTGCGGCAATACTGCCATTTTCAGCCATAATGGCATTGAGAAAATACTTATCGGCAAAACCGGACCAGAGTATCCCCTTGTCATAGCGTTTGGTCGCAGCGGCAACATCCTTGATTTTATCGGAATGAATTTTGTCATCGGAAAAGAGATAGGCACCAGCCGTATCAAACCGGTTGTCTTTGACCTTTGGTTCCGCCGGATAGGTCATAACCTGCTGTAATGCACCCACCAGAGGCGCAGCAGAATTGTTGAAAACCTCGCTATCTAGCTTGATGCCATAGGCACCGGAGGTGAACGTGTAGGTTTTACGAACCGTAAAACCCTGCCCCGACACATACGTAAAGGCCAGTTGTCGTGTCCCCCCCTTTGCAACGGAAAAGGAAACTGCATCCGTACTGTACTGACAGCTGTCGGAGAGATTAAAACCGGTGGCACGTGAGGCATAGGATGAAATATTAGGATCAGCGTCGGCACCCAGCATGACATTTTTGGCAGTGGGGGTCTTTGCTTCACGGTAGTTTTTCAGAACCAGGCTTTTCAGGCTGGCTCCCCGCGATGAAAACACCGCCGTGTACAGTTCGGTATCAACGGTAACATCCTTTTGGGGGGTTGCCGAAGCCGCTGACTGCTCCGGGGAAACCGGGGTAGAAGCGACGGCAGAAGCGGCCGTGGCTGGTGAAGCAGACACAGCAACCGGTGTGCCTGGTTGAGGAACTGCTTGAGTGGCTTTTTTATCCGGTCCATAGAGCATGGAGAAGAGATAAAATACAGCAATTGAGAGACCTACCGCTATGAAAGCACGCTTTTCCATCGTTGCTCCTGATACTATTCTTTGTAGTGAGGTACCGGGTCGTAACCGCCCGGATGAAACGGATGACACTTGCCCAACCGGACAAAAGTCAGTGACATCCCCCTGACAACACCATGCCGAATGATTGACTCGCGGGAATACTCGGAACAGGAGGGATAAAAACGACAGGCCTGGGGAAGAAGCGGAGAGATCAACTTCTGATAGAACCTGATTACAAGGAGCAGACAGCTCTTGAACATGGGGGTGGGCCTATTATAAAACGGAACGCCTTATCGAGTTCCCAAATGGTTTCGGTATACGTCAACTGAGCCGATTCACGGCGTGCGATGACATTAATATCCACCGCCAACATTGAAAAACGGTTTTTTCTGAAATACTCACGCAAGCCACGCTTGACACGGCTTCTCACCACTGAGCAACCAACTTTTTTGCTCACTGTCACACCGAGACGAGCTTCCGAAAAGCCAGTATCCTGCCAAACAACGAGAAAACCCCGTGATGATGCTTTATGGGGAGCGGAAGCGAGCCGAAGATAATCGGCTCGCTTCAACAAACGCGCTGTTTTGGGATACGTTGCGGAAGTATCAGCAGTCACGCAAAAAAGCTGTTACTTCGTGGCTATTCTTACGGACAGGTTTTTACGCCCTTTTGCCCTTCTCCGCTTGATAACCAGACGACCATTTTTCGTGGACATCCGGACGAGAAAACCATGGGTACGTTTACGGGAAGTGTTACTGGGCTGATAAGTTCTTTTCATCTCGCTCTACCTCTAAATAAATTTTTCAGGAAATGGGTTATTAAACATAACTCCCCGATGTTGTCAAGCTATATATTATGGCAGGTATCCCATGGGCACCATTGATTTGCCTTGAAAAAGAGGGTGACCTCTGGTATTCTACTGCACCTACATTGAGACACAATGAAGTAAGTTTTTTATATAACTATCAGTAATTTTTAAATAAATAATTATCAACAGCTGTTGATAATTATGTTGATAACCATCCTCTTTTATGATTGTGACCGTAACCAATGCTCGATGCCTGGCAACAAGCAACCGAAAATATTGAAAAAGTAATGTCTGATACGGATTTTTGTACCTGGATCAAACCAATCCGCTACAACCATCATACTGGTTCTGATGTTTTTCTTTCAGTCCCCAATTCATTCACAAAAGAATGGCTCGAAGACCATTACCTCAAGATGCTATCCGGTGCGCTCACGGCAACCTCCGGTTTTCCCGTATCTCTCAGCTTTATCATCAGGGCAGATGAAGAACATCATCCCTACGCTTCTGAAGACTATGTTGATAAAACCGATGATGAACCTCAGTTGGTAAAACAGACACCGCTCCCCCTTGAGCAGGTATTCACCCCGTTAAATCCCAAATACACCTTTGATCTGTTCGTAAGCGGTACGGGAAATCAGTTTGCCCATGCAGCTGCCATGGCAGTAGCCAATAACCCGGCTGATACCTACAATCCACTATTCATCTATGGCGGAGTTGGTCTGGGCAAAAGTCACCTGCTTAATTCCATTGGCCACACCATACGTCAGGATTCTCCCCAATTGAACGTCTGCTACTGTTCTGCTGAAAAGTTCATGTACGAAATGGTCAACCATCTCCGCTTGAAAAAAATGGATGTCTTTAGGAACCGCTTCAGAACCGTTGATGTGTTACTTGTTGACGATATTCAATTTATTTCCGGTAAAACCGGTACACAGGAAGAGTTTTTTCATACCTTCAACGCTTTGCATGACGCCCACAAACAGATAGTCATAACGTCCGATAAATTTCCCCGGGAGATCTCAGACCTTGAAGAACGGCTCCGCTCTCGCTTTGAATGGGGGCTGATTGCTGATATCCAGCCACCCGATGTAGAGACTAAGATTGCCATTCTCAAGAAAAAGTCTGAAGTGACCCGCGTATACTTTCCAGAGGATGTGTACTATTTTCTCGCGTCAAGTGATACCCGCAACATTCGCGAACTGGAAGGGATGTTAATTCGACTGGGTGCTTTCAGCAGCCTTCAGAACGTGCCGGTTACCCTGGAAATGGCAAAAGAAAATCTCAAAGATATCCTAGGTGACCGTCACAAAGAGATATCCGTTGAACTGATCCAGAAAACCGTTGCCGACTACTTCGATCTGAAAATTGTTGATCTAAAATCTGAAAAACGTCTCAAGAATATTGTACAGGCACGGCAGATTGCCATCTGGCTCTGCAGGGACATGACCAAATCATCATACCCGGATATCGGACTTAAATTTGGCGGAAAAGATCATTCAACTATCATACATTCCTATAAAAAAATTGATACTGCCATCGCGAATGACCCAAAAATGTCAAAGCTTATTGACGAGGTAAAACGGATTCTGCTCAAATGATGACAAATTGTTGATACCCTGTTGATAGTTGTGGGTAACTTTTGTGGCTGTGCATAACGGCCGCTGCACTGTTCGGATATACACAGGCAACTGAACTCACTTTTAGATGCTAAAGCGGATAGATAGAGGGTTATCACCCTTTTCCACAGGACCAATAACGTACTACAAGGTTTTAAAGATTATATAAACATACACTACGATAGGTTAAAAGGGGACAGGTATGGAATTCAAAATCGATAAAGAGCAATTCCTGAAGTCACTGCAAAAAATCCAGGGGATCATTGAAAAAAGAACTTCAATGCCAATCTTATCCAACGTACTTCTTGAAGCCACAGAAGGCAGACTGTTGGTTACGGCTACCGATCTGGAAGTGGGAATGAAAAGCAGTTATACAGCAGATGTCATAACCACCGGTAAAATTACTGTCTCAGCGAAAAAGTTATACGAAATCGTCAAAGAACTGCCAAATCAACCAATTCAGTTTTCAACAAAGGAAAATGATTGGGTTGAAATAAAATGTGGTAAGGTTCAATTCAACATAGTTGGACTGTCACCCGATGAATTCCCCTACTTCCCGGAAGTTATGGATGAAAGTCTTTTCGAAGTCGAAATACCACTACTGCGGGGAATGATTGAAAAAACCTCCTATGCGATCTGCTCTGATGAAACAAAGTACAATCTCAACGGTATTTTCATCAAGGTTGAACAACGGGAAGATGAAAGTAATATCCTGAAAATGGTAGCGACCGACGGTCATCGGCTTTCCATTGCTTCGGGTAAATTGAAAGGGTTCGTCGGTTCTGAGTTATTGAAGGGGGTTATCCTCCCGAAAAAAGGGGTCTTTGAAATGAAGAAGATCACCGAAGAAGAAGGGGGGACTCTGCTTTTCGGTTTTCTCGATAACAGTGCCGTCATTAAGCGGGGTGATTTCACCATGATCATGCGCCTGGTTGACGGTGAATTTCCCGATTATAACCGGGTCATACCGATGTCAAATAATCAGGTAGTCACGGTTAATAAAGAGGATTTCAGTCATTCAGTGCGTCGTATGGCAATTCTTTCCAGTGAAAAATTTAAAGGCATCATGCTGGAAATAGTCAGTGGCTGCATTAAAATTTCTTCCAGCAATCCTGATCTTGGCGATGCCATGGAAGAGATTGACGTTGACTACGAAGGTGATGCGATATCGGTACGCTTTAATGCCCGTTATCTGCTTGATGTACTCTCGGTTGCTGAAACGGATCGGGTAGCAATGAAATTCAAAGACGAACTGTCGCCGTCTATCATTGTTCCGGAAAATTCTGAAAGCTTTTTGGCGGTTATTATGCCGATGAGGCTGTAGTAGAAATAATGCGTCTCAGTTCCCTGGTTGTCGCCGATTTCCGAAATGTCTCTGCTGTGACTCTCACACCGGGCAGAAACTTCAATCTGCTCTACGGGAAAAATGGCCAGGGAAAGACCAATCTGCTGGAAGCAATGTACCTGCTGGGGAGCCCCCGCTCTTTCAGAACAGTTCGGCTTCCGGAGCTGGTACGCCACGGCAGTAAAATAGCCCAGATCCGGGGAACGGTTCACTCTCTCGGTATGGAAAGCCAGGTTCGGCTACTCATCGAGGCGGGTGGACGTAAGGTTGAAATTGATGGAAAGGGGGTACATAAAGCCTCTGAACTCCATGGTAAACTGAATTCAGTGATTTTTTCACCGGACGACACCGGCATGATTAAACGGGGTCCCGAAGCGCGGCGCCGCTATCTTGACCGGGCGGTCTACATGGGTGATATCGGCTACCTGCACTGCTGGCATGGCTATCAACGGGTGCTAAAACAGCGGAATCATCTTCTGAAAGGATCCGAGAGAAACGGACTCGATATCTGGACGGAACAGTTGGCTGACAGCGGTGCCGAGGTGATAGAACGTCGCCTCAAGTATGTGGAAAGCCTGAATGGCAAACTGCAGACCTACTACGGTACCATTGCCGGTGGCGATGAAATCGTCCGGCTTACCTACCAACCGGAAGGGGTAACAACAACGGAGCGGCAGCAGATCCGTGATGAGTTGTTACAGCTGTTTGAGCGTCAACTCCGCTCCGATGAGCGGTACGGCACCACTACGTCCGGGCCCCATCGTGATGACATACTGTTTTTGTTGAATGGGCGGCAGATAAAAACCTATGGTTCCCAGGGGGAGCAGAAAAGCTTTATTCTATCGCTGAAAATGGCTGAAATGGACAACCTTCACCAGACCTTCGGAGAGCCGCCGTTGCTGCTCCTTGATGACATGAGTTCCGAACTGGATGCCGGAAGAAACCACAACCTGATGGAATTTTTAACAACACGGGACATACAGGTATTTATCACTACTACGGAACGGTCACCGGCTCTGCTGGTTGCTGCTCCAGACTGCGCCGTCTTTCATATAGAAGACGGCAATCTGACGTTTGAAGGAAATTAACCGCATGAGTGAACAGGAAAAGGCATCACACGGTTCCGAAGAGTATGGGGCCGACAATATCAAGATTCTCGAAGGATTGTCTGCAGTACGGAAACGTCCGGCCATGTACATTGGTTCTACGTCGTCGGCCGGTCTCCATCATCTGGTCTACGAAATTGTCGACAACTCCATAGATGAGGCACTGGCAGGATATTGCAATGACGTTTCGGTAACCATCAATACTGATGGTTCCATCACAGTTATCGATAACGGCCGCGGTATTCCGACCGACATTATGGTAAATGAGGGAAAATCGGCGGCTGAGGTCGTCCTGACGGTTCTTCACGCCGGTGGTAAATTTGATAATGATTCCTATAAGGTTTCCGGTGGTTTGCACGGGGTCGGTGTATCGGTCGTCAACGCCCTCTCAAAATGGCTCGAACTGGAAATTCGCCGTGACGGTAAAATTTTCCGTCAATCCTACCGGCGGGGTGATCCCCAGGCTCCCCTGGCCGAGGTGGGAGAGACCAAAAAACGGGGTACCAAAATCACCTTCATGCCGGACGAAGAGATCTTTGAAACCACTGAATATTCCTTCGATATCCTTTCCCAGCGATTGCGGGAACTGGCGTTTCTCAACGCCGGAGTACGCATTGTCATCACCGATGCCCGGGTGGAAGGGAAAAACCATGATTTTCATTACGAAGGGGGGATCAACTCCTTTGTTGAGTATCTGAACCGGAATAAGGTGGTCATTAACCCGAAACCGATGTATTTCAAAGGCGAAAAAGGGGGGGTGGAGATGGAAGTCTCCATGCAGTACAACGACTCCTACGATGAAAAAATCTTCGCCTTTGCCAACAACATCAACACCCACGAGGGGGGAACCCACCTGGCCGGCTTCAAGGCGGCCCTCACCCGTACCATGAACGCCTATGCGGCGGCCAATAATCTGCTCAAAAATGAGAAGGTCACCGTTTCTGGCGACGACCTGCGTGAGGGGCTTACCTGCGTTATTTCGGTCAAGATACCACAGCCACAATTCGAGGGGCAGACCAAAACCAAATTGGGTAACTCGGAGGTCAAAGGATACGTTGAGTCACTCCTGAATGAACGTCTCGGTGTCTATCTGGAAGAAAGTCCGAAAATTGCCAAGGATATTCTCAACAAGTCAATAGAAGCTGCCCGGGCCCGGGAAGCGGCCCGTAAAGCACGGGATCTGACCCGCCGTAAAGGTGCTCTGGACATGGGGGGGCTACCGGGTAAACTGGCCGACTGTCAGGAAAAGGATCCGGCTCTCTGCGAACTCTATCTGGTGGAAGGTGACTCGGCAGGTGGCTCGGCAAAACAGGGGCGTGACCGGAAAAATCAGGCCATTCTCCCCCTCAAGGGAAAGATTCTCAATGTAGAGAAGGCTCGATTCGATAAGATGATTTCCTCCCAGGAGATCCGTACCCTGATTACCGCCCTCGGCACCGGCATCGGCAAGGACGATTTTAACATCGCCAAGCTCCGCTACCACCGCATCATCGTTATGACCGATGCTGATGTGGACGGTTCCCACATTCTGACCCTGCTGTTAACATTCTTCTATCGGAACATGCGGGAAATGATCGAACGGGGTCACCTCTACATCGCCCAGCCGCCACTCTACAAGGTAAAGCGGGGTAAACGGGAGCAGTACCTGCGTGATGACCACGCCTACCAGAACTTCCTTCTGGAAGAGGGGGCGGAGGATCTCATACTTCGCCTTGAGAAGGGAGATCGCACCTACATCGGCAAACAGATTATCCCGGTCATCAAGCAGTTTATCGAAAACCGCGCCATCTTTGACAAAGTGGTGAAAAAAGGGATTTCTCCCGAACTACTCTCCATTGTTATCCGGAGTAACGTGCCGGCCGAACTGGAAGAGTTAACCCACATGGCACCCTATCTGGAAGGGATGAAAGCTTTGGCTCCCGGCTCTGACTATCAGATTGACGAGGATCGTATCACCTTCCGGATTGGCAACATCCGTTCCATCATCGACCAACAGGTGCTGGCCGTCCTCTCAACCCACGAATATCTGCTGCTGGTTGATAATCATCGCCGCATTGTGGAGACCATGGCCGATGGACGGGCCAGTGTTGAACAGGAGGGAGGAAAAGTTCTCTTCGAAACAGAGAACCATCAAGAGCTGCTCAACTTCTTCCTTGAAAATGCTAAAAAAGGCTTGGCGATCCAGCGCTACAAAGGTCTGGGTGAGATGAACCCGGAGCAGCTTTGGGAAACCACCATGAATCCGGAAAACCGGACC
>CAIRBT010000188.1 GCA_903876875.1 uncultured Geobacteraceae bacterium
AGGTGAGAGAGAGAATGAGAGCGAAAGAGAGAAAGATAACGACTACCTTTCTTTTGTGCATAAATTCGCTCCTTGGTACTAAAGGAATAGTAAAAGCCCATGAAAACTGACTCAAAGTTTACAATAACTCTCTTTCGATCACCCAGCTTGCTGCTGCTGTTTTTGATTTTGCCAATTTCTGTTATACTTTCGCTGGTGTTACATATTAAACTCCCTTTTCTACATGCTAAGTACCTGCTTATTCTAAATAATATTTGTTTGGGGCTGCTTGCAGCTGTGCGTTTTGGTTATTACAGCTTACAACTGCAGAGAAAACTTCGTTACCAGGGATTGGGTAATGGTGCGCAAGAGGTAATTCTCCCAACGACTTCTGTTGAAAGTCTTCGTTTGTCTCTGGGTACGGGTGGATTCACTTTTGATGGTGGCACTTATGGCGAAAAGCGGGATTTCGGCTATTTTGGAACCATTCTTTTGTATGGGGGGCTTTTTGTTGTCTTGTGTGTCGGTTCCCTGGATAACTTGCTACAGTTTTCCGGTACTGTTCAGGATAGTATTGGTGTGGCGACCGATTTAAAGCTTGTGGACAAATATAAAAGTACTTCGATTGGCCCAGTGCGGTCAGATCTCAGCACGTTACCTAAAATGAAAATAGTGCGACAATATTTCCCCTCCAATGAGTATCCCAGCGGAGCCACCGAAGTTGCTTTTCAGTTTCCTGATGGAAAAGAACAACAGCTCGTTCTTAAATCTCCTGAACCGTTTAGCGCCGGTGCCTATGATATTTACATGTCACGTCTTGTCTACGAACCTAAGCTGGTTATTACCATAAATGATGCAACTCCAGTTTTTTCCGGTAAAGTGACATTAAATCAGATTCCCGGCAGTATCTCCGGTTTTAGTTATCTGGGTACGTTCTCAAGTGATGGAATTGATGGAGTTGTCACGTATCATCCAGAACAGAATCGTTTCAAAATTGTCGTAACCCAGGGAGACCAGCAGTTAATTGCTACAGAGCTGGTTTTTCAGGTTGATAAACTGAGTCGCTCAGCAAATTTCTCCATCATGTGTGAATCAATGGGTGTCTGGTCTGAAATTTATGTTGTCCATAGACGGCATATGTCGATGATCTTTTTCGGCGTGTTTGTTATTGTGCTGGGTGTGATACTTCGAGTTATTTTCCCGGCTCAACGGGTCTGGTTAGAGCAGGTGGCAGAGGGGTGTAAGGTGCGCTCGTCGGGGAAGGTAGCCGGCAGGTGTCTGAACGGTATTGGTTAAGGCTCTGACATATGTTTTAGTGAATGGTTCTATTTTGATGCAGGGCATCGCTTCAGTTGACCTGCTTATCAAGGAGTAGTCAAATGGCATATTGGGAAACAATCTTTTATATCGCATCTATGGTAATTTATGCACTGGCTGCCGGTGGTTTCATCTACTCGTTTGTTTTCAAGAATCCACGGGTGGTGTCAAAGGTAACTCTGTTGGTCGCTGGTGGTTTTCTTGCCCATACCGGTGCAATAATCGCGCGTTTCTTTGCTACCGGTCATCTCCCCTGGTCAGGCCATTATGAATATGCCCTGATGGGGGGATGGTTCATTGTCGTTGGTACCCTCTTTGTTGGCTGGCAGAGCAAGCAGCTTCAGGGATTGGCTGTCGGCACAGTGCCTTTGGTGCTTATTATGCTTGGATACGGCTATATGCAGAATCCGGCGTTGACCCCCATGGCGGCAAGTCTTAAAACGGTCTGGCTGTACATCCATGTCTATTTTGCCTGGATTTCCTTTGGTGCCTATTCGCTTGCCATGGCGTCGGGTACGGTATTTTTGCTGAAGCAGAAAAGTGACAGCAGTGCCACACCCAACCCCGCCTTTGAGCGTTTTCCCTCTTTAAGCCGCCTCGATGAATTAATCTTCCGATACGTCGTCTTTGGTTTTATCACCGATACCATTATGATTTCCGCCGGTGCCATCTGGGCAAAAGATCTGTGGGGGAGTTACTGGGCTTGGGATCCGGTTGAAACCTGGTCTCTTATCTCTTGGCTCATTTATGGCATCACCATCCATCTGCGGGTTACCTTTGGCTGGCGAGAGAAGCGCCTTGCCTGGCTTGCGGTGGCTGCCTTAAGCAGTGTTATCATCTGCTTCTTTGGCGTCAATCTTGTGGTAAATACCAGCCTCCATGTATTTCAGGTTCGGTAAAACCTCATTATGCTCAAAAAAATGTTAAAATACCTCAGCTCTCTCCGTTTTACCATCGTACTTATCTGTCTGCTGGGAGTGATGTTTATCGTTGGGTTATGGGTTCCTCAGCAACGATTGCTTAAAACCGTGTATCTGGAGTGGCAAAAAAACACCCCAAATCTGGTCGCTTTTCTGGATACTTTTGGGTTAACCAATGTGTATGCATCCCCTGTGACAATCACCATCTGGGCGTTGTTTTTTCTTAATCTGGCACTGGTTTTATGGCAGCGCTGGCCTGTGGTTAAAAGTCGTATAACTGTCACTGATGCCAAGATTGTTGATCCGGTGACAGCTTCTGGCTACCCGTTTCGAGCCTGCTATCCGATATTGCCTGAATTGAGTGGGGATGCTGTTTTTGCAGCATTGACAAAAAAAGGTTTTACGCTCAGGGGCACCACTGAAGGGTTTTATGGGATTAAAAACCGTCTTGCACCCCTTGCGTTTATGCTTTTCCATCTGAGTTTTTTTCTTGTACTGCTTGGTGGGCTGGTAACCGTGTATACCGAGTTTATCGGTTTCATCGATCTTGCACAAGGGGAAAGCTTTCAAGGGGAATTAGGACGCTATAATACACTGCCAATTCCCAAGATGCCTGCAGTAGGTTCCATTCCAAAGGTGTCATTCGTTGTCCAGAGCATAGAACCAAAAGTCACTCGCAATACGGTGACCGGTATCGATGTTAAGCTGACGGATGCTTCCGGCAGCACTCATCTGGTTGGTATCAACACCCCCTACAACACTGATAACTCATCATTTGTTTTCAAACATCTCGGTGTAGCTCCTTTGTTTGTGCTTATTGACCCGTCGGGGAAGGAAGTTCAGGGTGCTTATTTCAAGCTTGATGTGGTGAAGGGGCGCCAGGATACCTTCCGCCTGGGTGATTTTCTTTTCACTGCCAATTTTTTCCCCGATTATGAGTTCAAGGATGGTGCCCATACTTCCAAGTCAATGGAGTTTGCTAACCCGGTTTTTCTTATTACCGTTGAGCTAAACGGGAAAGCTATTGCTGAAGCACCTATCGCCAGGAATGGTTCCATGGCGTTTAATGGTTTTCATTTGGAAATGCGCGACATGCCGTTTTGGGTTCGTTTTTATGTGGATAAACAGCGGGGACTCTCAATTCTGTACGCAGGTTTCGCTCTTGCCACCATTGGAGTGATCTGGAGATTACTCTTTTATCGCCGGGAGATCGTTGGTTCGGTGCGAGAGGTCGATGGCGTGCGTTGCCTGGTGGTAGCAGGTCGCTCCGAGTATTATAAAAGTCTTGCTGAGGATGAGTTTGTGCGGCTCTTTGAGACTGCTGTAATCGGCAAGTAATATTCCAGATTTACATTTATTCCATTTAACAAGACAGAGGAGGTCTTTTGTGACCCGTATTTTGATGTTTGCACTGGTTATTTTGTCGCTCTGTATTGCGTGTCACCGTGAAGAAGCGAAAGTGGTACGTGATAATTCACTCCGTTTACTGGTGAGTCTTAATGGCAAGTATGGGTATTGTGATCGTGGCGGGGCATTGGTTGTTCTGCCACGGTTTGTCTCCGCATCACTTTTTTCTGACGGGCTGGCCTTGGTCAGAATTAATGATAAGGATGGCTATGTGGATGCCAATGGCAATCAGGCATTCGCGGCTACGTTTGAGAAGGCCTCTATCTTTCTGAATGGCAGGGCATCCGTTCGCAAAGGTGACATGTGGGGGTATATTGATCAGACAGGTAAACAGGTGGTTGATTATAAATATATTTCTACTTTTGCCTATACCGAGGGTTTGGCTGCTGTGGTCGTAGCTGACGGTAAGGGGGCGAAAGCCGGGTATATCGACGAACAGGGTAAAGTTGCTATTAAACCGCAGTTCGATGATGCCTCTCATTTTTCAGAAGGATTGGCTGCTGTTAAGATCGGTACAAAGCGTGGCTACATTGATAAGATCGGAAAACTGGTTATACCGGCGCAGTTTTTTGAGGCAGCCATGTTCCGCGATGGTATGGCCATGGTGAAGGTAAATGGCAAATTCGGCATGACTGGTTTTATAGACCACAGTGGGACGATGGTCATTCCGGCAGAATATGCTTTAGCCACCAATTTTAATGAAGGTGTGGCTGCAGTACAGAAAAATAACTCCTGGCAGTTAATTGATCGCACCGGCAAGCCTATTATCAATAGGACTTTCGCTTCACCGACGATATTTACTGAAGGTTTGGCTCCCATTATGGTCAAGGATAAGGTTGGCTATATGAATAAGAAGGGTGATATGGTTATAAAACCGCAATTTGATGCTGCTTCTATCTTTGTTGAGGGTGTGGCACCGGTGAAGATTGGTGAAAAGTGCGGATTCATTGATAAAACGGGTAAAGTCGTTATCGAGGCGCGTTTCGATTGGGATCAGCGGGCAATTGACCAGTTTATCCATTATTATACTCATTTTAAACCATCTTCTGTAGATGGGACGGCAAAATAGCGTCTGATACGTTTCACTAATTGTCGTATGAAAGGTTTCCAATGACTGACTTTAATCTGTTTTTAACCCACCTGCTCCAGCAGTCTCCCGGGGTGGGGGTTGCCGTTATGATGAATAATTACTTCCATGATGTGGCGACCGCCCTCATGATGGCCAGTGCGTTTGTGCTCCATGTTATCGTTCGCATTGAGGCGGAGATGAACTCGCCGGTTGCCACCCTCTTTTTTCTGAAAATGCATCGTCAGATGGTGAAGTTCTTCCGTTTTTCACTTTGGTGGATCATTCTCGGTGGGGTGCCACGCACCATTTTTTATGCAAGTTTTGAATGGAATCATTTTGCAGACAAGCTTCAGGTGCCGGCACTGATGGTGAAACATGTGCTGATGGCCGCCGCCGTTATTTACGGAATCCGTGCCTGGAGACGCTTGAAAATTAAAGTTGTTGAATTGAACGCGTCATTGCCACCGGAAATGCAGAAGGAATTACTGAAAGTCGGGTAACCAGATACGTTACGACGGAGTGGATTCAGTGCTGTTTCGATTACTCAAAAATTCATTTCTCAAACGTCCGAAATCGGTGCTCCTGGTGTTTATCTCCATTGTGATGGGAGCGTCCGTCGCCACCGCTTTTCTCGGTATTTCGGGGGAAATCTCCCATAAAATGGCACTGGAGCTGCGCAGTTATGGTGCCAATATTCTGCTTGAGCCGTCCGCCGTCGAAGGGGGCGGCTTTTTGCGTGAGGATGACCTGCCGAAAATAAAGACGGTCTTCTGGAAATATAATATTACCGGTTTTACCCCCTATCTGTTCGGGGTGGCGGATTTCTCTGCCAATGGCAAACGGGAGCGGGGGATTGTCTCCGGAACCTGGTTTGCCAAAAATCTTGAGGTTGCCGGTGAAGAGCCCTCTGTGCAGGGGGTACGCGGTATTGCCCCCTGGTGGGATGTGCAGGGGGGGTGGCCCGCCGGGCCCGATGAGGCCATCGTGGGTGCAGCCCTTGCCAAGCGACTCGGAAGTGCCATTGGCGGTCATGTTGAGGCAACGGTGCGGGGCAAACAGCAACGGTTTCAGGTGGTCGGCATTGTGACAACCGGCGGCTATGAGGAAGAACAGCTGTTTGCACCGCTCATAACGACCCAGGAACTGCTCCAGTTGCCGGGTAAGGTATCGAGGGTGCAGGTCAGTGCCCTAACGGTGCCGATGGACGCCTTCGGTATGAAAAATCCTGCCCAGATGACCAAGGAAGAGTACGAGAAGTGGTACTGTACCGCCTATGTGACCTCGGTTGCCAAGAATGTCGAAGAGGTTATGGCCGGGAGCAGGGCAAAACCGATCTGGCAGATTGCCAGTGCGGAAGGGTCGCTGCTTAAAAAGCTCAACAGCTTGATGCTGCTCCTGACTATTCTGGCACTGGTAGCCTCGGCAATGGCCGTCTCCACGAGTCTTATGGCCTCCATGGCGGAACGGAGTCCCGAAATCGCCCTCATGAAGGCGATTGGTGCCGACCGCTATCAAATAAGTGCTATTTTTATTGGTGAAACGCTCATTATCTCGGTCATTGGTGGCATGGTCGGCTATCTGTTGGGGGATCAGCTGGCCGGTATCATCAGCCGTACGGTGTTCAACTCCACCATTGCGTCCCCGTTCTGGTTATTTCCAACCGCCATTATATCCGCATTTGTTGTGGCCTTTGCCGGCAGTGTGGCACCGCTGCGGCGGGCACTCTCCATTGAGCCGGTTCGGGTTTTGAAAGGGTAATATGAACAGGCGTCGCTGGCTGTTACATCTGGTTATGGGGGCCATAGCCCATCGGAAAGGGCGCGCACTGCTGCTGCTGTCGGTGTTGGCCATGGCGTCGAGTCTGGCCACCGCTCTCGGTATCGTTTCCACCTCCATGGAGAAGCGGGTCGCTGAAGAGGTTCGTAAATACGGCGCAAATCTGGTGGTTACCCCGGAAGCTTCCCGCCTTGATATTGGCAGTGGGGGGCTTAATTTTGGCGTGGTCAGCGAGCCGGCTTTTCTTGATCAGGGACAGATTGACTCGGCACTGGCGAAAAGCGGCGTACGGGCCGAGCATTCCTACCAGTTGCGGGGAGCATTGCACTGGAAGGAGCGGGATCTCATGGTGGAAGGGGTCAATTTTTCCGATATCCGGCGGTTGTTTCCCTGGTGGCAGTTGAAAGGCAGTTGGCCCGCTGAAGGGGAGTCGGTTGTCGGTAATGATCTGGCTACCCGCTACGCCCTGAAGCCGGGGGATAGTCTGGAACTGGTCGGGAAAGCCGGTACGGTGCGTTGCCGGGTGTCCGGTATTGTCACCTCCGGCGGTGAGGAGGATGGACAGCTGTTTGTTTCCCTCTTGAACTTGCAGCAGGCTCTTGGTATGACGGGTCAGCTTTCACAGGTACGGCTCATGGTTACGGCAGGCAATGATGGCATTAAGAAAAGTGCTGCCGTCCTGCAACAACTTCTCCCCGGTACGAAGGTTAGTGAGGTCCGCCAAACCGCCCATACCTCTGAAGGGCTCCTGACAAAAGTCAAATTGCTGATGGTGATGGTTACAGCTGTGGTACTCATTTCGGCCGGCAGTAGCGTGACCGGTACCATGAGTACCACTGTACTTGAAAGGGGCAAGGAGATCGGTCTTATGAAGGCAATTGGTGGTACCCGCCGGGAAGTAATGCTCATCTTCTGCGGTGAAGCAGCACTGCTGGGGATTGGCGGTGGCATAGCCGGTTATCTGCTGGGGAGTGCCATTGCCCACTTTATCACCAGAACGGTTTTTTCCGCATCGGCGGAATTCATGCCCCACTATCTGCTCGTATCGCTCGGGGTAAGTCTCTTTCTCGCATTGTTGGGAAGTTTCGGGCCCATGGTGTCGGTATTCAGGCTTGATCCGGTCAGGAGCTTACGGGGTGAATAGTTTTTTAATGAATGACGAAAGGGCTTCACATGTCTCCATACATAATTGAAACGGGTGGCTTGACGCGGAGCTACGGCGATATCTGCGCTCTAAAACCACTTGATTTGCAGGTTCCCGAAGGGGAGTGGCTTTCGGTGATGGGGCATTCCGGTTCGGGTAAGAGTACACTCATGAATCTGGTGGGAGGGCTTGATCGACCTACCGGAGGTACCCTGCAGGTGGGGGGAGAAAATTTACTCGCCTTGACTGAGGATGGCCTGGCTCGCTTTCGGAGAAACTTTGTTGGCATTATTTTTCAGCAGCACCATTTAGTTCCCTACCTGACTGCTATTGAAAACGTCATGATGGCCCAGTATTTTCACAGTATGCCCGATGAAGCTGAAGCACGCCATGCCCTGGAGCGGGTCGGTCTTGGCCATCGCCTGAAAAACCGTCCGGGGGAACTCTCAGGCGGCGAACAACAGCGGGTCTGTATCGCCCGGGCCATAATCAATAGCCCGAAATTGCTGCTGGGGGACGAACCGACCGGTAACCTTGACCACAAGAGCACCATTATGGTCATGGAACTGCTCAAGGAGCTGCGGGGTGAGGAACGTTTTACCGTCATTATGGTGACCCACAACCAGGATGTGGCCGCTTGGGGTGATAGAACCATCCATCTGGACGACGGCATGTTGGTACGGGAAGAACGGATGAACTGCCAATGATTGCGGTGAAGCTCATTCCCCATCTGCTTGCCGCCCTCTGCTTGCTCCTGGTTCTGTTGCGCTGTTTTGCATCCCGGCGGAAGAGTGTCCTGCTCACTTCGGTGTGCGGTTTGTCTGCGGGTGCGTTTACGGTGCTTTTGCTTCGCAGTATGCCGGTGGTGTCCCCCTATCTGCTTCTTAAATCCCTCTTGGGTGTTGGATTTCTTGCCCTGTGGGGGGTGTCGGTGGCGGTGAATTACCGGAAAAACGCTGTGGCACTGGACAAAAATGAGGGGGGTATTGTCTCGTCTGTCGCTGCTCTGGCCGGTACCCTGTTGGCTGCTTTTGCTGCGGGGGGGATTGCTATTGCCAAACTTTCTGATACGGCACTGGCCACTTTTCCGCCGGTGCTCCTACTGTTGGTTGTCGTTATAGTGGCAGTTATAGTGGGTGGTGGTGCCACTTTTCTGGAAAAGCAGCTGTCCCCTCGGGTGACGATTACGCCGGTCGGGATGGTGGTTGCCGTTGTTGCGCTCCTGCTGTTCAGTGCTTCTTCGATTCTTCGGCTTGACCTGTTTTCACCCCTGAGCATGAAAGTCATGAAGGGGGTTCATGACCTGGTTCATCAGTCCATGGAGTCGGTGCTTATCCCCGACCATGTGTTTGTGCGGCCGGTGGTCTGGAAATATATCGGTTTTCTTTTTGGCAAGGAGGTTGGATTCTGGGGCGGCATGGTCATCTGGTTTACCCCTCCGGTACTGATAGCGCTGGCGGTTAGTTCCCGTAAGTTGCCGTCGGTTGGTCACATTCGTCAAGGGGCCCAGCGGCGGAAACTGCTGGCGGGGGCACTCCGTGAACAGCGTCTGCAATTGCTTCTGCCGCTGTTTTCTTTGTGCGTGCTTGCCGGTGCCGCCTATCAGAGCAGTTTTCCGACCGTTGAATATTGGGATCCGAAACCGATTCCGGTGGTGGCGAATGAAGGGGGGATGATTATTCTTCCGAAGAAGGGGGATATTCTCCTTGAAGATGGTAAAATCCATAAGTACCTGTTTAAGCAGAAAGAACGCGAAGCACGTTTCTTTGTGCTGCTTACGCCGGATGGCCAACTGACAGTAGACCTGGATGCCTGTGCCATTTGTAAGCCGGACGGTTACGGGCAGGCGGAAGGTTCGGTTATCTGTTATTACTGCAAGACTCTGATTCCCCTCGATACGGTAGGCAAGCCGGGGGGGTGTAATCCGGTGCCGATCCCGTTTACTGTTAAGGATGATGCGGTGGTTATAGATGCCCTGACCCTTATCAATACCTGGGGTGCGACTGTTCAGGCAACGACACGGGTCAAGGAGGGGGGCAAATGAAACGTGTCATCGGTTTACTTTCGGCTGCCAGTACCTCCCCTGCGGTAACTCCCATAGTTATTGGTCTTTTCTTTATCCTGTATATTGTGGTGGCATTTTTTACCGATGAAACCCTGATTGCACTTATGGAGTTAACCCGGAAAAGTATTATTCTCACCACCCTGCTAGCATTAATTCCCCTGGGCTGTCTTTGTCGCATGGTGCAGGACATTCGTCGGTACCTCACGCTTCGCAGGTGTCGTGGTGGTGATGTGGCTGCCGTGGCGACTGAACTTTTTGATGAGACGGTAGAGCTGTCCCCGCAGTCCGGCTTTTCAGCTCTTGAAGGGCATTTGCAAGCCCTCGGCTATCGCACGGGACAGCAGAGCGGGGTACTCTCAGCATGGCGTGGTGTGTCCCTGCTTCCGGCACAGTTGCTCTTCACTGCTGCGTTAGGCTGTTTTTTCACCGGAGTGATTCTTACCACGACCTTACGTAGTTCTGACCGGAGGATGATCATTGAGGGCGAATCAATGCCGACGCCGGGTGGGGGAGGGGGCATTGTGGAACGGATTTCCCTCTCCCCCTCCACAGGTGCAATCCTGGCAAAGGAGCTGACCATGGAGGTCGGCGGGGCGAGTGCCGGTCAGCGGAAAGAGCTGTTCGGACTGTATCCCCCCTCACTGCATGGCGGAGCCTTTGTCTATCCCCGCTACATCGGAATTTCTCTTCATGTGCGGTTTTTCTCTCCTGAAATTCAGTCAGGGTATGAGAACCATTACACGCTGAATACCTTTCCGCCGGGAAAAGAGGATAGCGCGGTTATCCCCGGTACCCCCTATCGGGTGATTTTTAGTATTCCGCAGGTGGAGAGCGGTACTGATCGCTATATTGCCTATATGACTGGAAAATTCCCCCTCCAGTTCAAGCTGCTCAAGGGGAGTGAGGCGATTTTTACCGGGAGTGCAGATGTAGGCAGTAATTTTACCAAGGAGGGGTACCGCCTTGAACTCCTTGATGCACGGCGGTTGGTGGTCACTGATTTTATCCGTGATTATGGCGTGTTTTTTATCTGGGCCGCCGGAATTCTCCTTATTGCAGGGGGCTGCGTCTGGGTGCCGATCCGGTTGTTCTTTCCCCGCCAGGAGATGGTACTTTTGGTAGAAGCGGGGCAGTTCAGAGCCAGTTCGCGAGCCGAAGGGAGGTCACGGGCACATGCGGAGCTGTTTCATGAAACCCTGGACTTCGCGGAGGGAGCGGCCACCGGTGGCAGTGAAAGGTAGATAGTTTCTGTCCGGAGTTTCCGGACAGAAACGAGATAAGTAGGTTGTTATCTTTTCCAAACTTCCCCTTGCCCGTCCGTTATGCCGGTATCATCAATTGTGCTGATACTTCCGGAGCCGTCGGGAAGTGCTAACATCAGGCGTGTTCCCTGGGTGGAAAACTTCCCCGCCAGTTTAATGTTTCCTTCCTGGTATGTGAAGGTACCATCTTTCCTGAGTTCGATGAAATCATGTGAATATTTCTTGTTGAGGTACTTCCCCTCAAACTTTGCGGCTGAAGTTGCGGTAGTTGCCGGTGTGGGCTCGGCAACCTTTGGCACAGGTTGGGTCTGTTGAACCACGGGGGCAGCCTTCTGTGGTTCTGATTTCTTGTCGCAGCCATTGGTTAATAACAGCAAAGTACCTGAAATAACAAGTGCCCCGGTCAAACGATAACAGGCTGTTGCACTAGACAGTGGTTTCATATTGATTCACTCCAATAAAAGTAATAATTTTTGCTTATAGCATACATAGGGTGCTCATTACATCAAAAAAACTTTTTACGTAGTATCAAACCTATTGTGGTTTGCATACCAATTTCGCTAAATCATCTGCCGTGCTTTGGGGGATGATATTTTCCCATTTTGAGATGCCAAAACCAAGATTGACGGTGCCATCGGGATGGAATGATTTACCGGTTATTTTTCGGATAGTCCTGTCACCGCATGCTATCTGGTATACTATCTCTGATGTTGCTCTGACCGTGGGGTCCTGGGCGGCCTCTTCCAGGTAGGCAGCATCGGCCGCTTCCGGATAGATTTTTGTGATCGGTGGTTTATACCCCGAGGCAATTCTTTTACCTGCACTGTCAACGACGGTTTTCTCTGTAAGCCGTTTTTCAATATCAGCGGAGAACACGCTTCTCACCCACAGCTTGACGGAACCCTGGGAATCAATGAGATCGCTTGCATCATAAAAAAACAGTTCATCAATTCCGGGTGCTCTCGTGAATGTGCCATAATATTTCCAGTCGGAACAGCGGGCAACTTTCCCCTGCAGGCAGGTTATTGTAACGATGCTGATAATAACACCTAATCTTAATTTCTTCATTTAATTTTCCTCACAACAGTTTTAATGATGACCCATGGCGCTGATTGAAGCCAAAAGTGCCTCTGCCCTAACTCTATCCAGCGGCAGTAATCGAACGTATTCCTGTTGAGCCCGTTCGATGTCGCCGCTGAAGAGGTATGCGTAGCCAAGGCGGAACAGGCTCTCCGTGTCGACCGGATTGATGCTGGTTGCGATGACGAAGGCATCCAGGGCTTCCCGATCCCTCCCCGCCATCTGGAGCGCATTGCCGAGATTCCGGTATCCTTCACTCCCCTTCGGGTTGAGGGCGACTGACTGTCGGAAATGAGCCATGGCTGCTTCGTTTCGTCCGGACTGGGAGAGCAGTATGCCGATATTGTTATGGGCCAGCCAGTTCCTGTCTACCACGTTCAGAGCGTGGCTGTAAAGTTCGTAACTGGTTTTCCAGTAGCCAATCTGTTTGTTGGTCAGGAGGGAAAGTAGTACACAGATAACTACGGTAATACCTGCTATAATACGGGAGCCGTGACGGAGCGATGCTGCCATATCGGCACAGAGCCACACCAGCATCACAAAGAGTCCGATTAGTGGTATATACGTGTAGCGGTCAGCAAAAGCCTGCCCCCCTATCCTCAAAAAACCGATTACCGGAAGTAGCGTAATCAGATACCAAAACCAGCCAAACAGCAGATAGGGACGTTTTTTTCGTTGAACAATGATTATGAAGCTGGCCAGTGCCAGCAAGGTCACTGCGGACATTGCTTTCAGGGGGGTGATTCTCTCCGGCTCAAACGGATAGAAAATGGCCAACCTGGTTGGCCAACACATGTTCTGGATATAGGTGAGATAGGAGATGAAGGCATTTCCGGCGGAGGCAAACAGGGAATTTCCTTCTCCCCGGGCAATGGCACCTGCCGAAGCCTGGGCGCGGATCGTCACAGCGGCGGCGACGGCAGCCATGACAAAGAACGGAATTTTTTCGCTCAAAAGATTTATGAGACTCTTTTTATCTAAGGACGGTGTGCGGTGCGGTAATGGCCAGTAGTCCATGAGCAGGAGAATGAACGGAAGTGTTACCAACATCTGTTTTGCCAATAACCCGAAGGCAAAACAGCAGAGAACCGGCAGATAACGCTTCACTGTCGGCTTTTCAGCAAAGAGGGCATAACTCCACATGGTCAAGAGCCAGAACAGGGTGGAAAGGACGTCCTTACGCTCTGCTATCCAGGCGACAGATTCGACGTGGAGCGGGTGCAGGGCAAAGAGAAGAGCAACTACGAGGCTTCTGCCAAGGAGGCCGGTGAGGCGATGGAGAAGGGCGCAGAGGATCGTGGCATTCAGCGTGTGGAACAGCAGGGCAGAGGCGTGATGCCCCCGTGGGTCGAGGTTGAACAGGCTCACGTCCAGCATGTGGGACAGCCAGGTAAGGGGATGCCAGTTTCCGGCGTGGAATGCGCTGAAGGCCCAGATGAAGCCGGGTGCGGTTAACCCCTGGCGGACCATCATATTACCGGTCACATAGTCGGTGTCGTCGTAGCTGATGAACGCATTGTCCAGTACCGTCCAGTATACGGCAAGTGTTACCGCAACAATTAACAGCAGAGCAAGCGGAAGGTGGTAGGTACTTTTTATCTTAAGCGGGGAAACAGTCATGCCGTATACCTCTGGGTAACTTTATTAATGGGGCATCCAGTTATACCATTGGGTGGTCGTGTTTAAGAGGAACCAGGGGAAGTCGCCGGCGATGAAAAACAGGATCGTTACCAGGGCAATTGTTACTCTCTGTGCTTCGGTGCGGAAAAGCAGTAGCAGGTACCGGCAGAGCAGGACGGAGAGAGGCACAAGGAGTGGAAACAGGTAGCGTCCCTGTAGTGTTATGCCCGGTACTCCGTAATTGAGGTAATTGGTGTAATTAATCGCGTACATGAGGTAGCCAGCGTAGGGTATTGCAACCGCAGCAAGGCCGGCTGGCAACCATCCGGATTTACGTGGCCGCCCGTTGAGGATGAACCCCAAGAGTGCCATGAGGGACAATATATAATACGGAATAAGCAACCGGGAATCCTTGTAGAGCGGCAGATGGGCTTTGATGCCAAAAATAGTGGCATAGGTGGTTTCCAGCCAGGTTTTTGCGTATGTAAACGGCCCCATCCAGAGCTGGGGGTTTCTTTTGAGTTTCTCATAGTTCATGAGGAGGAAAAAGGTATCGGACTTATCCCCTGGATGGGTTATTTCGCCGGCCAGCAGCAGGGCATCCATGTATGAGATCTTTTCTTCACGGTACTGGTTAAAGATGAGTCCCCGTGCCGCAAGTCGGTACTGCATGGCGGTCTGGGGCGAGAGTACCTGCTGCATGGAGGGGAGCAATTCTCCATAGCTCAGGTAGTTCCTCCCGTACAGGTTGATGTTGAGACCGAACAGGGAGAGTATGGCTCCTGTGAGAAGCCAGTTGCGGAGCGGCATAGTTTTTATATGCTGTGTCAGGGAGGAGGGGAACAGGTCTGACAGCTTTTTCCCCTGAATAAGTAACAGGAGAGCCATGGCAGCTACCAGGGGTAAAAAGGTGATTTTAGTCAGGCAACCGGCCAGTTGACAGCAGATTGAGACAGCCAGCAGCTCTCCGGATCGCCCTTTAAAAGAGGCAAAAAGATAATAGAATGACATGGCTGCCCAGAGATTCGTCAGGTTGTCATAGGAAACCGAGGCGGAGAGCAGGGTGAACATGGCACAGTTAGTAAGCACGGTGGTCAGGAGAAGTTGGGTGAGCAGGCTGTCACTGAGCAGTCGGAGAGAGCGTCGGGTAAAATAGATGGTGCCGAATGCCAGTGGAATATTGAGAAGACGCAGGAACACCAGATCCGAAAGGCCGAATAGATTGAGGTGGAGTAGCTTGCCCATGGACCAATAATAGAGCCAGGGGGTCGTGGTCACCAAACCAAATTCATAGGTGTCCGGTGCGTTTTCCGGAAAGAACAGGGTGCGGGCAAATACTTTGCAAATGCCGGCGTGGGTCACTTCGTCGGGGGGGACAAAGGAGGAGATGTTCAAGGCAAGGAACAGCAGGCGAAGTCCAAAATATGTCAGCAGCAAGCCGGTACCCCACTTAAGTGTACGTGGTGTCAGCCAGTTTTTGAGGCGACTTTCAGTGGTCTGGGGGGATGGTAGTTGGGGGGCATTCAGGTTGTTATTTCCCCTTTTTATTTCTGAAACCATCGTTTGTCGTCCTTGCCAGTGTTGAGTGTGTAAACGGGACATTTTTGCATAATGATGCTTTATTTGAAAGGATAAATATGGTATAAGGGCGGTCAGATCACAAATTGCATAAGGAGATACGTTATGATTAATAAATACATTATGTCGGGCGTCATGGGGGCAGCCCTTCTGTTTGTTACCCAGATGAGTTACGCAGAAAAATGGGACAAAAATGGCTATAGTGACGCAACTATCGAGACAGGATATTATGACGTGTCAAGTTTTAAAGTTAAGGGAAAATTGGTAAGTTGGACTGAAAAATACATTTTCACCGGTCCAGGTGCGGCCTTTGCCAATACTGAGCTGGTAAAATACAAGAAGTGTAAGGATGTTATTGATAAAAAAGGCAATGTGACCCAGTATCAGCTTGACTACCAGATTGAAAACAACAAGTTTCGTGGGGCGGCCAAGAGATATTACACTAAAGAAAACGAGCTGATCTGCACCAACAAGGATACGGGCGATGACTTTAAGACCGACTGGCACACCATTGTGCGTCGATCTCCCATTGAGCAGGCTGAGTATGATATGGTTACCAAATACAAAATTAAACTTCCCTAGGACATAGGCGTACGCCACCTTCCTTGAACATATGTTTGATAGCCCCTATCCCCCCCTTCAGGGGGGGGATAGCCAAGTATTGCTATTCCCTCGCTCAGGAGCTGGAGAAACGGCATAATCTGCTGCTGCTCAGCTACCATCGTCAGTATCCTGCTTTTCTCTTCGGAAACAGACTCCAGTTCGATTCTACCACAGACTGTGGGGCTGTTTCCGGCCAGTTCCGGAACCTCTCCTATGAGTTGGATTCTCTGGGTATATCTTCATGGTATACAGCTGCCCGGAAGGTAACCGCTTTTTCGGCCGATCTGGTTATTCTCCCCTGGTGGGTTACCTACTGGACACCCCAGTACCTCTGGCTGCTCCGGTATTTTAGGAAACGGGGTATTCGCTGCCTGCTACTTTGCATTAATGTGTATGATCATGACGGGGGAGGTGTCAGGAACTATCTGACCCGTGCCGTACTTGGACGGGGTGAGATGATGATTGTGCACTCCGAAGACGAACGGCGTGAACTGCACTGTATCAATGGCACTGCCGTTATCCGCAGCCACCTTCTCCCCCTGTTCAGATACGAACCGAGCCAAGCCACCGATCGTACCCAAACGTTAAACCTGCTCTTCTTCGGCTTTGTCAGGCCGTATAAAGGGCTGGATCTTCTACTCAAGGCTATGGGGCTGGTGAAGGATCTCAATCTCAAGTTGAAGGTAGTCGGTGAGTTCTGGCACGGTACTGGCGAGTATCTCGAATTGATCAGGCAACTTGATATTGCCGATTCTGTTGAAATGATTGATTGTTATGTAAGTGACAGTGATATGTCAAATTTTTTTGCCGAGTCTGACGTGGTTGTTCTCCCGTACCGTACCTCAAAAACATCCGGGGTTATCGCAACATCCTACGGGTATGGCAAGCCGGTGTTGGCCACTGACGTGGGGGGCTTTCATGAGGTTGTCAAGGATCGGTTGACCGGCAGGCTGATTCCCCCTTTGAGTGTTCCTGACCTGGTTGACGGAATCCGCTGGTTTTATGGGAACCGTGAGACTGACTTTGCGGGCAATATCAGCTCGTTTGTGGAGGAGCAGATGTCTTGGGGCTCACTGGTTGATATGATTGAGGAGATGTGTGCAACTTAGACCCCCGTCATTATTTCAATTCTTTTTTTGAAAAGCTTACGCAGATTTTTTCTGTTCAACAGCATAATATCATTACGATGTAATCCGTGGTTCAGCAAGATTGATTGAATAATGGTAAAAAGTATGGCACCAGCCACCAGTACAAAGGGCCTTTTGGCGAGGTATGCCGGTAGCAATGTTTCGGTTCTGATACGGCACGAGGTATAGACCCGGGTAAGCGGTGCCCAGCCAAAATGATGAATAGTCGTGGCGAGTGACTCGTCACTATTTTTGACGAGAAAGCCGCTGTTGATAGTTTTTGACGCTTCGTGCAGGCGATAGGTTGCCAGCAGCTCCGGAAGGTAGGTGCAGTGGCCGTGTCTGCCTAATCTGATCCAGAGGTCGTAGTCCATAACGAAGTTGAGTTGCTCGTTAAGCCCACCCACCGCTCGAAAAGCATTACTGCGGAAAAAAGCCGCCGGCTGGCAAATGATGTTGGAAGACGCCAACCTGAGAAGATCAAACTCATCGGTTTGGTATCTACTGATAACCCTGCTTTCTGTGTCAATATAGGTGGCCTCTCCGTAGAGCAGAGCCGTTTCTGGATGGGTATTAAAATTGTCGGTTATCCGCTGTAGTGCACCTGGCAGATAGGTGTCGTCGGAATTAAGCCAGGCGAAAATCTCACCCGTTGCCTTGCCAAAACCTTTTGCCAGTGCAGCTGTCTGGCCTTGATCAGCTTCACTTGACCATCTGAAAGAGATGCTCTGGCAGCGTGCCGGCCAGGTGCCCCGCTCTATCTGCTCCGCATACCCTCGTATGATCTCAACCGAATTATCGGTAGAGCCGCCATCGACAATGATATATTCAAGGGAAAAGTCACCGGCTTGGTTGATGACACTCTCGATTGTCTCTGCAATAAAATTCCCCTGGTTGTGGGAGGGGGTGATGATTGAGATAACCGGGTAGTGTTGTGGTTGAGTAGTCATATTTCCACCGGAAGGTTTCCGCATAGCATTGACTCATAGAGTCGTACATGCTGTTCTGCAACTTTTTCTATCGTAAATACCCGCAGGATTTTCTCCCGTGCATGGGCAGAAAGCATTCGCCATCGGCTATGATCTTCCACTGTCCAGGCAATACCCCGAGCCAGTTCCACCGGGTCATAGGCGGGGGCCAGATACCCGTTGTGAAGATGATCGACCAGATCCGGTACCCCCCCCTGATTGAATGAAACCACCGGAGTGCCGCATGCCATCGCCTCCATTACGGTAAAACCAAGGCTCTCATGAAGTGATGGCAGGACGAAAACATCTGCGGCGGTATAGAGTAGTGCCAGATTTGATTCGTCACGTTGCCATCCCATATGGTGGGTTTTGAAATGGGGATGTTGTGGTTGATTCTGGTCTGTTGAGCCGAAGATGAGTAATTCCGTGGTGTCGCGGTGTGGCGTACGGGATGCCAGACAGTGTAACGCTTCCGTGAGCAGGTGGTACCCCTTGTTTCGATCACTGGCACCCCCCTTTGCTCCGAACAGAATCAGTTTTTTGTCCTGTGGCAGTGACAATTTTTCTCTGGCGAGGCGTTGGTCACCGGGGGTAAAGAGTGTTGTGTTAACGCCATTAGGTATTATTTCAATGGGAGAATCACAGAACAGCGAGCTTGAACGGGCACAGGTGGCCATCCAGTTACTCGGTGCAATGAGAGTCAGATGTAAGTTGCTCCAGGCTTTCTGTTTACGTTGCCATATGCGGTTCGAGAGGTCGGTTGCTTGATCGGAAACAAGAACCGGGCATCTGCCACAGGTTTCCCGGTATCGCGTGCAATGGCACGGTAGATAACAGCCGCCGGTAAAGGGCCAGGAGTCGTGCATGGTCCAGACCAGCGGTCTGTTAAAACGGGATACTGTTTCCAGACTCATCATACGTGCCACCCAATGGAGATGTATGATGTCAGGGGCGGATGCGATAGTCCGTGCCACCAGCCGGTCAGGGAGATATGCCGCACAAAAGGGGCCGGTTACGTTGCGGGGATTTATGCCGAGCACAAGCTGCTCTACTGCCGGGCGAATGCGACCGGAGATTCGGCCACAGAGGGTTGCAGGGCCATCAACGAGGGGGTGATTGCCGTACTTTCTCTGTACAGTGAGACGTGCATCTATTCCAAGGTCATGAACCCCATCCAACAGGCGTAGTGCAGCTTTTGCCGCTCCCCCCTCCACATCGGCACCATTAAGGTAACGTACTTTCATCGTGTCCAGAAATCCCTGATTTTCTCTGCGAATACTTCCACAGGCCAGTTGCGAACCAGGTGACGGGGAATTTGATAGGGGTCTGTCCAGCTATGGACTTGACCGGGGAAGTTTGCAGCAGCTCTGTGGAAGCCGGCTTCGCGGCAGAGTGTAGCTGTTTTTGCCGTGTAATGGCGTCGCGTACCAAAGGGGTAGGAAAAGCCGGTTATTTCCTGGCCAAGCCACTCTTCCAGCTGTCTCTTTGACTGCACTATCTCCTGATATTGCTCTATAGGTGTGAGTGCTGCAAGAGAGGAGTGGGTCACTGAATGGGCACCTATGGTAACCAGTTTGTTATGTGCTAAGAGGCGTAACTCATCGACAGTCATGGCACGGTGGCTGGTCGGTTGGGGGGTAACCCTACTCCAGATTCGTACGTTTGCCAAGAGAGTATTGCGTTCGCTGACTCCTGTATTGTTCATCTTTTCGACAAGGCTCCGGTATAGCCCCAGGCATTCATCAAAATTTCTGGTGGGCCAGGCACGATGTTTCAGGGTGAATATGGCAGGGAGCGGGTGGTCATGAAGCAGGAGTTGTTCCAGTTCATGCCACCAGTACTCGTTGGTGGTGCCGACTGCTCCGGTACTAATAAAGAAAGTTGCCGGTATTCCGAACTCTTCGAGTATGGGTAATGCTTCAAGAACATTGTCAGCATATCCGTCGTCAAACGTTATGATTACAGACGGTTTTGCCACATTTGTCCCGTCTTTATCGAACCTGACGAGGGGTATGTTTTCTCTTAAAAACTTCATGTGTGAGCGGAAATTACCAGGCGTGACAGAAAGCTGCTCTGGATCGGAGGTAAGGGTGGTTACACGGTGATAGAGTAAAACAATAGTCGGCGGCTCTATTCTGTTGTACAGGGTGTGCAGAGGCGTTACCAGTGAAGAGCGAAGAACGCTTTTGAGAGTGTTGAATTCTGTTTTCATGGCTGGTTTGTATAGATGAAAATGGGCAGGTCAAGCTGGTGGTGATGGAAAATATCCGTTCTGTAAAATGGTGACTGGTTTTCGATCATGTCAGTGAATTCCGGGTTGCAATATATGAGTCGTACAGTACGGGGATTCTTCGTGAGTGAGTTGGTGATGTTAGTAATAACGGCAGACATGACACTTTGGGGGAACGGACTGTAAAAATAGAAATAGTTATACGATTCAAGGTCGAGGTATTCAGCTGCATCGCAGATTACTATTGACACGTTTGTAATTCCGAGAAGCTTGAAATTATGTTCGGCGATAGTCGCCAATTCAGGTAGCAGTTCAACACCGGTGATAGTGTGAAAGGGAAATTTACTGAACGTAACCAACGCTCCCCCCTTTCCGGCACCAAAATCAATAATCGCATCTTGAGTGGTTATCTTGAAGCTATTCAAAACCTTTTCCAGGTGAATACCACCAGAGTGGCGATAGTCATGGCTCCGTTCCGCTGAAAGTCCGAGTGTCTGAATTGAAGCATAGCTAAAATCTATGGCACTGAAATACACCCGCAGGCGAAATATGGCCTCTTTGAACTCACCCCGGTAGATAAATGACAGAGCATTTCTGATGTCAGTGATGATCCCCATGTTCAAGCTCCTGTGTAATTCGCTGTATGGTATTTACCATATAAGCCAACTCTGAATGCGATAACCCCTGGTGAACCGGAAGGCACAAAACCCTTTGGGAGAGTTTTTCTGCACCGGGGAAGCGGCGTGCTGGCAAGGATTCATGTAGCTCTTTGCCGAAAATGAAGGTGGTAATGCCAGCGGAAAAGAGCCTGTCCTGGAATTGCTGCCGGTTGCACCCCTTGATCATTATGGGGAAAAACAGCGGGCATACCCCGTCTGGCAACTCATTTTTCATTAGTTTGACACAAGTACTATTACGAAGGTTTCTGGCGAGCCAGAGATAGTTGCTGCGCCGCTTCTCAATTATCAGTGCGGGACGGATACCATTCATGAACCATGTTGAGGTTTGTGACATGGCAAGAGTACATCGGTCTTCAGTGACTTCCTGGCCAGCACTGTATCTAATGCCGACTCTTTTGGCAATAATCCTGTCCACTGTTGCCGCAATAATTGACAGGGGAGGGGGGAGTTTCGTTCCCTTATCTAGGTGAAATGTAGTGCGTGCTACCATGCCGAGAGCTTTTTTTATGGCCACAAACTCGCCCGGTTTTCCGGTTGGTGGCGATGTCTTCAGTGCAGGGTTATTGACCAGTAATGCCCCTCCATCCGGGAGCGGGAGGGTCTTACGCTGGCTAAAGATGGCCATATCACCAAAACTGCCGAGAGGTTTCCCCCGATAACAGGAAAAAAGGGCATGGCAGCAGTCTTCAATGAGAAATATGTTTCGTGATACACAGAGCTGTTTTATCGTTTCGACAGGGTGGGGGAACCCAAAATAATGAATCAGCAGAAGAGCTTTAGTTCCAGCGTCCATGAGTGAGGCAAGCCCATTCTGGTCGATAGTAAGATCTTCTTGTACTTCGTAGTACCTCACGTGTGTTCCGGCCATCACGATGGTCTCGATTTCAACTCCACAGTGATAGGCGGGGACAATGATGTTATCGGCCGCTGACAGTGCCATCGCTTTCATTGCATGCCATAGAGCCCCTCTGCCGAAATAAAAAAGGCATGGCCTCTTGCCATAGAACCTCTTAAACAGGTCATCGGCGTTGCTGGCGTTCACGATATCCGGGATGCACAGGCGTGCGTGCTCTGTAATGGTGCGGGCATGTTTTTGCATACTAACTCAGGTCGCCGGTTTTCGACGGCTGAAAAAATATTTGGTAACCAGATAGTGTGTCTGGTTGATGAGGTAACTGACACTGTGTACCAATATTTTTGGTAAGTTGAGTAGTTTATTATATTCAGTTCTATAAATAGATGAAAAATAGAGTTCTTTTTTTATTCCACCAAATCGGTACTTGTATTCATTTTCTCCCCAGAGCATATGGAATGCACTCTTCCCCGTTGCTATGGCGTGGTTGATGGTATGGTACAGGCAAATATGCCCAACATTAAACCTGTTGTAAGCAGGATCGTGGGAAATGACTTCCAGGTATTGGTGGTCCCCTACCAGGTAGCAGATTGAGCCTGCAATAACTTTGCCCTGAATACGGAGTGTGCCTACCGATCCGTAGTGGCGGCTAAATAATTGAATGTTTTTTTCAAAGTCTGGCGTGTAACCGGATTTGACGTGTTTTAATTTCATTCGCTGTCTGTTCATTGTAATGATATTTTCAACCATTGACTGTTCAATGCTATCGGTCGTTGAAACGGTGAAGGTAACATCAGTGAATTCTTTTTGAAGCCTGTGTATATAATACTTCAAGTGCTTACGGGTGCGGCTTCCCAATTGTCCGTTGTATGCCTCCGGAGATGTAGGCAGAGGGATGACAATATCCTGTGAACACTTCCATAGGTAACGGGGAAAGGAGCCGTTATCTGGTCTCCCATGTATGCAATTGAAATTAACTGTTGTTACGTGTGGATATCGGGAAAAGATGAAATCGCCAAAATAAGTGAGATACTGTTGCTCAATGGTTACCAGTTCGTTGAGCAGGGTCGCCTCTTTCCCGGTGACGGTGAACATGAGTACATGAACCGGATCTGTTGCACCATTGAAAATAACCAAAGCTATCGGGTGGTGGGCATGGCGAAACAGTTCGAAGTATGTCATAGCACTGAAAGGACTTTGGTAAATTCTTTCAAGATGCGACGCTAGGACCGGCGGTATGTCACGTTCATACACTGAACATTGAAAGCCAATGGGCTGTACCACAAGCATCTCCCTCTCCATTACCAGTAGCAGCTTCGTTCAATACTATCCTTGTTATGGGGGGTTTCTGACGGTAGTGGGCGAACCCAGTGCTCATTAAAGAGTCGGGCGGTACTGTCGGCATATTCCCGTTCCCATCTCCTTCCCCGTATGCCGAAGAGAATCTGGGTTACCCCTCCGAGGTGGATGGCCTGCTTTCCCCGCTGCTTGGCACAGGCTGCCAAGGGGAGGCCATAGGCCCCGGCCCCAATAATGCAGATGTCAAAATCAATGTGCGCCATCTCATCACGCATATAATTGAACGCATCGAACCATGATGGAAAGCCGACTTTTGAACCGGCTATTGACTGCACCGTTTTGAGCGTTAATAAGGTAAAGTCTGGGAGAACGTCCAGTGTGGGAAAAAGAAGGTGCCGTTTGTTTTCATATTGGTTGCGGATCGATTCGGCAAAGGGGTGTACGACTAATATCTTTTTACCTGCTAAGTGACTGCTCCAGGGTGAGGTGAAGCGAAATGGTTCAAGACAGTCAAGGTCAACAAGTTCTGCTTGGGGGCAATATGTATTGCATACTACATTTTCGTACTGGTTGTACCAGACCCCCATAGCGTCAACAGAGGGAAGATGTTCCAAATACAGTTCCGCAAATGCGTCAAGTGATGCATCGTCGGTCGGGAAAAAACCGGCTGGATTTGCCATGGTTGTTTTGATCTTCCGCGGATAGCTGCTATTTTTTAGCCTTCTCTGCTCCACATAAAAACGGATGCAGGAAAGTTCCACCGAGCCGAGTCGGGATATCAGTAACGGTTTGTTTTGAGAAATTAGTTCGGCTATGCAATTATGTCCTTCCTGGCCGAAAAGAATCTGATGCTGATATCCGGTACCGCGAAATCGGATTAGATCTTCCTTGGTAATGACAACCAGTTTTAAATTGTGCAGCGTATCAAGCAATCGGTTGATTCGGAGTGCTTCACGTTTAATGTAGTCAGATACGAATCCCATGACTTTTTCCTGTCATATTAATAATAAATCAAAGTTGATTATTTGCCTTTAAAGGGAAGAATGCTCTTCTATATAGTTGACGCAAATCCTGCCGAAGGAGGCAGGGTAATATAACTACCGCCGTACCCTGAGTCAACATAATGGAATATACTGCACCCATCACCCCACAGGTACGAATTAGTATGGCATTAGAAATGATACCGAGAATAGCCGCTGCGGTGGTGCCGACCAGGGTGACGCTGCGCACATTATTATTTATCACCCATAGGGTCTGGGCGATACCCTGAAAAATGAAAATATTAACAAAAACGTAGATAGTCAAAATGGCAGCTGCACCATGAAATTGCGGTCCGAATAACAGTCTGATTATCCATGGTGATAGTGCGCTGGTCAGTAATGCCCCCAGAAGGGCGATGCCTGCAAAAAGTCGAAATATTTTTACCAGGAGGTCTTTGTACAGTTGTATGTCTTGATGCATTGTTCTTGCCACGAATGGTGCAAGGCTGGTCACCAATGTGGTGGGAATAACGGTCCATACATTAGAAATGGTGAGTGCGGCCGCGAAGAGACCCAGTTCGCGTTCCCCCAGTATTTCCTTGAGCATGATCTGATCAATTCTGATATAAGCGGTAATCATGACGCCACTGAGAGTAAAAGGCCAGCATTGTGCCAGAATCTTTTTTGCCTGGCTCATGTGAGCTGTCCACTGCACACTGGTAGGATGACGTCGGTAGGCAGTGACAAGGCTTAATGAAAAAGCTGCACATTCCAGGCAAATGACGGCAGCGAATGCACTCAACGGCGCTTCGGTAAGTAAGAGAATAATCTTGATACTGTTTGAAAACAGGTATGCTACAGATTTTGCTAAGACAGTCATCTTGCTTTTACTTTGGCTTTGAAACCAGATATCTATGGTTTCAGCTGATTGAAATATCATGGACCCGCCAACAATAAAGGTCAAAAGTATAAGTTGAGTGTCAGACGGATGAAGTAGAAACGCCAGTAGTGTGGCGCACAGCCATGCAATTATACCGAGAATTATACGAAGCCAGAGGGTTGTGCCAAGAATTACGGCAACGTTGCCGCGCTCTTGTGCAATATCCCGTACAATGATGCCGTCTGCCTGTAAGTCTGCAATTACCTGAAAGAAGGCAATAAATGAAATGACGTAGGACAGCTCGCCAAATTGGGACGGCCCCAAATATTTAGCCACCCACGTTCCGACAGTAATTCCGATAACCATGCGCAGAACTCTGTCAAAGAGGAGCCAGCCGGTATTACCAATCGTTTTGTGCAGTGTCGGCCTGTTGGTGAGCCATTCCTGCAGGATTGACAGCGTATAGCGAATCTTCCAGGAATTCATGGCGTGACAATACTTATGATAGTATCAGGTTGGGGCCAATCAGAAAGTACCTGGTCTGACCAGTATTGTTGAGCCGGTCGGTAGCCGAGGGGGGCTACAACTGATGAAATCGAATTGGCACCAGGCGGCAACCACTCAGTTATATTTGAACAGCGTGATACCGCCAGCGTTCGGCTCCCGAGAAAAGCGGCCAGATGCATTGGGCCGGAATCGTTACAGATGACACACCGGGCCTCTCGAAAATAAGTTATCAATTTGTGCCAAGCGGGTCGCTGTACCATGTCGTTGGTTATTCCCTCCGGCAGTGGGTCGTGTGGTCCCGAAAGTATCACCGTTTTGATGCCGTTATTATTCAGGATTGCAACAAGTTCTGCAACATGGGGATATTGTCTCGAACGCCATTGGGCACCCACATGAATAACTATTGGAGCAGTGGGGTTGTTTGCTGTGTGGATGTAACTGCTCTCAAGTTGATCAAAAGCAATACCTGACGCGTCTGCCCACGCTCGATAGCGGTTGCGGATTGGGCGGCTCCCCGAGGTAAAAGGACGGTCGAGGAGGGGCAGTTTGCGGGCAAGGAACGGCTGCCATCCGGTGAAGGTGAATACTGCGCCGGAAAAAATGCGATGTGCGGCTATCCAGTCCCGCACATCCCCCCGGATGCTGATGATCTCCATTTGTTCGCGCTGTGGCAGACTGAATGTACGTTTGAGGGTGACGGCATCGCCGAGTGAGAAAAACCTCTTGTTACTGCGCCAGACATAAGGAAGGTCGAGCGGGAGTAACAAAAGGGAGTCATTGGCGGCCAGTGAAAGGACTTCATGCCACCTGCTGTTACAGGCGAGTGCTATGCGGTCGGGAGCCATTCTGGTCACCGATGCGGCGATGATGGCATCGCCGAGGTTCCATGGCTCAAATAATACTTGCAACTCCCGTCCCTGTTACTTCAGCTTTTTATAACGAGCCGGGGTGTAACCTGAAAGTTTCATGGTAAATTTATTGTCCTTCAGTTCCACTCCGTAGACGATATTGGGGCGTGACCAGTCGTTGGGGGAATTCCCCACCATTGCCAACATGATTTCCATGCCTTTCAAGTCGGGGAAACGGGCAAGGGCACGGTCAATCTCGGCTTTGTCCGGGTTTACCTTGTAGCGAAACGGCATTGGCATATTGGCAGAAATCATTTTTCCATCGCTGGTAAATTGCAGCTTCTCGGTGACAAATGGTGAGTTATTGCCGTCTGCATCCTTGGCGTTTTCGACCAATTGCCAAGTGCCGACCAGTTTGGAATTGTCAAGGGCGACTGCTGCTGAGGCGAGGGATAATGAGAGCGAAAGTGCCAGTGCGATAATGCTCTTATTCATGAAGTTTTTCTCCTGTTAAGTAACATAGTCAAGTTTCTCTACTACCTATCGCATGCAATCCTGACTACTGTAAAGATGTTTCTTGACTGGCAACATTTTTCACCACTGCCGGGTGAGAGGTCAGTTTCGGGTACTCCAGCTTTTTTACCCGATACTGCACATCTTCCATAAGCCGCCGATTAACCGCCAACAGGTCGGCAAGAAAAGCGGTAAGTATGGTTTGAAAGCCGACGCCGAGTAGAATGGAAGATAATATGAGTGATTGGATATGGCCGGCACCGGTGCCGGAGAGGTAATAGGAAAGGTACCGTATTCCTCCGAGCACGCCGAGTAACAGTGCCGATAGGCCGATCGCCATGAAGAAGCGGAATGCCTTATAGACGACAAACATTCTGACGATGGTGACCAGTGACTTCCTGACATAGGATGAATTGCTTTTAACCAGTCGGGAGGGGCGCAGGGTGCTGTTGACACGTATTGGCACCGAAACGGTGGCGATGCCTTTTTGACCCGCCTGAATGATCGTTTCCAGGGTATAGGTATAGTCGTTAAACACATTAAAGCGGAGTGCTGCCTCCCGCGTCATAGCTCTAAAACCGCTGGGAGCGTCGGAAATGCTGGTGTTGCTGACAAAGCGGACGACAGCACTGCCGGCTTTCTGCAAAAGTTTTTTTAACGGAGAAAATGAGGCAATTTCGCCAATGGGGCGGGCACCAATGACCATGTCGGCCCTGCCTGCCAGAATCGGAGCTACCAGGGCAGGAATGTCTGCCGCCACGTATTGGTTATCGGCATCAGTATTGATGATGACATCGGCACCCAGTTTGATGCAACTATCCAGACCTGCCAGAAATGCCCGTGCCAACCCCTGATTGCCGGTAAAAGTAACCACATGGTCAACCCCGTGTTGTAACGCAACTTCGGCGGTGCCATCACTGCTGCCGTCATTGATAATCAGCCACTCTACGGTGTCAAAGCCGGGTACCGTGCGTGGCAGATCTTTGAGGGTCGCCGGCAATGAACCTGCTTCGTTAAAGCACGGTATTTGAATAATAAGTTTCATAGCTTGTGTCGGAATATGTTCGAAGCCGCCATGCCCCATTTGTTAAGCTTGAAGTGGAGTGCGGTGCCGAGTACCCCGAAGCCGTAGATGACGCTTCGCCGGAAATTGATGGATGACGCCTCTTTAAAGTATTTAGTCGGACAGGAAAGCTCACCAACGCGAAAATCAAACCAGACCATCTGGGCAATCATCTGATTGTCAAAAACAAAGTCATTGGAGTTTGCTTCGAGCGGTAATGTTTCAAGCACCTTGCGGGAAAATGCCCGGTATCCGGTGTGGTATTCAGAAAATTTCTGGCCGAGGAGGATGTTTTCAACAAAGGTCAGAAAGCGGTTTGCGATGTATTTATAGAGCGGCATACCCCCTTTGAGGGCACCGGTGCCAAGGATGCGGGAGGCCAGCACGGCATCGAATTCGCCATAGGCGATCATGGCGGCCATGGCGGTGACCAGGCGTGGTGTGTACTGGTAGTCGGGGTGAACCATCACCACAATATCTGCACCCATCTCAAGGGCGGTTCGGTAGCAGGTCTTCTGGTTGCCCCCATAGCCGGTGTTGGTTTTGTGGACGACGGTGGTAATTCCCAGTTTCTGGGCAAGTTGAGCCGTGTTGTCCCGGCTGCAATCGTCAACCAGTACCACACTGTCCACTTCCTGCGGAATTTCCCGCCAGGTAATCTCCAGAGTTTTTTCCGCATTGTAGGCCGGGAGTACCACAATTATTTTTTGGTTATTAATCATCGGTCGCTTTTCTGTGTCGGCGCTCGTTGGTAACGGCTGGAAATAGCTGGATTTTAATGCACTGTCATGATAGCATGAAAGAACAGTGTGTTCAGAACTATCATTGCACAAGGTATTGAATTTTAAAGGAGAAGTTAAATATTATTCGCAATTTAAGGGTTTTGGATGTAAGGATGAATTTGTTAATTTTAAT
>CAIRBT010000189.1 GCA_903876875.1 uncultured Geobacteraceae bacterium
AAACCTTCGCCTGCGATTGCGGAGAAATGGCAGAATACATCCTCGCCACCTTCCTGCTCAAGAAATCCAAAACCCTTGCTGTCGTTAAACCATTTTACTGTTCCGTTTACCATGTGCTTACTTCTCCTGATTCTTCTTAATTATTTTATCCGGAGCTATCCGGACCCGTGGAAAGTAACAGCATCCGATGAACTGTGTCAAGTAAATTAAATAAAAAAATAAATATTTATCGCGACAGTGTTTTCCATCAACCTGTTTTCAGCTATTTTACTGTTTTCCACCATCAGCAGCATTCGTCTTGCCTGGTCAATTGCGTTCATACAGTACCTTGCCATCTTTGATCGCATGGGCTACATGGGTACTGGTATCCTGCCACTTTTCAAGTTCTTCCGGTGAGTAAACCAGAAAATCAAGCACGATGAAATATCTGGCAAGAGCTCGCCGAGGAGTCCTCAGTCCGGCAGGCTCCTAGAACTCTTTCCGCCGCAGTATCTCCCCGGCCTGCTCCAACGAATCTGCCGCACCCTCCACCCAGTTAATAAGGATGCCATGCCGCTCCATGCGCCGAAACCAGTTGCCCTGACGCTTGGCAAAATCACCAATCGCACTGTTAAGCCGCACAAACAGCTCCGTGCGCGTGAGCTCTCCCCGAAGAAAAGCACCCACATACCGGTATTCGAGGCCGTAGTAGTCCAGCCGTTCCCAGGGGACTCCGGCAGTGTGGAGAGCCGCCACCTCCTCTATCATGCCGTTTGCCAGCCGTTCTTCCAGCCGAAGGGCAATGCGACGGCGCAACTCATGCCTCTCCCAATGGATACCGATCACCGTGCCCTCGATACGGGGAAACGGCTCCACCTCCGCTGCGTGCGCTGTCCCCCGTGCAATCTCAATGGCCCTGACCGTTCGCTGCCGATCATGCAGATCCGTACTGTTATGGAGTTCCGGCTTAAGCTGCCGGAGTATCTGCACCAGTTCTTCGTCACTTCTATCAGCCAGTTCTCCCCGGAGTGCTTCGTCGACCGGAACCTCAACCAACCGGTATCCCCGCAGTACCGCATCCAGATACATGCCGCTACCACCACAGAGAATCGGCACCGCACCACGGGCTGTGATGTCGAAAAAAGCCTCAAAAAACAGTCGCTGAAAGGCAAAGACATTAAACTCTTCCCCCGCATTCCGAATGTCTATGAGATGGTACGGTACCGCACCATACTCATGGAGATCCTTGCCGCTGCCGATGTCCATCCCCCGAAAAACCTGGCGGGAATCAGCGGAGATAATCTCCCCGCCATATTCGGCGGCTAACGCCACCGCCAAACGGGTTTTGCCAGAGGCGGTGGGGCCGAGAATCGTTATCAGCTTATTCTTCATGAAGACTCCGATAGAGGTTTTCTGCCACAGGACGAACCATGCCGGGAATGGCCATAAGTTCTTCCACGGAGGCCTCCCCAAGACGTTGCACACTGCCGAACTGCGTGAGCAGGGCGATCCGGCGGCGGGAGCCGATACCGGGAACAGCATCAATTACCGATGCAATCCCCTCCTTGCTCCGCAGCTTTCGATGGTATTCGATGGCAAAGCGGTGAGCTTCGTCCCGTATCGCTGCCAATAACAGCAGGGGTGCCGAGTTCTGACGTAGCACCACCGGGTTCTTTCTCCCCGGCAGAAACACTCTTTCATCACTCTTACCCACACGACTCCCCTCGGCATCGGGGGTTACCCTGCTTTTGGCCAAAGAGACCAGATCAAAGCGGCCGGCCAGTTCCAGTTCCAGCAAAATCCCCTGCACCGCGTTTAATTGCCCCACGCCACCGTCTACCACCACCAGGTCAGGCACCCCCTCTTTTTCGATGGTATCAGCCCGGAACCGTCGTGAAAACAGTTCCCGAAGCATGGCAAAATCGTCCTGTCCCACCACGGTGCGAATACGGTAGTGTCGATAGCGGGGGCGATCCTTGCTCCCACCGGTAAATACCGCCCGACTGCCAACGGAAAAACGCCCCTGAATGGTTGAGATGTCATAACACTCAATCCGTTGCGGCAGGCGGGACAGCTGTAAACGCCGGGACAACTCAAGCAGCACCCCTTCCGCAGAGGCGCGTTTTTCATCCCGCTCACGGCAGGCTGACTGCGCGTTTTTGCAGGCCAGTGCCACCAGTTCCCGCTTGGTGCCCCTCTGGGGCGACGAGATAGTTACCCGTCCCCCCCGTACTTCGCCGAGCAACTCGGCCAGCGGCTTACTCTCCTCGATCTCAAGTGGCAGCAGTATCTCTTCCGGAATGTACGCATCATCCAGGTAGTGCCGCTGTAAAAATTCTGCCACGGCTGTCTCATCGTCCAACTCCCAGGTAACCGGGATCAGACGACTCCCGGAGAGCACACCGGCACGAATAAAGAGCAGAGCCAGCTCGATCCTGTTGCCATCCCGGTAAAAGCCGACCACATCGATATCCCCCTCTGCCAATACCATCTTCTGCTTCTCAACGGTCACCTCAACCGAACGGAGGAGATTACGCCAACGAGCCGCCTCTTCATAGAGCATCTGCTCCGAGGCTTCAAGCATACGGCGTTTGAACTCGGCAACCAACAGCTTCCCCTTCCCCTCTAGAAAAAGCATGGCTCCGCTGACCAGTGCCCTGTAATCTTCGGTGGTTATCAAGCCATGACAGGGGGCACTGCATTGGCCGATCTGATGATAGAGGCAGGGGCGACTACGCGCCATGCAGGTTGCCAGCGGGTAATGACGAAGGGGAAACATCCTGACCATTTGCCGCAGCACTTCGCGGGCAGCGGAACCGGACGCATAGGGGCCGAAATAGTGGGAGCCATCCCGGGGGCGTTTGCGCACTACGGTAAAACGGGGAAATTTTTCAGTGGCATTAACCCGCAGGGAAAAATAGGTCTTGTCATCTTTGAGGCTTAAATTGTAACGGGGGTGATGCTGCTTAATCAGGGTATTCTCAAGGAGCAGTGCCTCTTTCTCCGTATCGGTCAGAGTAACTTCGATATCCCGCACCTTTGCCATGAGAAATTTCACATGGTAACGGGAATCTCCCGACGAGCGGAAGTAGGAACGAACCCGCTGCCGCAGGTTACGGGCTTTACCGACGTAGATAATCACCCCGGCTTCATCATGCATCAGGTAGACACCGGGTGAGGTGGGGAAATGTTGTATCTTTTCTTCAAGGGTCATGACGACAGCATACCTTTTTGACCATCAAAGGGGAAGCCTGTTTGTCTTTCCAAAATCAGTGTGCCTATTTTTTGGGCGTCTGCTGACTTTTGAGGCAGCAGACGTTATCAACAGAGAATCATAAAAATACAATAAATCAGCGTATTACGACATCGTCTCATTTTGGCCGCATTTTTGCTTGCACCGATTGGCCCAAAGATGGGCACACAGACACCAACGGGGGTAATTCTGTATGGAAACCATGTCAACGGTGACAGGGCTCAAAAGTAGTGCCGATGTTCTTTTTCTTATGTTGGGCGCAGCAATGGTCTTCGCGATGCATGCCGGTTTTGCCTTTCTTGAGGTCGGTTCGGTCCGCAAAAAAAACCAGGTAAATGCACTGGTCAAAATTCTCACCGACTGGGCCGTCTCAACGGTTGTCTATTTTCTGGTCGGCTTTCCCATCTCCTATGGCATCTCATTTCTAAAACCGGCTGAAGAACTGCTGGGCAAAACCCAGGGGTACGATCTGGTACATTATTTCTTCCTCCTCTGTTTTGCGGCCTGTATTCCGGCCATCATCTCCGGCGGCATTGCAGAGCGCGCCAAGTTTTGGCCCCAGGTCATCGCCGGAGCTATCTTTGCCGGCCTTGCCTATCCACTCTTTGAGTCCCTGATCTGGGGACAGTTTTCGTCCAGCGTACAGGCACTCTTTAAATCACTGGGGGGGGCTGAATTCCACGACTACGCAGGTTCGGTAGTGGTTCACTCCATCGGTGGCTGGATCGCCCTGCCGGCCGTTATCATCCTCGGCCCCCGCATAGGACGTTTTGTAAAGGGCAAATCACACCCCATTTTGGTCAGTAATATCCCGTTTCTCGGTCTTGGCTCATGGATTCTGGCGGTCGGCTGGTTTGGCTTTAACGTGATGAGTGCCGGAAATCTGGAAAAGATATCCGGGTTGGTGGCGGTCAACTCCCTGATGGCCATGGTCGGAGGCATTCTGGTGGCCCTTGTGGCCGGCAAAAACGACCCCGGCTTCATTCATAACGGCGCGTTGGCCGGACTGATTGCCGTCTGTGCCGGCAGCGACATCATGCACCCCCTCGGAGCCCTTGTGGTCGGCGGCGTAGCTTCCCTCATTTTTGTCTACGGCTTCCACTATGAACAGGAGGTGCTGAAGATTGATGACGTGCTTGGCGTCTGGCCGCTCCATGGCATTATCGGCACCTGGGGGGGCATCGCTGCCGGGATTTTTGGCCAAAAATTTTGCGGCGGTATTGGCGGAGTTACCTTCCTCTCTCAGGTGGGGGGCAGTCTCTTCGCAGTTATTTTTGCTCTGGTAAGCAGTGTCATCGTCTATGGTCTTCTTAACAAGACCGTCGGTATTCGCCTTGATCAGGAGCAGGAGTATAACGGCGCAGATATCTCCATCCATAATATCGGAGCGTACCCGGAAGACAGCATCCGCTAACCGGTAGCACCAATAATAATACGGCGGCAGGCTTATCCGCCCCCACACAGGAGGGCTCCACCAGTACAATTTTGGCGGAGCCCTCCCCGTTTACGGCCTGAAAACCCCGTGATATAACCGTTTCTAACCTACTGACTTTCCGTTTCTTTCGTTGACAATACTGCCGAGAGGTGCTACTTAAGATGCATTTTACCTGTAGTCACCGACTGCTCCCACTGGGCTGTCAGGAGCATCGTCGGCTCAATGAGGTTATTTCACGTGAAATTATTGAAATTATGCAGAACCACCTTTACCCGTATGTTACTCATACTGGTCATAATTTCATCTTTGCATGCTACCCAGGCATTTTCTCAGGAAACTGAGGATTCACAGGTATTTATAGCCGGCTTCAACGCCTATCAGCAAAAAGATTACGGTTCCTCCATAGAAAAACTCACCGAAGTGTTACGAAAACACCCCAATACACCACTGCGGGACATGACGCTGTTCTGGCTGGCACGTTCCTATTATAAAATCGGTAATCAGCAAGAGGCTGCCCGCAATCTTTCGCGTTTTTCCCGTGATTATCCGGACAATCCCCTCAAAAGCACGGTTGAAGATGAACTGCTCACCCTGACCGCCCGTTTTGAAAGAGGTGAAACACTCCCGGTCGGTGCCCCCCCCGTCAAACAGTTAGGGCAGTCATCCGTCCAGATTGTGAAAGCCGAAAAAGAGCGCATTGCCGTAGCGCGTGGCGAAGAGGCCCGGCAGGCAGCAGTTGTTGCAGAGACCGCACGCACAGCAGCCCAAAAGCAGACCGAAGAAAATGCGGACGCTGAAAAGCGCGAGCAGGCGGCCGCTCAAAAGACAGCAGACAACCGCAAAGCGACACTGGCAGCAGCCGAAGCAGAAGCGGCACGCCTGAAGACCTTGCGCCTGACCGAAGAGAGAGCAGCCTCTGAGAAAATGGCACAGGAGCAGATCCTCCTGACCAAGGCGACACAGGAAAAGGCCGAGCGGGAAAAAACGCCACCTGCCACTATCGCCGAACCGGCCGCCACGGAACAAACAGCCGGTGAAACCGGTGCGGTTATGGCAGCGGCAGCAGCAGAATCAGCACAACTCAGCGCAGTGAAACAGGCCGAAGAGCAACAAACCCGGATGAAGGCCGAACAGGAAAAAATCGCCGCACAGAAGGCCGCCGAGCAGCGTGAATTGGCGCAACGGGCAGCCGCAAAGGCGGCCGGGGAAAAAGCCGCAGAACAGGCACAGGCCAAGGCCGAGTTTGAGCGAAGGGAAGCTGTTGAAAGGGCCATCGCCACCCTCCGTGCCGAGGCTGAGATGGAAGCATCCCGCATTGCCACCCAAAAAGCGGAACGCGAAAGAATCATCCAGGTAAAAATCAAAGAAGCCCGTCAGGCCGCAGCGGCTGCTGAAACAGCTCGTCTGGCAGCGCTCAAAGCGGAAGCGGATCGGCTGGCCGCCGAGCAGGCTGCCAACGAAGAGAAAGCCCGACGGCTCGTGACTCAAAAAGCCGAGGAAGCACGCCTTGAACAGCAGAAGCTGCAAGATGAGCGTACCAAGGCCGCAAAACGTGCCTATCGGGAAAAAGCCATTGCCCAGTACAAGGCAATTCTCGATACCTACCCGAAATCTGCCGCCGCCATCACGTCGGCCGCGAAGCTTCGTGAATTGGGTATCGCAGTTGCGCTCCCTCCGGCGGCAAGTGAACCGGCTCAATCCGACACTACCCAGGTCCTAAAACTGGAAGTCGCCCAGTTTGCCGGTTTTGAATTTAATCTGCCCACGCCCCCTCCTGCGTTCAACGTGGGTGTACCGGCCACCATCCCCTTTGAAGTCGTCAACCGCGGCAACGGTGCCGACTCCTTTGATCTCTTTTCGACTTTTCCGGCCAGTTACCGGCCCCGCTTTGCCTCGGCAGCAGCACCGGAGAAAAATATCGACCGTACCCCTACCCTGGAACCGGCAGAAACCTTCCGGGGTGTGATAGAGTTCGTCATCCCGCCGAACAGCATCGACGGCCTGCGTATTGCCCAGGCCGTGAAAATCGCCTCACGGTTAATGGGAGAAGCAAGTCAGTCCCACGAGATTCAGCTGGTTGCCTCAGCTCCCCTCCTGCGTGCCATAGTCAGGGCTGAAAACAGCACCTACCTCCCGGGTGGCAAGGTTGCCTACCGGGTATCCCTGCTCAACGTCGGCTCAACCACGGCACGTGACGTTTCTGTCAGAGTACGCTACCCCTCCGGCCTGGAACCGTCGGCCACGGGCAACGGCTTTAAAAAAGAGTCATCCACATCGGTTGCTCTGGATGATGTTGTTATCAGCTCAGGAGAAAGCAGGGAGTTTACCGTTCCCTTCCAGTTGAAAGAAGGCGCCCTGGCCGGTGAGGATTTGACCGCCCGTGTGGAACTTTTCAACAAAACCCTTGGCACCAGTGCGGTCTTTGTGTCCAACAGCCCAACAGTTGCCATACAACGAGGGGTAGTGATCCGTTCTGCAACAGCCCCCGTTATTACCATACCGGGTCAAACCATTGCCGTTCCCCTGACGGTTGTCAATACCGGTAACATCCGTGAGAAGTTTACCATTTCCTCCAAGCTTGCCGGTGGTGAATCACTGGTTGTGTACCACGACCTGAACCGGGACGGCATCAGGCAAGCCAGCGAAAAGCCGGTCAAAGAACTTGGCCCCCTGGCTCCTGGTGAAGAAGCGAGTCTGGTCGCCGAGGTAAAAACAGCCACCACCGTATCCGACGGCAGCAAAGGGACTGTCCAGGTTTCGATTTCTTCAGCCGAAGACAGCAGCAGTTCGGCAACCGGAACCGCCCAATTAATTTATTCGAGGCCGGTTCTGAAACTGGCAACCAGTAGCCATAGCGGACAGCTGAAGCCGGGTGACATAACCTCCTTTGATCTCACCATCACCAATAACGGCTCAAACCTTGCCAGAGTTGTTGTCCTGCAAAGCATCTGGCCGGAACTCCTTGAGTTAGTGGCATCTGAGCCGACAACCAGTTCTGTGGCACAAGGCACGGTTACCTGGCGCTTTACCGAGCTTGGTGCAGGTGAACGACGCAACATCAGGGTCTCCTTCAGAGTCAAACCGGGAACCGGTGTCGGCAAGGCTATTCAGGTCAGAAACAGCCTGACCTATGAAGATCAGTTGGGAAACAGGTATTAATATGATATCACGTTACAGTCAGACAATACTCCTTTCACTCATATGCTCTGCCGCCCTGCCGGTCTGGGGGCAAAATTACCTCTACACTCCCCAACCTGCACCGACCGGACAACATACCGCTTCGGGAGACAGTATTCTGGTGCAGGAGATCGAAGTAAAAAAAGGCGATTCCCTCTATAACCTGTCACGTAAATACAGTGGCCATGGCATGTATTACCCCCAGATTTTGTTGTTCAACAAGCTCAAAAAGCCGCAACTGATTCACCCCGGCGATATCATCAGAATACCGGTCGGACAGAAAGATGTAGCCGGAGAAAACGGGGGAGACGACACATCGCGTACGGTTCCGGCGCCAAAAAAATCCGTGGCGCCATCGGCGGGCAAACCGGGCACAGCTGCCACGGCACTCCCCTCCGCACTCCCTTCCGACCTGAACCTCCACGAATTGAAGGCGGTTGGCGTACATACGACGGGTGGCGACCAGAAAAAGAAAAAGCCCGCTGCCGCCAGAAAAGCCACTCCTGCTGAAAGAGGAGTAGAACAGCACACGACACAGACCTCCTCGCTTCATGGTGCCAAAGGTGGTACCACGGCACTTTCACCGGTTGCTACCGGTCAAAAGAACTTTGAAGAAGCGGTGAAGGCCTATCGTCGTGATGACTGCCGCACCGCCATCGACCTGCTGGACCGCTATCTGGCAAGTAACTCCGATTCACCATTGGCGGCAGATGCCACCCTCTATAGGGCTGACTGTTACCTGAAACTTTCCTCACCGTAAGTTCCGTGCCCATGCCGATTATGTCATTTCCGTTCCATCACCGTGAGGTAGCCACGCCATGAACATTACGCCACTCGATATTCAGCAACAGCAATTCAAGGTTAAAACATTCCGTGGCCTTGACCCCGACGATGTGGATGCTTTTTTACAAATTGTGGCAGGCGAATTGGAAGGTTTGCTGCGCGATAATAGTCAACTCAAGGAACAACAGGTTCGGCAGAACCGTGAGATGCTTGATCTGGCCGAGAAGGAGCGGGAATTACGCGATATGCTGCTCTCGGCTCAGCGGGTGATAGAAGAACTGAAGTCCAACGCCCGCAAGGAGGCAGAATTGATCGTCTCCGAAGCAGAACTCAAGGGTGAGCGTATTATAGCCGATGCGGAACGGCAATTGGGCGAGCTTAAATCACGCATTGAAGAGATGCGTCGCGCGAAAATCCAGTTCGAAATGGGTTTTAAAGGCATGCTCGATAGTTTCAGCAAACAACTCGGCAATGAGCAGTTCTGAGTCGCTTCGCTGGGTGACCTTCTGTGATGATGGTCTTCTGCTCAACGTTTACATTCAGCCCCGTGCCTCAAAAAATCAGCTCTGTGGCATTCAGGGCGATGCATTAAAAATACGGCTTACCTCCCCACCGGTTGATGGTGCTGCCAATAAACTCTGTCGTGAGTTTGTTGCCGAACTGTTCAAAACATCAAAATCATCGGTGATTATCCTGTCCGGTGAGACTTCGCGTCATAAACGTTTAAAAATAGTGGGTAGTAACGGAGAGTTGCTACGCTCGCAGCTTAGTACATTATTAGAGACCCTGAACATCGGGCATACACACTGAAAGGATACAATTCACATGGCACAGGCAAAATCAGGGGATAAAGTTACGGTTCACTACACCGGCACCCTCGCAGACGGCTCCATCTTCGACAGCTCAGAAGTACAACCAGAGGAGGCGTCACACAGCTGCTCAAGCACAAAAGAGCATTCCGGCAGTTGTGGCTGCGCTTCAAATGACTGCGCATCCGAACCGTTGGAGTTTGTCATTGGCGGCGGTCAGCTCATTCCAAAGTTTGAAGCGGCGGTCATCGGCCTGGAACCGGGGCAGAGCGTTACGGTGACAATTGCGGCCGATGATGCCTACGGCCAGCATGCCGAAGAGATGGTGGCCGTCATCGAGCGGAGTGAAATACCGGCTGAAATCAATCCTGAGCCGGGTCACCAGATGGAGGTCATCCTTGAGGATGGCTCACCGCTGCCGGTGCTGGTCACCGCCGTCACCGATACTACCATTACCCTCGATGGCAACCACCCGCTGGCCGGACAGGATCTGACCTTTACGATCCGGCTTGTCGAAATACGATAAGTTAAGCTGTATACTATTTTCAACAGAGGGGCGAGCCGGTTGGCTTCGCCCCTTTGTATTTTGTGCTATCAGGGACTTGGAACTTACTGATATACCATTTTTCATCTCATCTTCAGGCCACCTTTTCCGTCCCTCCAATCGTAAAAACCTCAGCGTAGCCACACTCGAAATCGAAATCAACCTCTGTAACGGCTCCCTGCCCCTACTTGCCGGTGGCCACCGTCGAACCGGCAGATTGTACGGAGAACTCCTTGGCATCGGCGGGAACCGCAGCCAGTACCACGACAAACCGTATGGCCTTACCGGGGGGAACCCCCATATTTGCCAGTGAATCACCAAACTGGTTGGCCATTGCTGCCTCAATTTTATCTAAGGGAAGGCTTTGCAGCTGCTCTGCCGTCAAGGGATTACCACAGTAGGCCATTTTACCAACCACACTCTGACCGGCACCCCCAAATACGGTGGCTTTGACCTGCAAGGCGGCACGGGCCCGTGAGTATTCATTCACCGCCTCTCCCGAAATCACCAGTAACTCACCTGCCACACTGTTTTTTACAAAAGCTGCCGTAACGCCACGAACGCTTATCTTGCCAACCTCAACAGCCGGAACTTCTTTTTGTGCATAGAATGTCGTATAGCCGAAATAGCCGGCCACCAACAGTACGACTACGGCAATGGTGGCCAGGAGTATGCCAAAGAGTGAACTCTGTTTGCGCCGTGTGGCTATCACCGGCGAAGGCAACTCCGCATCCCCTCCCGGCGAAAAGGCACCGGCCGGTGACAGGTTCACCTCACCAGCCACTGCTGGCGCAACAATCGGTTCCGAAACAGCCGGAGGCGGTTCCGTGAATACCGGCGGGGCAACGGGTGGTATCGCAATCTCCTCTGTCTGTCCCCAAACGGTCTCGGGAGGCGGAGCAGTGAAGGCACCTTCCTTCTCGTCTGGTAAATTAAACAGGAATGGCGCGGGATCCTGAGGGGGGATGGCTTCCCGCTCCCATTCCGAGAAGTCTACGGAGTTGGTTTCGGAGTCGGTACCTACAGCGGAGGACGTTACCCGGTGGAACGGATCGGTGGACTGCTCTTCCACGGGAAGCTGCTCACTGCCAAACACAAAATCGGAGAAATCAAAGCCGCCATCTGCCGATGACGGTGGCACAGTATCCTGCAAAAACGGCGCTGCAACGGCAGTCGGCTCCGCAGCCCCTGCCGGGACGTCACAGTGCTGCTCGACCGAGGGTGCCGTCTCCGCGATACCCGCACGGATAAGCGGCGGAACAAAGCCGGCTCTGACAATTTCTGGCCGTTCCTCCGGCATATCCTTCTTTACGGTGAAGACATATTTGCACTTTGTGCAGCGTACCCTGACCCCTTTTTCGGTGACCCGTGAGTCGTCAAGCCGAAATTTGGTCTGGCACTTTTCGCATTGGATTACCATGTACCGCTCCTCGTAGAGGGAAACAGTTTCCGCCATAATCATCGAAACTATATGAAACTACGTTACTCTATATCAGAAAGGGGGGGAGGTGTCAATTTTAAGGATTGTTCGCAGATGCTGCTGATTCTGCACGCAGCGCATTCAGCGATATTTTTGCCATTGCAGCCATCGCTGATGCCGATATGTGCCAGGGCAAAATCGTACTTGAGCGGGTCATCAGGATCCAGTGCACGGAGGGACGCAGTAATTTCCCGGGCCATACGCCAGTCTGCTGTTTTTCTGCCGGTCAGACCAAGATAGCGACCGATACGACAGATATGGGTGTCCACCGGTATGACAAGCCGGGCGGGAGAGACCCCCTGCCAGAGCCCCAGATCGACTCCGTCAGCGGGCCTGACTAACCAGCGCAGCATCATGCAGAGCCGTTTACAGGCACTCCCCGAAGCCGGTGAAGGGAACAAAAAGGGGAAATAGGAATCCGCAGGTATGGTTTGTCCACCAAACACAGCACGGTAATCGAGTGACAATGCAGAAGCAGAGTATCGTGCCAGACTACTACCGATGTCATCGTCGTCTTCGGCATACCCTTCGAGAAAAAATGCTTGGATGCTTCCGCTCCGCGAAATTATCTGCCGTAAGCCCCAGAGCAGAGCCACAAGATCACGGCTATCATTAAAACGATGCTTGAAACCTCTGAAATCCTCCCTGCCCCGCGACGGCGTAAACTGTTCCACGTAGGAGCGGGGGGATTCTCCCAGAGGTGCAAAGAGTGCAGTGAGGCTCCGCAAAATAATCCGCACATTGCCATAGGCGAAGGATGACGCAAGCACGGCGGCTATTTCCTGGTCTAAGGGGTTGGAAAACGTATGGCAGAAGGAGAGTGGATCGTTGGCAAGCCGTTGTTCCGCACCGACTTGTCGGAGCAGCTCCAGGGAGCTGTACAGACGTTCCCTCCGGCTTCCCGGGGATGGGTCACTCATGGAGAGTCGATGTATATTTTTCCAGAATGGCAAGCAGTGCCGCACGGGAGGTCGGCTTGGTGAGAATTTCGTCAAAACCGGCGGAGATAATCCGCTCATGCTCATCATTCATGGCATGGGCGGTGTAGGCGATAATCGGCACGTGACGTTTTTGATCCTGCACACTCCCTCGAACAGCCCGACAGACCTCCGTACCACTGACATCTTTCATGGCAATATCAAGCAGCACAAGATCAAGGGCATCGTGATCACCAAGCATACGGGCAATTGCCTCGGTACCGTTTGACGCCTCACTGACAACATAGGGCAAGCCGTTCAGCATGGCGGTGATAAGCTTTCGATTGAGTAATTCATCATCGCAAATTAGAATGTTTTTCCGCGCTGTTTCAGTCATGCCACTCTCCCTTTTTGCTCGTTTCTGTCCGGAGTATCCGGACAGAAACGAGTTGGTTTTCGATTTGGAAAGCGGGGATTTTTTCTCCTGGCAACAAAATCAGGGGGTTGCGCGGAAGCGTACAGTGGTACGCCGCACAAGCAAAACCGAAGATTGACGCCACCAGGGGGAAAAAGCACCCTTTCCGGACGGAAACTAGCTATACCGGCAACACCACATGAAAGGTGCTTCCAAGGCCCGAACCATCACTTTCCGCCCATATCATACCGCCATGGAGTTCAAGAAGTTTTCTGGTCAGTGCCAACCCCAGACCGGTTCCTTCAAAGTCACGGGTTTCCGAATTGTCAACCTGTTCAAAGGGGTTAAAAATACGTTCCAGATCTTCTTTCCTCAGTCCAATTCCTCTATCAGCAACCGTAATGGTGAAATATTGACCAGATTCGCTGCTCCAGCGAGCCAACTGTTCGCCCCGACTGCCAGGCAGAACACCGTCACAGCCGCGTACTGCAAGGCGCACCGTCCCCCCTGCAGGCGAGAACTTTATGGCATTGGAAAGAAGATTGTAAATTATCTGTTTCAGTTTTCGTTCATCCACCCGGACCGTAAGCGGAACATTTTCGGAAAATTCCGTTTCCAGAGTGACTCCCCGGCGGTGAGCCAGATCTTTGACCATCACCATACTATTGCTAAGAAGTCCCCTGATCGGCACATCGACCAGGGCAAGTCCCATCTTGTCCGCTTCAATCTTCGATAAATCAAGAATATCATTAATTAATTCAAGGAGATGGCGACTGCTCTGCAACACATACCCCAGATATTCCTCCTGACTAGCGTTAAGTGACCCAAAGGTTTTTGACAGCACCACGTCGGTGAAACCGATGGTGGCATTGAGCGGGGTACGCAATTCATGGCTCATGGTAGCCAGAAACGAGCTTTTGGCGCGATTGGCCTCCTCTGCCAGCCTGCGGGAGCTTTCAAGTTCCCGTGTCCGTTCGTCAACCTTATGCTCCAGATTAACCATGCTGTCCCGCAGCATGGCATAGAGTGTGGCACTTTCCAAGGCGTATGCCGTATTACCGAGCACAATCGAGAGTGCATTCAACGAGGGGGCGTCAATGGCCAGTTGGCTCCCGGGCAATATACCGACGAACATTCCGCGAATGCGGGATCGGGTGGTAATGACATGCAATATAAGAGTATGCTCATCTTGGCAGGCTCTGTGTAATAACGGGTGATTCTGGTTTATGGCCCAGGCAAAGCTGCCGTCTGCTACTTTTGCGTCAACCTCACGTTCAAGCAGTTCCCGTTCCCCCGGCGGATCACAGAGCGTCAGCTCAAACTCACAACTGTCAGAATTTTCATAAAATCCCATGCAGGAAAACTTGAGCAGACGCCGAATCTGCTGCACCGTTGCCCTAAGCACTGAAGCGCAGTCACGCTCCCGATTCAATTCCGCTTGAAAGTCAGCACTCGATGCCAGCATATCAAGGATACTGACATAACGGAGATTACACTCTTCGAGATAGCGGTTTCTCTCCAGTATCGTGGAAAGTTCCCGTTGCAGGATTTCCGTAACATCAGCCATGGACGATCATCTCCAGAGAAAAACTATTTTTTCAATACCACCGACAGTGCGTCTGTTAACTGAAGATCAGATTGTTCCAGAACCGTTGCCAGTAAACCGAGAGGAAGATTCAGCCGTTCCCAGGCACCCTCCTCCATATCCGGAACAAATGGTTCACCACCAAAACCGATCTGCAAGGCATGCCCGATAACGTCAGCAACATGAAGCAGTGAGGCCTCTATCGGGTATTGTTCCGCCCTTCCAGGGGCATGATGACAGGCTACCGGCTCGGCAATGATAGCCGGAATTTTCCATTGGCGGAGTAATTCCCCCCCCACATCACCATGGTCATACCCGAGCAACGTACGCTGCACGGAGTAATGGGATTCTCCCCGCTCCCGACTGAGGCCGATCATCTCACGAACCAACTCCGGTGCTCTGGTACACATGACCAGCTGGCCGATGTCATGCAGCATGCCAGCCAGGAAAAATCGCTCCACATTCGGCTCGCGACGACAGGTGGCAAGCACCCGGGCAACCACACCACAGGTAATGCTATGCTGCCAAAAAGAGGTCATGTTGAGTATGCCATCCGGAATACCACTGAACACACCAATCACGGAAATGGCCAGTGCCATATCACGGAGCTGCTGGGTACCAATTATGGTGACTGCCGCAGCAATCGAATCGATTTTGGCATAGTAGCCGAACAGTGGACTATTTGCCAGTCTTAATATCTGGGTGGAAAACCCGGTGTCTTCCGCTATTATTTTGGTGATTTCAGCAACTGAACTGCGGGGATGATTAATCACCTGGTTCAACCGATCATAAAACAGTGGCAACGAATAGACCACCGCAGCATCATTGACAAAGAAATCCAGTGGCGGCCTAGTGGGATTCATTACACACCTTCCTGAGCAGACAGAGACGGAACAACTCTTCCATGAACGGGTTAGCAAAGTTCACATTATGAAACAGGGGGCGCAGTTCCTGTTCCGCCGCCAGCAAGTGCTCCGAATCTACCTGCAAAAGGGCTTGTTCCCCCTTCCCCAAATCGTCCACCCCCGCAATATCAACCTCCGTAATTCCCCACATACGGAACATTCTCAGGTGCTTGCCAACCAGTATGGTATCACTCCCCAGAAGCAGACGACCACTCCGATCAAACACATCAGTACGGATGGTCATACCCTCCAGAAGGTTAGCTACGGCAAGAACTCCCACATCCATCTCCCTCGGTTCGACCGGTTATATATCAGCTTCCCGTAAAAATTCCGCAGCATCTTCAGGTGACGTCGGATTAATATAGAATCCGGTGCCCCACTCGAACCCTGCCACCTGTGTCAGGCGGGGTACCAGTTCGATATGCCAGTGGTAATCATATTCCAGAGAATTCCAATGATCCGGCTTTCCCGGACGTCGATGCATGGGAGGTGCCGTATGCAAAATAAAGTTGTAGGGGGCATCCCGAAGCACCATCTTGACACGCTGCAACATATCCTTCATGGCAACCGCCAGTTCGGCCAACTGGGCATCATTCATCAGGGCGAAATCATGGCTGTGCCGCTTCGGGTAGAGGCGCAACTCGAACGGTGAGCTGGAAGCGTAGGGAGTCAGGGTCACGAAATTGGCAAACTCCTTCACCACCCGCACCCCTTCTTGCAGCTCAAAGGCAATTAGATCGCAAAATACGCACCGTTCCTTGTCATTAAAATAGTTCCGAGCCACCTTCAATTGGGTATGGGCCACCGGCGGCAGCAACGGCACGGCAATGAGCTGACTGTGAGAATGGGAGAGAGAGGCCCCCGCCCTTGTGCCATGGTTTTTGAACAGCACCATATAGCGGAACCGGGTATCCTTGCGCAGATCAAGATAGCGTTCGCGATAGGCAATCAACACATCATTAACTTCATTGACGGTCAAGTCGGCCAACGTCCGGTTATGATCGGGAGTTTCTATGATGACTTCATGGGCACCAATACCGTTCATCACGTCATACATGCCGTAGCCCCGACTGTCGAGGGAGCCCTCAACCCGCAACGCCGGGTATTTGTTCGGTATGACACGAACTCGCCAGTTTGCGCCGTTGGCATCCCCGCCGGGACGGATGGCAAAAATTTCGGGAGGAGTTTTGTCCTCGTTCCCATAGCAGAAGGGACAGGCGGTCATACGCCCATGTTCCGGCTCAACCATGAAGTCCCGTGGACGGCGGCCACGCTCGGTGGCGATAATTACCCAGTGAAGCTTAATCGGATCCCAGCGTAATTCAGACATTTTTTCCCCTGCAAGACGGTACCATTCAGCATCTGTACGGTGGTCTGCTCGTTTAATAGCTTATATCAACCAGTTGTCAAGCTCGATATCCGCCCCGGCATAGAAAAGCATCAGCGGAGCGTCCGTCGGCCACCGCCCGATCTCTTCATTGTCCCTCACCAGCGACAGCGACACAAACAGTTTGCTCTGTGGCGTCAGGTGAAGAGGTGCCAGTGGTATGCTTATTTCACAGTTTTTGACAATTTTCCATTTGCAATAATCACCGGTGGGAGCCCAGACACCGTTCTCCCGCACCTGCAACAGCCCTTCCTCCGTCTTGATCTGCAACGCCACTCGATATTCGTGGTCATGGATCAGATGCAGATTAAGCACATCCGAGTCCCGTAGCAGGCGGTTCAGCTCCTGCACGCCGTCTATCCTGAAAAACAGTGAGCTTTCGTTAAAACCGTAGTAGAAACTCTGCAACATCCGGTCGGAGGAGTGCATGGCCGAACCCTGGCGGGTAAGGTCGTACAGTCCGGCGGCCAGCCATTCAAAATAGTCATTGATTCGACCGCTGATTTCCGGATCAATGTAAGCTGCCGGCTCCCGGATCAGCCCCGCCGGGCTCTTCTTCTTAATCGGCTCCAGTAACCCCCGGGGGATCTCCTGCCCCAGTAACCGATAGACGTTTTTCAGGTGTTGCCGAAATAGTCCGTCAAAGCGGTCACTATGGGGAGAAAAGTGGTCGTCACCATACCACCAGAACCAGTCACTCCCTTCGGCTGCGTAGAGCGAGCGGCAGATCAGCTCGGCCGTGCTGTCGGCGGCGGGCTCACCACTTTGTAGTGCGGCCGCCACCAGGGGATTGGCTGCCACAGCATCAGCTCTCGCCTGCCCGATCAGATCCCACGCCAGATTTTCTTCCGGATGACCGATCCAGATGGCATAGTTGCCACTAATCCAGGAACCGGGGTGGATGCCGTGGAGCCGTCCGGAAAAGCTGGTGCCTTCCAGTACCGCGCTACAGGTGGTCAGATTGAGGGTTGGCGTCCTGGCAATGGCGGCGTACATCCCCTGCAAAAAATCATAGGCATTGTTCGGATAATATTCCCAGGCATTTTCCCCGTCGAGAATGATCGGCACGACCCTTCCTTCACCGCCAATCACCCCTCTGATACCATTCAGCCGGGCACACAGATCGGCCACCGCCCGCCCCGCATCCCACTGTGAATAGGTAAAACCTATCAGGTCGGACAGCTGATGATCGCGGAAAAAGGCACCGATCTCCCCCTGACTGCTGCAATAACGCCAGGGGCGATAGAGCCGCTCTTTGCCGGTACCAAGACCACCATCCATACTTTTTTCGAGAATTTCTTCATCGGTGGCGAACCAACGGATGCCGGACTCGGCGATAAGCGACAACGCCTCGTTGCTCACCGACCCTTCCGATGGCCACATCCCGGTCGGGGTAAAGCCAAAAACCTCCCGGAAATAGGCGATACCGCGACGGATCTGGGCTCGGGCATCCTCGGGGTGGACAAAGTTTGCGGCCGGAAGCTGCACCCTGGGCATGGCAGTTTTAGCCGTCCGCAGGTCACATAACAGCGGCAGGATCGGATGGAAATAGGGAGTTACGGAGAGTTCTATCCGCCCCTCTTCGTGGAGCCGCCGATAGAGCGGAATAATTGACTGGAGCAGCTCCTGCTGGGTGGTAAACAGTCGCTCCTTGTCATCAGCGGTAAAGTTTTCCCCCTTGGCCAGCAATTCAGCAAACAGCGGGTAGCGCCTTCGTGCCGCTTCACCGGTCCAGGCGAGAAAAAACCAGACCTGCAGATCCAGCAAATCCTGATCACTGAAGTGCCTTACCCGCTCACGGGCACTCCCCGGCTTTCCCTCACCGGCCATATAGAGCAGTTCCAGATAGCGACGGGAGGGCTCAATCATGTTCTGGCGGTTGGCAGAAAAAAAGTTTTCCAGCAGGAAGACCCGATCCTCAACCCCCAGGGTGGCCGGAGCAGCTTTCCCCTTTTGTAGAAAGGGGTCGACGGCAGTGCCAGCTGCGTACTCAAGGAGCTGTTCAATTAAGGACGGTACCAGGTTGAATACAGCCCGGGCACCGGGGGTATCATCAACAATGGCCGGCATATCAAAGTAATCCTTGATGCCGTGCAGGTACGTCCAGGGAAGGGCATATTCGTTCTTAAGCGGGTCTTTGTAGTATGGCTGGTGCATGTGCCATACGATAACCACGTCGAGTGGGTGGGGCATAATTGGTTACACCATTTCCTTTTTCCACAACACAACTTTTTTCTCATACTCACCGAGCAGCCGCTGGGCAACCTTCTGCTCACGGGCCTCGGCTACGATATGAATCACCGGCAGGTACTGATCCGGCAGCAGCAGTACCCATCCCTCGCCAAATTGCACCTTTATGCCATCAATAAAGGTGGCTTCCTGCTCAAGGCTATCCTCACTCATCTTCCGCATGATCCCCCCCTTCATCTCCCAGGGGCAGGGGATACTTGTTTGTAAAAAGGCCGACCGGGCAACCCCGGCATGAACCTCCGCAAAGGGAATACCACAGGCGGCACGTAACTCCAGAATGCGCGCGATGGCAAACATGCCGTCAAAGGCAGCCTGGAACCGGGGAAAGGCAAAACGCCCATCGGTGGTTCCGGTGAGAATGACCTCTGAAGAGGAGGCAACCTCCAGCATGGCACGGTCGGAACTCTTGGTGCGGATAACCTGGCACCCCCGTTCCCCTGCCATCTGCTCAATGGTAGACGGAGCCTGTACCGGCACCGCGAGGGAGCCCTTCTGACCGGTTTTCATCTGCAAGGCAACCACCAGTGTCAATAGATCCACACCGGAATAGACCCGCCCGGTTTCATCAACCATGGTCACCGCTTCGGCGGAGGGATCAAGCCAAAAACCGGCCTGGGCTCCCAGTGACGAGACAATTGCCGACAGTTGTCGGAGTGCCAGCGCCTGCTCCTTAATAGGCACCCCCCGCCCCTCATCCACATTGGCATTAAGCGCGATGACCGAAAAACCAAGTTCGTTAAGCAGGGGGGGGAGGGACTGGCTCGCCGGCGACGAGCTAAAATCCACGACCACCGTAAAGGCGGAGCGCTTCAACAGTTCCCGGTCAACACCCCGTAAAAATCCTTCGCGGTAAAACTCCCCCACATTATTGATATCGGTAATTACGCCCGGTTCTGTATGGTGGGCACGACGAAAGTTCTCCTTAAAGAAGGTACGCTCCACATTTTTCCCCATGTTACTGGAAAAATCCAGACCATCACCATCAAGAAAGACGATCTCCAGCAGGGTTGGATCACCAGGTGCCTGCCGGAAATGTACCCCCCCCACCTCACCGAAGGTCTTTAATTTATACCGCAACAGAGGCAGCGAGGTCATCTTCATATCCCGCACGTTGATGCCTGCGGAAAGCAGTCCTCCCATAAAGCAGCGTTTAAGCATGCGGGAGGTCGGGTTGGAATCACGTCCCCCCAGCACGAAACTCCCCTTGGGAAGGGTGGTGCCATAGGCGCAGCCGAGCTTGGCACAAAATTCCGGCGTCAACTCCACATTGGAGAGCCCCTTGATGATGGCTCCCTCAAAAAGGGCTTTCTTCCACTTTTCACCCCAGATCATGTTGGAAGTGACTGTGGCACCGGCCTCCACGGTTTTTTTCGGCCAGATTTTCACATCAGCCTTGATAACCGCTTCATCCCCGATGGACGTTTCATCGGCAACAATGACCCCCTCTTCCAGGACCACCCCCTGACCGATTCTCACATTGGAACAGATGACGCCATCGGAAATCCGCGCCCCCCGCTTGACATAGGAATTATCCCATATGACGCAGCGATTGAGCCTGACCCCTGTCTCTATGGTACAGTTGCGCCCGATCACCGAATCCTTGATGCGTACATCCCCGAGAATCTGGCTGTTGTCACCGACAACCACCGTCCCCTCAAGTCCCTCGGCACGTTCAAGCTTTACATCGGCACCGACCCTCAGATCCTTGCCGACCAGATCCAGCTTCGGTTCGTCAATTTTCAGGTTCACCTTCCCTTTGAAAATATCGTAGTACGCCTCCCGATAGGAGTCGGTATTACCGATATCACGCCAATAACCACGGGCGGTCACCCCAAACAGGGCATCATTATTCTTCAGCATCAACGGAAAGAGATCTTGGGAAAAATCAAAATTCTCCCCTTCCGGAATGTACTTCAGAACCTCCGGCTCCAGCACATAGATACCGGTATTGATGGTGTCGGAGATAACCTCTCCCCACCCCGGTTTCTCCAAAAACTGGGTAATCCGTTTTTCCTTATCGGTAATAACAACCCCGAATTGCAGCGGATCCTTAACCGACGTCAGTGTGATGGTCGCCTTGGCATGATGGTCACTATGAAAATCCACTATTTTTTTCAGATTGAAGTCGGTCAGCAGATCGCCACTGATTACCAGAAAACGCTCATCCAGATACTTTTCCGCCGCCTTGACCGCTCCGGCGGTTCCCATATCGGCAATCGGCGTAACATAGGTGATTTTAACCCCGAAATCCGAACCATCCCGGAAGAAATTTTTGATATAAAACGGCTGATGATAGAGGAGCATCACCAGTTCGGTTATGTCATGTTTCTTAAGTAGTTCAACAATATGGAGCATGATCGGCCGATTGAACAATGGTATCATCGGCTTGGGCATACTGGCGGTGAGCGGCTGGATCCGGGTACCAAACCCTCCCGCCATAATGACAGCTTTCATGGCATCCTCCTTTTAACGTCGTGCTACTTTACAATCTTCGCGGTTTTTTTCGCCAGCACGCGGGCGATTTCCTGCTTTAGATCAGAGAGATCGCTGGATTTTACGACGTAGCCATCGGCAAGCCATGCGGAAAAATCATCCTTATAGCAGGAAAAAGCCGAACAGAGAATCACCGGCATGTCATGACGCTCCTTCACCAGTTTCTGCAAGAGTTCGATGCCGCTCTCGTTTTTCAGCTTGATATCCAGCACCGCCAGATCAAAGGCCGCCCCCTGCAGTTTTTCAATGGCCTCGGCACTGGTGGCGGCGGTGACCACCTCATAACCTTCATCCTTTAATTCCTCGGCATATAACAACCTGATGTTCGCCTCATCATCCACTACCAATAATCTGCTCATGACTGTTCCTCCTTGCGGGTTGGAAGTTTAATGGTGTAACAGATTCCCGCCTGTTCATCTGCGATGGCAGAGAACGGCACCTCCTGTTTTTCCAGCATGGTTTTGCACAGTACCAGTGCCAAACCGGTTCCCAGATCCCGTGTTTCAGAAAACGGTATCAGATAATGATCCAGTTGGGCCTGGGTGATACGCCTGCTCCGATCCTCTATTACCAGAATAACTGAGTCGTCTCCATTAGCGACCGTTATGTCAATTGTACGCTCATCACCACTGGCGGTGATGTCATTGAGTAGTACAGAACGAAGGCAGTAAGAAAGCTGCTTAAAATCAATATAGGCCGGCCTCAGATCGTGACCGCGGTCAAAGCTGGTGACATAGCCGAGGGAACCTAATGTGTCGCCGGTATCACGGAGAACCGTCCCTACCAACTGATTCACATCCCAAAAGTCACGGGTCGGATAGAGTGAATCGGAGTAATTAAGAATTTCATCCAGCACCCCCTCAAGTTGCCGGGTCTCCACAACAATCGACTCGATAAAGGTGCGCTTCGGATCTGATTCAGGACTATTTTTAAGTATGGAGCGGGCAAAACCGCCGATAATCATCAAAGGATTACGAACCGAATGGGCAATACTGGAGGTAATGCGCCCCACCAGAGCCATGTTTTCCATCCTGACGATCAGCTCCTGCTGTTCCTTAAGCTTTTTTCCCGCCTCCGTAACCCGGCTCAGCTCAACCTGTAGTTTGTCATACAGTGAGGCGCGTTCAATGGCAAATGCCACGGGAAAACCAAAGGTTTCCAGAGAGTGCATATCCTCGTCGGTGATAGCACGATGGGTAATAAAGTTATCGGCAATGATCATGCCGACCCAACGATTGCGGGAAATGAGCGGCATTAACAGAAAGGTGTCAACCCCCAGCAGTGCCGCCAGCTCCGGCGGCACATTGGGGTGGTGAAATGCCTGTTCTACCTTGACCGGCCGCTTCCCTTCCAATGTTTTAATGAGTATATGCTCTTTATCATCAAGGGAAATAGTTAATTTTTCGAGAATGACGTGGAATTTAGCCCGCTCTGAACTGAGCTTGTTGAGCCGGAAATTCTGAGCCATGTCCTGGAGGTCCATGTCATTTCTGGCTATTTCATTCCAGACATGCCCAGCCTCTTCCAAGTCACGGGGGCCAAGAGCCAGATACCCTTTAAGTAGCCCCTCCTCACGATCACAGAGCAGCAGAAAAGCCCGGTTCATACCGAAACCCTTACCTGCGGTGATGGCGGTCAGGGCAACCGACAGCACCTCATCCAGATCTACCGAACTCTGAAGGACATACCCCAATTCGTGGAGAAAACGTATTTCAAGGGTTTTGTTGTCAAGAAAGCTGATGAGGGAGCGGATTTGACTCTTCTGGCGACGGAACTCCTCCAGAAAGCCGCTCAAGATTGGTGCAAGGGGATTTGAGTCCGTATAGAGATGTTGTAAACTATGATGAAACCGGGAGCAATCAACACATTTTTCAAGGTTGCGCTGCTGCTTTGCAACAAGCAGATCCTCTTCGCCGGCCTGTATGTTCGGGCAATCGGCCTGTTCTATAACTTCCCTGCTCCAGCAGCATTCCAGATCCACACGAACCTCGTCAGATGTTACAAGCACAACTCATTTTATGTTCCAGGTCGTTCCCTGTGCCGAATCCAGCAGCTGCACACCAGCTGCCAGTAACTCATCACGAATTTCGTCCCCTCGTTTGAAATCTTTAGCCCGGCGTGCCTCCGTCCGGGCGACAATTAACTGCTCGATCTGCTCCACCGTCAATGCCAGTCGCCCGATCCCGGCCGCCTTGATGCCGGTCAGCCACTGCTCCGGCGAGACCGTAAACAGCCCGAGAACCACTCCCGCTTCTGTTAATAAGGCTCGCACGTGTGCCAACAGCTGCAATGACCCTCCCGATGGAACAGGTGACTCTGCCAAAAACCGATTGGTGCCCCGTACCATTTCGAAGAGAATTCCCAATGCCTGAGCGGCATTGAAATCATCGTCCATGGCTTCAACAAAGCGCGCCCTGAACTGTTCCACCTTCTCCCGAAGTTCCTCACCGACCGCGGTCAGGGGGGTGTCGTCCAATCCGGCATCCGGTACCGGAAGCCGATCCAGTGCGGCCAGACAGGTATAGAGACGCTCCAGTCCCGACTGGGCCTCATCCAGATTTTGATCGGAAAAATCCAATGGTGAACGGTAATGGGCTGAAAGAATAAAGAAGCGCAGCGTCTCCGGATCGTACTTTTTCAGCACTTCCCGGATCGTAAAAAAATTACCGAGGGATTTACTCATTTTCTCAGAGTTGATATTGACGAAACCGTTGTGAAGCCAGTAACGGACAAACTGACAGCCATTGGCTCCCTCCGACTGGGCAATTTCGTTTTCGTGATGGGGGAACACCAGATCCTTCCCCCCACCGTGGATATCAAAGGTTTTGCCAAGAAACTCCATACTCATAGCGGAACATTCAATGTGCCAACCGGGGCGACCATTCCCCCAGGGGGAGTGCCACCAGGGTTCACCCGGTTTTGACCCCTTCCAGAGGGCAAAATCCATCGGGTGACGCTTCTTGTCGCCCAGTTCCACCCGGGCACCCGCCAGCATATCTTCCAGGGTACGCCCCGACAGCTTCAGATAATCGGGAAAGCTCTCCACCGCATAATAGACGTCACCATCGGACACATAGGCATGACCCCGTGCGATCAACGCCTCAATAATGGCAATGATCCCCCCCATATGGTCGGTGGCCTTCGGCTCAACGGTCGGTTTTTGCAGCCCAAGCCGCGCCATATCTTCATCAAAGGCGGCGATGTAGCGATCGGCAATTGTCCGATAATCGCTCCCCTCCTGATTGGCCCGGTTGATGATCTTATCGTCTATATCAGTGTAATTACGGACATAGGTGACATCATATCCCGCATATTTCAGGTAACGAAAGATGATGTCAAACACCACTCCGGCCCGTGCGTGGCCGATGTGACAATAGTCATAGACCGTCACACCACAGACATACATTCCCACCGTGCCGGAAACAAGCGGGACAAAAAGTTCTTTCTCACCCGTGAGGGTATTATAGACGCGCAGTGCCATTGAATAAACTCCGCCGGTAAAGTGGTGGCCATTATGCCTGTTTGTTATCCTAATGGCAAGAGTGGATGCTGTTATCTTTCAGGACGGGAAAAACGGGGAGAGCGAAGCGTGCTCCGGATCGAGGCTTGTATCTCTTCAACAATGGCTGAGTCTTCCGGGGAAAGCTTCGCGAGATATTCTCTGATGAACACCAGAAAAAGTGAGCCGAAGAATGCCGCCACCGTAGCAAGCAACACTATTTGAGCTCGGGACGGCGCACTCTTGCGTAGTGGAGGCACCGCCTCGTCGAGCACCTGAATGGAAGACGAATCACGCGCTTCATTCATCTTTGCCAGTTCATACTGCTTCGTCAACTGTTCATACAATGCTTCCTGGGTTTTCAACTCCCGCAGGCGGCGCACATATTCCACCCCCAGTGACGGGGCATTACCGACTGACGGAATCACCGACCCGCCATTGTCGGTGCCACTTAAGGAACCAAGTTGGCTCCTTAGTTTCGCCACCGTGGCAAGCAGCGTTTTGACTTCGGCACTCTCATCGGTCAGAGAGTTTCGCAGGGCGGCCAACTTAACCTCACCGGTTATCAGTTCGGCCTTTAACTTGGCAATTCCCTCAATGGCCACCCGCGCCTGATCATCGGCCTTAATGGACTTGTTCTTCATCTGAAAACTCTTCATTTCCTCTTCGGCATTCTTCAGATCCTGCCTGACCACCGCGAGCCGTTTTTCGAGAAAGCTCCGTTCGGTACTTGCCTTGGTCAGATTAAGCTGGGTACTCCTGCGCTGTAATTCTTCAACAAACGTATTGGCCAACCGTGCTGCCATCACCGGCTCCTCATAGGTGGCGGCGATGGAAATAATGCCATCTTTGGCTCCGGCCTGGAACTTGACCACCCCGGCCAGCTTCTTCCGGGTGCTGTCAGCGTCCTTGGTCTTAAGTAACGACTGGAGGTCAAGGCGTTTGATTACCGCATCGGTAACCGTACGGCTCTTTAGAATCCCCAGGTAGAGATCCGTTGATCCCCCCAGGCCGCCAGCCAAACCGGCAAGTCCCCCCCCCATGGAGGCAAGCAGTACCGATGCTCCCCCACCGGCCTCTTTGGCAGGAGGTAGCAGCGTTGCAGTAGCGGTGAATTTATTAGACACGCAGAGTGTGGAGATGACCGTTATAACCGCCACTGTCGTCGTGAGCTTTGCAATCAGCCGCATGTTACGCACTATTACCCGTAACAGCTCCAGCAGATTGATCTCTTCTCCCCCTTCGGGGCTGATATTTTGTTGTTTGTTCATCTCCCCCCCTATCGCAAGCCGAGAATAATCGTGCCGGTGGTAACGGCAATATTGGCCAGAATCTGCGTGATATCCTTGATCTCCCGCATCCAGGCAATTTTCTCCAGCTTCTGCGGCACCACCAGGGTATCTCCCGGCTCTGCCCGGTTAGCAAGGAACCAGCCGAAAAATTGTTGTTGCCGACTGTAGACCGAACCATCGGCCTGAATGACGTACATATCGGACACCTCGGCATCACGCAGTACCCCACCGGTCTTTTCCAGGTACCACCCGAGACTTTTTCCCTCATGGTACACAAAAGAGTTGGGATTATAGGTCTGTCCCAGTACATTGACCACACTCGGTCGGGGAGGTACTTCAAAGTGATCCCCCCCCTCCAGCAGCAGATCGCTTTCGCCATGGGTAAAATTGCTATCCAGCTTGAGGACAACCCGCCCCTCCGCCTTCAGCTGCTTCAGCTTGGCAACATTGATCATCAGGGCGTCAAGTGTGGCTTTGGTTGCATCCAGCTCTTCCTTGGAGGATGCCACCGAAGTCAGTGACGCCTGTTTCTGCATGATATCCCGTTCGGTTCTGGTCAACATATCATCCATCCGCTTCTGCTGCAGCTCTCTGGCCGACCGGCGGGTAAACTTGGTTCCCTGCAGGTACGCCTTATCAGTCAAACCGCCACTCCGTTGCAGCACATCGCTGATGCACTCCCCCTTATAGATGGGGTAGGTGCCGGGAAAAAGGACTTCACCGCTGATCGTCACATAGCGATCCACCTCCTCAACCCAATTGGGAATTTTATGAATAATCAAGGTGTCAAAGGGTTCAAGCCTGATATTACTCTCTTTTTCGTTTGACAGCACTTTATCAAGATCTATCAGAATCGAGCGGGAGAGTATGGTATCATTGGCAACAGTACGCCGATTGACTTCGGCCTTTTTGAGGTAGGCACTGTACTTCAGATTTCCGGCTTCCTGAATGAGATCCCGCACCGTCATGTTTTTCACAAAACGATAGGTTCCGGGAGCATGAACCTCTCCACTCACCAAGACCGGGTACTCTTCACTGACAAACCAGCTTTTGACGACCACCTCATCGAGAGGATGCAGCATGACGTTATGCTGCGGATTCCCTTTGACCGCTTCTTCAAGATTGATATAAAACGAGGTGGGAGCAATCGTCTCCTTGGAATAATCAAAGCGGCGTACTTCCGCCATTTTCAAGTAGGCATTTTTTTTCGGTTTCCCGGCAAGTGCCACCAGGTCGCCAACCCGCATATTGGTGAACAGCTGGAATTCACCCGGTTTTTGAACTTCTCCGCTAATCCTCACCCGTGGCATTTCCTCCATTTCCCACCGGGAAAAGATTCGTACCACATCGAACTCTTTCAGTTCCGGATTCTGTTCTGGATGCTTTTCCATGGCCCGGGAAACATTAAAGAACAATAGTTCCGCGTGCATATCGGGAGGAACCAGCCGAACTATCTGCCCCAGCTCACGGTAATGTTCCGGCAGAAGATTGTCGGAGCCAAGGAGTTGTTCGACACGCATGCCGGGCTGAAGGGCATAATCACCCGGACGCAGCACGTAGCCGGTCAGACGCGTGTAGCCCCGCAGAGTATTGTCGATGGGAAAGATCTTGACCAGATCCATATCCTGGATGGCAATGCCCCCGGTCAGGCTGTCCATATCCTTGCCGGTGGATTTGGGGTCAAGGTTAACATCAGTAACGCTCTTTTTCTCGTTGGCATCCACCCGCATAATCTGCAAACGCGGGAGATAACCGGTAGGTACGATACCATCGGCCAACGCCAACAGCTCTTTGAGCGTCTTCTCCCCCTTCAACTCATAAATAGCCGGCCGCCGCACATTTCCGGCAATGCCGGCCACCGGCCCGATACTCGGCACAAACAGCGTATCCCCCGGCTGTAATCTGATATCCCTGCTCTTGTCCCCCTTGAGAAAGAAATCATAGAGATCAATCGTCTCAACCAACTTCCCCTCACGTTTGATGGCAATGGCACGTAAACTCCCGTTACGGGTTGGGCCTCCGGCGGCAGCAAGGGCATTGAGCAGCGTCGACAGAGAAGTGATAGTATAATCACCGGGGGTCGTAACCTCACCAACAACATACACCTTGATCATGCGCAGTTTGCCCATGGTCACATTGAGTTGAAAATTGCGGTATATCCGGGAAAACTGGCCGTTCACTAACTGGGGGAGCTGGCCGAAGCTAACGCCGGCAACTTTTATCGCACCGACTTTCGGCACCACAATTTCGCCGCTCCGGTTCACCTCGAGGGGAAAGGAAGCATCAATGCTGCCCCACACTGTCAGGTTAAGCCTGTCTCCCGCACCGAGTACATAGTCAGGCCCCACCGGAATGTCGGTCATGGTACTAAAGGGATCCGCTCTACTGCGAAAAAAATTGTAGCCAAACTGTTTCAAGGTACCGGCATCAAATTTCTGTGGTGTGCTCTTACTGCTCCCTTTGGCAAAGGCACCCATGGCCGCTTCAATTGTCGAAAATGCCGGAATACTATCCTGACTGTTTACGGGCAACGGATCGACCAACACCGCAGACGTAGCCATGCCGAAAGCGGCCTTCTTTGCCGGCGATCCAGTGCTGCTCACCCGACTTGCAGAGGAACCTGCACTGCCGATAAGACCAATGTTGCTCTGGTAGCCAGTGCTGAATGGATTTCCCGAATTTATCTGGTACTCCGAGTCACCGGTATGCCATGGGTAACCTGAAATGCCGATATCCGAAGCGACAGTTTCAGATGTCGGAGCAATAAAGAACAGCAGGCACACAAATGCACGCACAAAAAGTATTCCCTGGCGAAATGTTCTTCGTAATGACATAGTATTAGGTTCCTTTATGACACCTATAATCAACAAAAGTATGTTTAAAGCCTTGCGTTCACGATATTCTTAATGGAACAATCTTGCGCCGAGCTGATGAAGGAAACAGATCGGGACGAACTCTTTGAAACGTAGGTGGAGCTTGACCGATGAAGGTATAAGATGGCTTAAATTCCGGAACCAGTCGTTTCAGCGACTCTATTACGACATCAACAGAGTTGGACCGCGCAGCACCATACAAAATCTTCATTTCTTGCCTGATTGGGTTAATATTCAGCGACACCGCTGCCAGTACCCTGATTTTTTCGTGGGCGGTCGGCATGATACCTTCGCCTTCGATAAGTAATTCTTCATAAAGCTTTTCTCCCGGTCTGAGACCGGTAACGACAATATCAATATCTTCATAGGGGATCAAACCGGACAACCTGATCAGTTCTTCGGCCAGGTCGATAATCCGCACCGGCTCACCCATATCCAGCACCAAAACCTCACTGCTGTTCCCCATGCTACCTGCCTGCAACACCAGTTGGGTGGCCTCCGGAATAGTCATAAAATACCTGACAATACGCTTGTCCGTCACGGTTATCGGCCCACCCTTGGCAATCTGTTCCTTGAACAGTGGAATAACACTGCCGTTACTTCCCAGCACATTGCCAAAACGGACGGTAGTAAATCTGGTGCTGCTCATCCGCGACAGAGCCTGAATATAAATCTCAGCAGCCCTCTTCGTGGCACCCATGACGTTAGTCGGGTTTACCGCCTTATCGGTGGAAATCATCACCATGTTGCGGGTTTTGAAACAATGGGCCGCTTCGGCGATATTCCGGGAACCGAATACGTTGTTGAGCACCGCCTGCACCGGATTGTACTCCATCATTGGCACATGCTTATAGGCGGCGGCGTGGAAAACCACCTCAGGTGCAAACTCCTCAAAGACAGCCATAATCTTGTCCCGGTCACGAACATCGGCGATAAGAGGCAGTATGCGCAGTTCGGGGAAGCGGTCGGTGAGCTCTTTTTCAATGGAGTAGAGTGGCGTTTCCGCTTGATCAAGCAAAATAAGCTTTTCTGGTCCAAACTTGGCAACCTGACGGCAGATCTCGCTGCCGATACTCCCCCCGGCACCACTCACCAGCACCCGTTTGCCATTCAGGTAGCTCCCGATCAGCTCTCGATCAAGCACCACCGGTTTTCGCCCCAGCAGATCATCAATCTCAACATTCTTTATCTGGGATATGGTCAATGTGCCATCAATCAGTTCACCAATGCTGGGGAGTGTTTTAAAGGAGACGTTAGCATTTTTGCAGGAGTCGATGATGCTGCGCAAAACCTTACCATCTGCCGACGGCATTGCAATAATAACATCGGTAATTTCATTGGCGATAATAAGGGATTTAAGCTGTCCGGTATTACCCAGCACCGGAATCCCATGCAACTTCATCCCCTTTTTATCCAGGTCATCATCCACGAAACCGCATATCTGATATGAGACATGGGATTGACGTCGAAGCTCTTTCAGGAGCAGGCTCCCCGCTTCACCCGCTCCGACTATGAGAGTACGAACCCCTTCGCTTCCGGTATTAACAGCGGTGGTCTCCCGAATAATGCGCCATACCAGACGACTGGTTGCCAGCAGGGCAAACAGCAGCATCCAGTCAAGTACAAAGATGGAACGGGGAATGGGAGTAAACTTTCTGAGGAAATATACCGAGCTGAGTGTCAAAAAAGAGGTGAGGGTAACTCCTTTAAAAATTTCGATCCCATCCTGGAGCGAGGCATACCGCCACAGGCTGTTATAAAAGCCAATAAGAGCAAAAACCAAGGGTTTGACGACCATGACAACCACCAGGCATTGAATGAAAAGTTCTAATTGTTGCCGCGGAATATTGAAATCAAAACGGAGGAGAAACGCCAGACAGAGTGCCAGGCCTATTAAAAAGGTATCGCAGAAAAAAACGATTAACCGCCGTGTAGTGAACATAAAATTGCGTCCTGACCCATCCCCGAGTGATATTCAAGATAAACCAGTAAAGAGCTGGTAGTATGGAATCGTGCATACCAGCTCTCACAATCGAAAGATACATAATTCAAATACATTAAGTGCCAGTATTTTATATAATATTCACTCATAAGGGCGTGGTAATTTACGTTTTCAAACCGAGTAACGGGTTTTTAATCGCAACATTTTGGGATTCTTACTGATTAACCGTGACAATCAGTGCGGATGCTGAAGATATACTGCTGCATTGGAAGTGATATCCTGCGCATAACTAGCTAAGTTGGAGGGGTTTGGTACACTCTGGCTTACTAGTCAAATTGACCAGTAAGTGGACAAAGTAACCCAGAATGATTCATGGGGGATCTGTAGGGAATCGACAGAAGAGCGACAATTACGCAGGTCAATGTGTTATTCCTTCTTTTTTGATAACTTTGGCAAATGTCATGACTATGATCTCAAGATCCAAGATAAATGATCGATTTGCAAGATACCACGTATCAAACGCAACTTTAACAGGAATAGGAAGTTCATCACGACCATTGACTTGTGCCCACCCAGTTAAGCCGGGAGTTAGTAGGTGTACCCCCTTTTTAGTTCGCAGACAAATCAGATCATCCTGATTAAACAAAGCCGGACGTGGTCCAACGATACTCATGTTACCAGACAAAATACTCAGGAGTTGGGGAAGTTCATCAAGGCTTGATTTACGTAAAAAACCACCTACCGGGGTCAACCACTGCTCAGGATTACCAAGCAGGTGCGTAGCGACCGCAGGGGTATCAATTCGCATAGTACGAAACTTTGGCATTTTGAATATGGCGTTATTTTTCCCCACGCGGTCGGACCAGTAAAGAATCGGCCCCGAAGAGGTAAACTTAACCACAAGAGCGGTTATCAGCATCGGAATGGCGAGAAAAATAAACGCTATGGCTGAGCAGGAAAAATCGAAAAAACGTTTCACGGCACCTCCTCATTGCGCTTGGAATAACGGCAACCGGTTTTTACAGAAACTCTAAATACAAATTGCCTTCATCTCGTGGCGGCCAGCAATACGTGCTCCGTCGGCGTAGCATTGGTTGCAGACCATTACTTATGGATATTTTCAGACACGTTGGGTACTGTTCCACGTTACTCTTTGCAGCCCAAAAAGATTTTTTATACACCCCAAAAACATCGCTATATTTATATACGTGAAGTAGTAAGGTATGTAGAATAGTAAAAATCTTGAACGGGATAACCAGCCAATAAATGCGAGGGAATAAAAAAGTATTTGGGCAATAATTGATGCCGTTGAAATAGGAGACTTGGCGTCCAGTATGGGAAGAAAAATTGAGAGCAACATTAAATGTGGCACAAACCAACGTATTACTCTGTGTGAAACATAGAACACAAACCGTTTCGGATAGAGTGGGTTTAATAATGCAATGAGATGGCGCATAGCTCGATAGTGACCAGCAGCGTCACGAATGTGTCGATAAAACTCAGCTTTGTCATCCTTACCTGCATCTTCAGTCGCGATAGCGTCCTCCGCATAAGCCATTCCATACCCCTGAGCGATTGTACGCATCGATATGGTAAAATCATCATTTATTGTATTTGCTGGGAGCGGTTGAACCAGCTCTCTTCTCACCGCATAAATAGCACCGTTACTGCCAATGACACATTTAAAAACACTTTCAGCCCTCTTGAGCATAGTTTCATATCGCCAATAAAATCCTTCCCCAGATAAACAGTTTGAATCATTGAGCTTAAGTTTACCGCATACAGCTCCAACGCTATGATCACTAAAATGAGATAGAAGTTCTTCAATGGCATCTTTTAAAAACATTGAATTGGCATCCGTAAATATTAATATGTCCTCAGAAGCAAATGAAATCAGGTCATTGATAACATTTACTTTACCTCTCCGGGGAAGAAAGCGTATAGTTAAATCGTTATCGTCAGAGTAGCTGGCTAGTATTTTATTAGTGTTATCTGAAGAACCATCAGAACCAATGTACATATGCAATAAAGTGTAATTAAGTTCTTTAAAGTTTGCTATTTTATTCTGAACTACGTCCTCTTCATTGTACATAGCACATATTATTGCGACACTATGATTTTGTGTCTTATTACTATAAGTAATTTTTGTGGTTATATGTTTAAATATTCTTGCAGAAATAATTAGTATTATAGGAAAAATAATATATGTGTAAATTATGGATATATTTATTATGCATATTATTACGCTTATTTTCATGGCCACCTGTTATATAGGTAAAATTAGTTTTAATTGAGTTTATATGTTTTTGGCATCTTCATTCTCATAAACAGTTTCATTATTGGGATACCGAATGGAATAACTACGATAGATAGCCACCACCCAACTATGAAAAAAGATACATCTGCGAACAGCGAATAACTAAGATATACATAAATGCAAGTACGTAGAGCGTATTTGCATAATGTCGGTGTTCCACTCTCTAATTTTGCAGACCATATTCCTAACCCAAAAGAAAGGATTAAAGCACCTAATATACCAAACGAAATAATGTGTTCTGCAAGAGAGGTAAAGACATTGAATGGAAATGGCACGTAGACTATATCGTTATCTATGGTCCGCACAACACTGTTACCGATTATTGCACTAAATTCTCTAATAAAAGCAATGTTTGAGAAATCAGCATTTAATATCGGTATGTATTTCATGTCCAACCAAGCAGAAAATGACGGAATACAACCTGCAATATAGGTTATAACGGAACTTCCTGAGCTATAACCTTCATATTTACCTCTAATATTTGCAATATATAGAACATAACTTATAAGCACAGCAGCTATAACTAATAGTCCAATGTAGTTTTTCCAGGTAGTACGACATTTTATATCATGATTACGGTAAATTATTATTGCCCAAAACATTATCAATCCTATAATCAGGATTACGCCACGTCCACCGCTCGACAAACTCATTAAAACGGCACCGAGAATGGGCAACAGCACAAAAAGCCATCTGCGTCCTTTATTGTCACAAATTGAGTAGTTAACCGCGCCTATAAGCGAAGCCGGGTACAACAGATTGCTCCAAACCCTTGCGATAATAGGTATTTCAAATTTACCACCCATTACTCTATCTCTCAGATGATATATATCGTTGGTTAGTATTGCCTCTAATGCACTCGTAGCCTTCATCAGGTACCAACTTCCAACTAATCCGAAAGAAATCAATATAAAAAAAAGTAGCTTTAGTGCAGAGAATGTTGTGACATCGAGGATGAGTGTGGATTTATCCGCTTGAAACGTGCTCTTTAAGCTAATATGAGCGACAAGACCTCCCAAAAAAAAAGCGAAGTGTGCGAGTATAATAATAATTGTAGATTTACCCGACAGATAACTCAAAGACTCAGGAAAACCAATCAATAGTGTCGCACTTGCAAGCCAAGATCCCGTAAAAATCAATTGACCCGTCATTATTTTTTGTGAAATAATTGCATACACTAATATTATTGACGACAATGCAAATATCAATAGCAGTAACATCATTTATGGAGTTACCACATGCGTATGTATACTTTCATTACACCAAAGTTTGCGTATATTTCTGCCTTCAACAAAAATAAATGATGCCGCCGCTACTATTAAGACAAGTATCAGTAATACGATATTTCCGAGAAGATACCCAAAATAGTTGCACATTGGCCCATGGAGTTCTGTCGCAGTAACAACTAGTAGTGCTGAAAAGCAAATACCCATTATCAGCGGGTTAGCACTAATACTCCACCGTACTATTTTTCTTCCAAAAAAAACTGCAAGTATCTGATATAGTATTGCACTACAGAGCCAGACTACGCTAGAAGCATAATATCCAAATTTTGGTACAAAATATAAATTGGCTATTATTGAAAATAAAACCACACAACCCAGCAGAATCAACATCATCTTGATGTTCCCCAAAAATTCAAACGGTTTATGAGCGTACATTGCTGTTTGCCACATTGCACCAGCAAAAAATATAATAGGCATGGTTGCCCGACCGCCTTGAAACGATTTACCCAGCATTAATGAAGACAACTCCCCCGAAAAAATATACACCAACGCAAATAAGAATACGTCTGCTATCAAAAGTAACTCTGAAATCGAGCCAATCCATTCGGCAGCTTCTTCTACGTTTCCTTTGTCCCAGGCGCGCATTAAAATCGGGTGAACCAACATAACCAATGGGCCGGCAATAAGTGTAGCGACACCATTCATTAAAATATAGCTTGCTGAATATACACCAACCTCAATTTCCCCTCTATGTACTTGAATAATGTACCGATCAGTAAAAAAAAGCATATTTGAGAGAAAGAACCAACCTGTCATTGGCGCGCCATACAATGCAAATTTTTTTATTATAGGCAGTATTTCCAAGTACTTACTATAGAGCACTGAAACGGGAGGCATTTCAGCCCATTTCCATGCAACGGCACTCGTCACAAGTGAGGCAACAAAAGCTCCCCACATCAATGACCGGGCATGTGCACCCCAAAATATATACATTGCCAGTGGCATAATAATACTGGCTGAGCTATTCAAAATTCGACAGATTGCAATTTTACCGGATTTAAGTTCACATTGAAGCAATGTAATCAGTGGGCCACAAACAGAACCTGAAACGGCCATTGCAGATGTAGGCAGCAATAGTCCCTTCCATTTAGCATTACTGCAATTCAACAGTGACAGTAAAAGAGTACCTATTGTCACTATGCCAATTATTCCCAAAATAGCAGCTAGTATTGCAGCTCTTGCATTTTCAATTTGAGGGGAGTCTCTAATTCCTGGGATATATCTTGTGGTGGATTGCTGCAGCCATTGGCTTGCAGTTACAGACGCAAACATTGCTGAAGTCACTGCGAGGCTGTAACTGCCATACTCAACGGTATTAAATAATCTTGTAAATAGTGCAACCCCGAGCGGAACCATAATGGCAGGCACGACAGATGAAGCAGCAAAGTTAAAGAAATGCTTTATCGTACTCTTTTTTGACTGTACGAAACTCATTGCTGACTTCTTAGTTTTTCCAATATTATGGCGCATCGCGACGCCAAGTGCTTAGTTTTGAAGTACGGTAAAAATAAATAAGATACCGTACCAAAACGTAATTTAGCATACAGCTCATCGTAAGGCTTGCCCCATTTATTCGACCACCAATCCGTTGATTGGATAATTGCATCTGCATGTGGACGTTTTGTTCGTGTGCAGGAATCTGTCGTCAGATCCCTAAATATTTTGCGCCTATGATTTATAAATACATCGTTAATTCGTGCAACGTTATACCCATGCAACATTGCTCGATAAGCTAAGTCATTGTTTTCATGACACCCCTTTTCAACTCCTTCATCAAAGGTACCAACTTCGTCGACTAGCACTCGTTTAATCACCGCAAATGTTAGCGGAAAACTTGCTAATGGGGTTGTCACCGTTCTATTCTTACCCATTGAATTTAGAATAGAAGATTTTTCCTGCTCGCTAAGATCGCCACCGTTGTCATTTTTACTCAATTTAAGATAGCAACGTGCGCTGTAACTATCTGAATAATTATATTCATTGTTGTCCTCAAAAACACTTATTGGATGAGATATTGCGATCTTTGGGTTATTAATCATTGTATGATGAATTTTCGAAAGCATATCAACATCAACAATTTCAGCGTCTGTTGACATAAAAACGAAATACCTAGCTGATAAATCAGCTAGGTAAAGACCCGCATTAAAACCACGAGATGTTCCCAAGTTTTCGTTTGGCTCAATAAGCTTGATTTTATGAGGATATAGAATGACAGTTGATCGCAAATATTCTGACAAATGATGACACTTCTCGACATTATTATTATTTACAAAAATAACTTCATATTCTCCCTTGAGACGGAGCAATTTTTCTAACATATTTTGAATGGCATTAGCTCCAACCAATTTATCTAGCGGATCAAAAACTGGAATAATTATTGAGAACATTGATTTGTCCACCTCATACTTAGGCTAATACTATAAGAATCAGTCTAAAACCATGTAATTATACTTACCATTCACAAATATTTCTTTAACTTTTCTTCGATATCTAGCTGGGACAAGAGTGAGTAACTTTGATCTTATAATTTTAAGTTTAAACTTGAAAGCTTCTGATAAAGACATCACGTTACGCATCCCAGAATAAGTTATTTTTGAACGCTGCATAAATTCAATAGCACTTTTCTGCCATTTACCTTTTATGACGGAGTTTAACACCTCTATAAGTGAGAAATGCGTGCTGTAGAACTGGTTATAATTATCTGATCGAACTGTTCCAAAAACTTCGAAATCCCAGGCTGATTCTCCTCTTACTAACAATTGACAGAGTGTATTCTTTTTCCACACTGACAATACAGTAGAGGCTCGATATATAGTGCCAGGTGATACAATACCTACCAAATCGTTATATGTTTTATCCGGTTTTGGAGTCGGGCTAAGGCGGAGATAGTTAGCATCTTTTTTAACCATCCAACTTAACAAATTTTTAACAGCAGGCGTATCAACTTTTTCTTTTATTAACAGGTCGTCTATAAACATTATAATATAATCTTCATTAATTTTAGACAGTCCTGTCAATACGTTATCAGACCAAGACAGATCTTCTCCGATTAAAATTGTCCGAACTCCTTTTACATCAGTATTTTTGTAGTTTGCCAGTAAGTATATTTCGTAGGGGCAATCTGGCCAATTTTTTTGCATACAAGCAAAGAAAGGTTCCCATAAATCAGAGTATTTATCGCAGGAAACTACTAACAGTCCAATATTACGAGAATTATTTGTCATCTCATTCGCCATATCGATAATTTTAAAATCGAATTCATTACCAAAGAGGTGTGCAATGAATGGTAACAGTAACTATGGTGTCAAATTGATACCCGGTACCCTTGCAATATGAATTCGTTGGTGACTCCTCGGCGGAAGAATATATCGTAATATTAACACTCAATAGAGGTCAGTTACACTCCCATCCTTATCAAATTAGGTCACATAAGTATATACAATTTCTTCTCATGAAAGGTCAATAAACTAAATAATTACTGGACATTAGTAACTATATATTTGCAGTTGCTTATATATGGAACTGCTCAGTGCAGCACATACCGCACTGAGCAGAAAATGGGTTGATACAAGTGTTGTCCGGAACCTGCACCGATAGGCGACAGACCATGGAAGATACAATTGAGAGCGTCAAACAGAAGCTGGCGGCTTCCAACAAACCGGTCAACCAGGAAGCGGTATAAATTCCATGTTCACTTACAAAAGCGTCGCCTCCAGGAGCCTGTCGGACGTAGGAAAACGTTGCGAAAAATCGGCTGGTCGAAAGTGGCGTAGTGGGCGTTGTTTGGCTAAAAGCATACGGCAGAGGAC
>CAIRBT010000190.1 GCA_903876875.1 uncultured Geobacteraceae bacterium
GGCAGCCGCTTTCAGCTGGGTAGTCGGTACCTTTGCAATAATAAGATCCCGAATATGATCATTAAGTTCAAGTAATTCAACGATGGCTACCCTGCCCCGATAACCAGTTCCATGGCAGGCATCACAGCCACGAGCTTCGTAAAGAGTTTTTCCACGAAAACGTTCCGGGTCAACACCGCCATCTACCAACTGTTCCTCACTGTACGTCACCGGCCGCCGACAGGACATACAAACCTTGCGGACTAATCGCTGGGCCAGCACACAGTTCAAACAGGAAACAAAATTATACGGATCGATTCCCATGTGTATGAAACGTCCAATTACGTCAAAAACATTATTGGCATGAACCGTGGTAAACACCAGATGGCCGGTCAGAGCAGACTGAACCGCTATTTGAGCAGTCTCGGAATCACGAATTTCACCAACCATGATTTTATCCGGATCATGACGCAGAATTGAGCGCAACCCCTTGGCAAAAGTCAGACCTTTTTTTTCATTAACCGGAATCTGCAGCACACCACGCAGCATGTATTCAACCGGATCTTCAATGGTGATTATTTTATCTTCACCGCTATGTATTTCAGTCAAGGCGGCGTAGAGAGTCGTTGTTTTTCCGGAACCGGTGGGCCCGGTAACCAGCACCATACCGTAGGGCTCACGAATCTTTTTCCTGAGCCGCTTAATCTCCCGTTCACTGACGCCAAGGTTTTCGAGGGTCAAACCCTTCAGGTCACTGGCAATACTCTCCTTATCGAGTATCCTGATAACGGCATCTTCACCAAAGGAACTTGGCATAATTGAAACACGGAAGTCAATGGTTTTAGCACCGAAGCGGACTTTAAAACGTCCATCCTGGGGAATACGTCGTTCCGAGATATCCAGTTCACTCATAACCTTTAAGCGGGATATAATGGGAGCTTGAAAATGTTGATCAATGGTTTCATTCGCCTTGTACAGCACACCGTCAATACGGTATTTAATATCAACACCATCAAAGCCGGTTTCAATATGAATATCACTGGCCCGACGACTCAGTGCATCCATGACGGTAGTGTTAATTAGTTTTATAATCGGACTGCTGTCTTCTGACAGAGCTTCAACCGACAGGACCTCCTCACCCCGATCCGACTCCTTAACCAACTGGAGCATGAAATCTTCGGAAACTTCACGGAGAACACGACGGGTGCCTTCTCCGGTCTTGATTGCAATCGAGAGGGCGGATTCTGAAGCAACACGCAGCTTAATCTGACGATTGACCAACAGTTCAAGCTCATCAAGATTAATGACGTCCGTCGGGTCAGCAACGGCAATCGTCATTGAATGGTCATTAATGTCCAGAGGAACAAAGTGGAAACGGTATATAGCATCGGGGGGGAGCTGGTTAAGAAGTTCCGAATCCATTTTGAAATTCTGGAGGTCAACGTATTCAAGATCAAGTTGCTCTGCCAAAGCCTGGGCAAGTACTTCGTCGTCGATAAAGCCGTTTCCAACGGCAATTTCCCCAAAGCGTTGCTTGGTAGCACCGAGCTGTTCGACTATAATTGCCAGTTGTTCAACGGAAAGTCTGCCCCGTTCAACGAGAATGGTACCAATTTTTTTCTTTTGGTAGCGACTCATTGGTATCCTAGCCGACAGTTCCGGCAATTTTAAAGATGGGCAGATACATGGCAACGATAATTACACCAATAATTCCCCCCATAACAATCATGATGGCCGGCTCAATGGCAGTAGTTAAAAAATGCATCCGCTCCTCCAGCTCATCCTCAAGATAATTTGATATTTCAAGCAGCATGTCTTCGAGAGCACCGGTTGACTCACCCACACCGAGCATACGCAGTGCCAGCGGCGGCATGATCTGTATGCGCTCAAAGCCATCGGAAAGTCGCCCTCCCTCTTCGATGGAGCGTACCACGTCAAAGAGTTTTTTTTCCATAAATACATTGTTTAACGTACCAATGGACATACGCAACGACTCAATAATAGGAATACCACTACTGAGCAGGGTCGCCAGGGTACGGCTAAATGAAGAGACCGAATATTTGGAGAGAACGTCACCAATTATGGGAATATCCAGTTTGTGCCGATCAAAAAGATAGCGACCGGCGGCACTGTTTTTCCATGACTTGAAAAGCATATACAACAAAATAATTCCCGCAATCCCAAACAGCAGATAGCGCCGCAGCAGAGTGGTAAAATCAATGAGCAGCTGGGTCAAAAAGGGGAGTTGCGCCCCGGCATCACTATACACCTGGCTAAAGGTCGGTACTACATACAACATGAGAACTGAAATTGAGATAAAAGCAAAGAATATCAAAATAGCGGGATAAAAAAGTGCCGCTATAATTTTTTTCCGGAGGGCTCCTGCCCGTTTTAAATATTCAATAAAGCGTCGGATGGTGAGGGGAAGATCTCCCGTGCGTTCACCGGCACTTATTGAGGCTATATAGAGATAGGGGAATGCCCTGCCATGTTTTTCCATTGCGGTTGACAGTGCCGATCCAGCCTTGACATCCTCCCGTACCTGCATAAGAATTTCAAAGAGTACACCGGACTGATGACGTTCAAGTATGGCATCAAGCGCCTGCATGATCGGCATACCGGCTTTAAGCAAAACCAGCAGTTCCTGATTGAAATTCAACAGGAGCTTGCTATCAACTTTCCGCCAGCGCAGTCCCTTGTCCAGTAGAAACTGAAACGGCTTCTTTTTTACTTCAAAAACGTAATATCCTTGGTCTTCGAGGCTATTACGCAGAGCCGCAGCATCGGTTCCCTCAAAATCTCTCTGAAGTACCTTGCCATCCGCTGCACCAAGTTTACAGGTAAAGAGGGCCATGGGATATTATGCGTTTAATAAACCGACAATCCAGACAGCAAAGGAGAACAGAGCAGCCCCCCCCCAACGAATGGCAGAGGGAACATTACAGACTCCGCGCTCGGGGAATGCACGTAACATAAGAACAATGCATGTTACCAGCCACCCAATGAGACCGGTGAGGAGTAAGATTGACCAGAAATCGTGGGACATCAGAGTTTCCCCATAAGCTTCGCAAAGATGGTCTGTAAGCGGAGTTTCCACACCATAAGAACCGCCTCCCGGACGATGGTTCCGGACATTTTGGAGGTTCCGGCATGGCGATCAATGAAAATAATTGGAATTTCCTTGATACGCAAACCTTTTACCATGCACAGGTAGTTCATCTCGATCTGAAAGGAATAGCCATCGGAGGTGACCCGTGACAGATCAATGGCCTCCAGCGTCGCACGTCGGAAGCATTTAAAGCCACTGGTGCAGTCATGAAGCTGCAGACCGGTAACCCAACGGGTATAGACACTGGCAAAATAGCTCAGGATAAGACGCCTGATGGGCCAGTTGACCACACTGACACCATTAAGATAGCGGGAGCCGATTACCAGATCACTCTCGCCGATGGCCGACAAAAAAAGCGGCAGTGTGGTCGGATCGTGGGAAAAATCAGCATCCATTTCAATAAGATAGTCGGCTCCCAGATCAAGTGCCGCTTTGAAACCTTCCCGGTATGCCGATCCCAGTCCCAACTTACCCTTCCGGTGTAATACATGAATCCGGTCAGATTCGGCAACAAGACGGTCAATGATGGTACCGGTTCCATCGGGAGAATTGTCGTCTACAAACAGAATATGAATGCCATGATCCTGAGCAAGCACCGCTTTTGTTAGAGCGATGATATTGTCTTTTTCGTTATAAGTTGGTATTATTACGAATGTTTTCACCGTAACTCCCAAAATTAAGCCACAATTTTAGCTCAATGAGATTGCATCATGCAATTTGAATATGTATCAAATATTTCAGCGTTTGTACACAGTTAACCGCCTAACTTCTTCCCCCACGTCGTTTTTTTGCCGTAATAATCCGCACCTGACGTTCCTGAAACCAGTATGCATAGGTCCAGTTCATCATAACGACTACCCTGTTTCTAAAACCGACCAGATAGAATAGATGGAGCAGCAGCCATGCCAACCAGGCAATGTAGCCGCGAAATTTAAAGCCACGGGTAACAGCCACGGCAGAACTTTTACCGATGGTGGCCATGGCACCCTTATCCCGATAGCGGAAGGGGGGGAGCGTAGCACCCCGTTCACGGGCCAGAATACTCTGTGCGGCATATTCCCCCTGTTGACTTGCAACCGGTGCCATCATCGGAAGTGGAGCCCCGTTGGCAAGGCAACAGGCCATGTCTCCAACTACCATAATTTCTGGATGCCCCGGAATAGTAAGATCAGCATTAACGACAAGTCTTCCGGCTCCTGCTCGTTCAATGCCCGGAATTGCTCCGGCCAGCTCGGCTGCGGCTACCCCTGCCGACCACAGGAGCGTATGGGTGCCAATAGTCATGCCTCCAAATAACTCGACCGTCTCCTCCGTTGCGCCAACCACCTTACTTTCCAGCATAACTTCAACGCCCATTGAAATCAGTTTGTGACGGGCATATTCTCTCAAATCTTCCGGCATGGCCGTAAGCAGGGAATCAGCCGCCTCAATAAGCACTATTCTGGTCTCGGAAACAGCTATGGTGGGATGATCCTTGGACAGCACATAGACAATCAGTTCACGCAACGCTCCGGCAAACTCAACACCGGTCGGCCCACCTCCAACGATAACAAATGTCAGCAATGCTTTTCTCCGGCTGATATCACTTTCCCGGGAAGCCCGCTCAAACATCAGAAGTATCTGATTTCTCATGTCTTCAGCCTGGTCAAGTCGCTTCAAGTCAAAGGCATTGTTGGCAACGGATTCCATACCAAAATAATTGGTACGACTACCGGCGGCGACAATCAGATAATCATAGGCAATGGTTTCCCCATCGGTCTGGATTGTCCGGTCGGCAACATTGACGCCGGTAATCTCTGCCAACAGAAACGTGGCATTTTTCCAACCACGAATAAGACCCCGTAACGGATAGGCGATTTCCTCTTCCTCAAGTCCCGCAGTAGCAACTTGATAGAGTAATGGCTGAAAAAGATGATAGTTATTACGGTCAATCAGAATTAATTCAAGTCCGGAATCACCGAGTGCCTTTGCGGCACGTAAACCACCAAAACCCATTCCGGCGATTACAACACGTTTTTTTGACATAAATAAGATCCATTTCGAAAGTATATTTTATTAATCATGCTGCCACTGTTGCATTTAGTGAGCAGATACCTTATAAACCGAAATGCACAGATAGGCAATTTTGAAATTCAACGATGTATAACTTGGCTAGCCATGACATACCAGTGAGGTCTTAGCATGAACGTGACAGAATATCCATCACCGTTGATCATGCCGGATTTTTCCGAGATAAGCCGCTTTTGTCGTGTCGAAGAAATTATACCGTTTATGCAGCTGCTTGCAACGGCCGTATCCGCAGATTATCAGAAGTTGTTGGAGGTACGCCGGGAAAAAGAGTCGCTGGTTGCTGCAATCTTCCCCACCGGCAGCGCCCCCCTCAACTCCATCCACGAACGTTTGAACCAACTTGAACTGGAGCGTTTTCTTTTCATCCCGTCGGTTCACGAACTGCACCAATCCTGCACCGATTACCGTGATATCCTCTCCTGCCATGTCTTTGACATGGTTAAAAAAGAGATGGCTGAAGCAGGCTACACTCAACCTGATGTCCCCTTTGCGCTAATCAGTTTAGGGAGCGATGGACGTGAAGAGCAGACACTGATAACGGATCAGGACAACCTGATTGTCTATGGAGATGGCGGCGGAGATGGGGCCGATCACTACTTTGCCGAATTTTCTTCACGCCTGGTGGATAAACTGGAAGAGGCCGGCTTCATGCGCTGCACCGGTGATATCATGCCGACGAACCAGACCTGGCGCGGTTCATTCAGTCAATGGCGCAAGCGGCTTTTTTCCATTGTCAGGTATGAAGTGGAGGATCTGGGCAAGAATGTCATGAACCTGATCGTTCTGTCCGATGCGCGCCATGTGGCGGGTGACCCGGAGCTTGCTGCCGAACTTATCGACTTAATCAGAACCATGGAACGGGATTATTTTCAGGTTCTCTGGGGGATGGCAAAGGCCGCAACCGACATGAAACTGGCACTCGGTTTCATGAAGCGAATCTGGACGGAAGGAAGCGGTGATCATAAGGGTGAGTTTAATGTAAAATTGCTGGCTTGGGCTCCACTTGTCATGAATGTGAGAATTCTGGCGATAAATCAGGGTATTCCGGCCACAAGTACCCTGCAAAGAATTGCACTTCTCGAAACCGAGGGGAGTTTCTCTTCACTCTTTGCAGCCGATCTTATGGATGCCTATCACATCCTTACCAAACAGCGTATCCTGATTCAGATTAAAGCTCTTAAGGGGATTCAGAAGGATTCACATTACCTCAACCCCTATCAACTGTCGACTATCGAGCGGGAACAGATTCGTCATGCCATGATCAAAATTGAAGAGTTACAGAAAATTATTCATGCAAATTTTCATATTGTTTGAAACGCAGGAGACCCTTTACCAATGGGATCATTTATGAAAGTTATCGCAACATTTCGTGCCATGCCAATTCGGTATGCTCTGTTAGTACTGTTGCTCCTGACCACGTTCGGAAACGGAAGAGCCGTCGCTGACACCACCGATATTCCCTTGAGTGAAATAAAAAAAATCCCCCGCATCAGCGATAAGCGTCCCGTTCGCTCCCCTGCTATCCCGAAAGTAAAAGCGGAAAGCCAACCACAAAAAATAAAAAAAAGCCCCCCCTCCTCCGGTTCCTGGACTCTTTTAACGTCGGTTCAGACCACCGGTGAAGGCATTAGATTGGATATTGATGGATTCGGGGGTAACATCAACCTTGTCCGTGAGCCGCGCAATAAAAGGCTTATTATCCAACTTTCGGGTGTGCGATTTGAACCGGAACTGAGCAAGGTTGAATTACATAAACATGGTTTTATGACCGCCCGTGTGGGACTCCACTCTGACGGCACCTGGGTTGTCTTTCATACATCAGGTTCCGAATTGCCGCTTTTTGATCTTCTCCAGGATGGCAACGGAATCTTCTTCAAAATAGCACCGGCCCACAGAGATCTTCCCCCGGTCATCCAGAACGGCCAGACCATGCTGCTTACCCGCGAGGCCTTGACGACTGCGTCCGTTCATAAACTTTCGCAGGCCGCAGGGACACGGCCACCGCTGAGTGTACAGCCCGGGGAAACAACACCTGAGTCAGAACCGGAAATGACTGTGAAACCCCGTCAACTCACTGACCACACGGTTCCCATAGTTATTGACCACGAACCATTCAGTTACGCGGTACCCGGCAGGAGTGTGTCAATTCGCGCCATTATCAGCGGGATTCAGCAGGTTAAGACGGTCTATTGTACCGTGCGTCCCACCGACTCAGATACGGGTGTTGTGGTGCAGATGTCCCGTGAAGCAGGCACCAAATACACCTATACCGGTGTGCTCCCCGAGGCGGCACCTGCAAGCAGAATTATGTCGATGTTCCTCTTGGCTGCGAAGATGAGATGGTCCATCCCCTCCGCCAGGCTGTCGCCGTCTCCCGAGAAGCATATAACCTTCAGATCGGGATTGGCAAGCTTTATAGCGGTGGCGGCGGGGATCGTCCGGCCGTGGATGGAATAGAAGCTGTTCACATTCATGTAATCCACGATCTTGGCGTGGCAGCCGATACCTGCGACCAGGACGACCTTCTCTATCGGGAATCCTTCCCCGTCAAGCTCTGCCAGAACGGTTCTCATAGCGCTGAGGATGGAGAAGTTTCCGCAGCCCGGGCACCAGGTATTTTTGGCTGATGTATTGAGATCTTTAGGATTCATGCCTGTATCCTCCCTGCCTCTA
>CAIRBT010000191.1 GCA_903876875.1 uncultured Geobacteraceae bacterium
AATCTGCTGTAAATCCGTCTGAACGGATCATATTTCACCGCTTTATCGGTCAATAGAACGACTATTGACCTTCAAAATCGTCGAAATCTGCTCTCGCTCAGTCGAATTTTCGCGACGATTCCCTAAGTCCGACAGACTCCTAGGGTCTGGAACCAGAATAATGGAATCGTACCGGCACATTTCATCAGATAAAGATAAATAAATCATGTAATTATACAGCTTATTACTATCTGTTCTCATACGTTCAATGACGCATTCTTTTTTTACGGTTATAGAAAACAATTTTATTGTTGGGTTTTTTTCAAGTAGTGACACTACCGAATTAGCAAAATGCTCTTTCTTAACCGAATCCATTTCCGACCTTTTTTTCAGTTTTGCTGTCCCATTTAAACTTTTTGTACAAATCTGTAATTAATCTTTTCGGCAAGTGCTTTGTTTCGGAAGGGCAAACTAAAGTTGCAATAGTAAGATGCCGACTTGACCCACCTTTGCGATAAGGTGCGCTAAAAGTCCATCCTAAATCACCACTTTTATCAAGATAGAGTATTGCAGACGACATTACTCACCGTTCAAAAAGGAAAAGCCCCATGAAAGGGGCTTTTCAAAAATTAGTATGTGTGCCCCCTGGAGCCGACGTTCTTACATAACGCTTACGATACCTTCCGGCATCGCGGTTGACCCAGGATTTACTCACACGCACATCAAAACACACTCTATAAAAATGCGTGTCAACTAAAATGTACTTCATCAATTGTAAATGAGGTCACGCCATCTCATACCGACCACATCCAACAAAGGGGCCAGTCACTGGTACATTTTTGTGGAAGGTGACTTCATCAACAAAAAGGGAAAACCGGTCAAACAGATGTATATCCATTCCCACGGCACTGTTGCAGAGGCTTATGCCGGTCAAAAAACTGAACAACACGCCGGTAAACCTACTCCGTCATGCTTTAATTAGAGACGACTTCCATTTACACTCAATATGGCCGCGCAGTACCTACAGGCAGAGGGTTCAAAATGGCTGCTGTAATTTCTATAATTCAAACGATTGGTAAGTCAGATTAATTATGATATAATTAGTTGATTGCACATTACTCGTACTAATGGGGTCGTCCGGCCAATTTCGACATATGGTTCCAAAATGTAACGTAACCCTCCAGAATATAGCGGGTTTTTTAATGCTTTTATCGTGTTTTTTGACTCTTACTGTTAGAGAGGGGAGGCAATCCGGCGACTAATTGTCGAAGTGAGCATAAACAGCGCTAATTAATCTCTCGTCTTGACATAATCGGTTCGTTGAAATACTCTCAGCAAATTATCAGTGTTGTTTTTAGTGGGGAGCCGATTAAACAGGCACTTGCAATGCTTATTGTAGGTGCCTGTTTGATGTATCACATCCATATCAGCTTATACTGGCGGAGGAATTTATATGGCAGGTAACAGTTTTGGCGAAATATTCCGTATTACAACCTTTGGCGAATCCCATGGCAAAGGGGTCGGGGTTATCGTTGACGGGGTGACTCCCGGACTTGAGTTGCAGGAATCTGATATTCAGGTGCAACTGGACCGTCGCAGGCCGGGGCAATCCTTTATTACCACCCCTCGGGTGGAAACCGATGAGGTGCATATCCTGTCAGGCGTTTTTGAGGGTAAAACCACCGGTACGCCGCTCTCCATGGTGTTGTATAATTCAGATCACAATCCGGCCGCCTATGATGATATTATGGATAAGTTCCGGCCGGGTCACGCCGATTTTTCCTATCTCAAAAAATATGGCATTCGCGATCACCGGGGCAGTGGCCGGGCTTCAGGGCGTGAAACCGCTGCCCGTGTTGCAGCCGGTGCGGTCGCTCGGAAACTCCTAGAGGCACGGGGGGTCTCTATTGTTGCCTACTCCAAAAGAATTGCCGGTATCGAATGCCAAACCTATGACCCGGCTGCCATTGAAAACAATCTGCTGCGTGCCTGTGATTCTGAAGCAGCCCTGTTGATGATGGAAAAGATCAAGCTACTTAAAGAACAGAACGACAGTGCGGGGGGGATTGTGGAATGCCGGATTAATGGTCTTCCCGCAGGTCTTGGTGAACCGGTTTTTGATAAACTGGACGCCGAAATTTCCCACGCCATGCTTTCCATCGGTGCGGTGAAAGGCATTGAATTTGGTGCCGGTTTTAAGGCTGCCGATATGTGCGGTTCCGAACATAATGACGATATGGATCGCTCTGGTTTTATAACCAATAATGCCGGTGGTATTGTTGGTGGCATCAGTACCGGAGCCGAATTACTATTCCGGGTGGTGGTCAAGCCAACGTCCAGTATTGCCAAACCCCAGCGGACCGTTAATCTGAAGGGCGAAGAGGTGGAGATTATAACCGAAGGGCGTCATGACACCTGTATCTGCCCCCGGATCGTGCCGGTAATTGAGGCCATGGCGTGTCTGGTTCTTGAAGATCATTTCAAGCGACAGGCGGCCATGTTTGGCTGAGCTGGCCGATGGAGATCTCTTCAATGGCATCTGATATGAAAGAGCTTGAACAGTTGCTGGGATATTCATTCACCACACCGGCCCTCTTGCTTCAGGCCGTGACTCACCCCTCCTTTCAGCATGAGGCCGCACATTCCTCTGGCGACCATTATCAACGACTGGAGTTCCTTGGCGATGCGGTGCTGGGGTTACTGTTGGCAGAACTGATTTCTGATACCTATCCCGGGTGGCAGGAGGGGGCGTTGTCACAGCTCCGTGCTCGTCTGGCAGGCCAGGATACTCTGGCAGAACGTGCCCGTTCAATGGGCATCGGCAGGTTTATCCGCTTGGGACGGGGAGAATTACAGGGTAACGGAAGGGAAAAGGACTCGATCCTTGCCGATGTGTTTGAAGCTGTCCTTGCCGCCGTTTACTGTGACGGAGGTCTGGAGCCCGCACGCACGCTGATTTCCGGTCTGTTCCGTACTCTGGTGGCGTCACCAGCTACCCTCGTGCTGGGGCATGACGCCAAAAGTGAATTCCAGGAATATCTGTCACTGCACAATTCCCCCCCACCTCTCTATCGGTTGATTGATGAAGACGGCCCCCCCCATGAGCGACGTTTTACCTTTGAACTGCTGCTCGGAGAGACGGTTATCAGCACCGGTTGCGGTAAATCAAAGAAGATCGCTCAGCAGGCTGCGGCCTCCAAGGCCCTCTCACTATTGCATAAAAGAGTGGTTTCATAGGGTGAAATCGGTCACGGTACCCTTTTTTATCAGCCATCAGGGGTGTCCCCATACCTGCCTGTTTTGCGATCAGCGAACCATTTCGGGCAGTCGTGGCGACTCACTTCCCACGGCTGAATCGTTACTGCGTACTATTGGGGCCTGGCAAGCAACAGCCAACTCCCGCCCTCTTAAGGTGGCTTTTTTCGGGGGAACTTTCACTGCATTACCACGTAACTTTCAGCAGGCACTGCTCGAACCGTTGCAACCGCTCTTGAAAAGCGGTACTCTTGCCGGAATCAGGTTATCGACCCGCCCCGATTACATTACCACGGAGCAGGTGCAGTGGCTTGTGGAAATGGGTGTTACCACCATTGAACTGGGCGTGCAATCAATGGATGATGCCGTTTTGAAGGCTTCCGGGCGGGGGCACAACTCCACAGATTCTCTGACTGCCATTGGCTGCATAAAGATGGAGGGGGTTACGGTTGGTGCCCAGTTGATGCCCGGCTTGCCGGAGGATAGCTTCCGATCTTCCCTCGATTCACTGGAGCAGGTTATAGCAGCCGGTGCCGATTTTGTGCGGCTCTATCCAACCGTTGTGTTACAGGGTACCGAACTGGCGGAACAGTTTCGCTCCGGCCACTACCGACCGCTGTCCCTGGAACGTGGCATAACTCTCTGTTCCCGTCTGTTACATCGTGCCATGGTGTTGGGTACTCCGGTGATCCGCATCGGGCTTCAGGCTGACAGTGGACTGTCTGAACAAACCATTCTGGCCGGTTGCTGGCATCCGGCACTGGGACAACTGGTGCGTTCCCGACTCTATGAAGACCTGTTGTCCCAAGTTCTTACTGTTGGTGACGCAGTAACAATATTCTGCCATCCGGCACGCCACTCCGATATTGTTGGTCTGAAACGGCAAAATCTGATAAAGTTGTCCACCCGAGGGGTATCTGTCAAAGTTCTTTCCGACAGTAATCTGTTTCCCGAAGAAGTGCTGGTGGCCGGAACAATGACTATGAAAAAATATTCAATCATGAGTGATCTCAACTACGACGAAGAAAGAGGTGGATGTTGTGCGTAAGGACTCTTTGAAATTTCTTGAACAGCTGCTCGATGCTCCCAGTCCTTCCGGGTACGAACAACCGGCCCAGAGGGTTTTTCGTGGTTATGTGACCCCCTTTTGTGATGAGGTGACCACCGATATTATGGGCAACGTGTTTGGCCGTATCGCCGGCAAGGGCAAGAATCTTCCCAAAGTCATGATTGTTGGTCATACCGATGAGATAGGCCTCCAAGTCAAATACATTGATGATAAAGGGTTCCTCTACTTTGCTGCCGTGGGCGGGGTTGATGCCCACCTGACACCGGGTAAGCGGGTCAATGTCCATACCGTCACCGGCCCGTTGGCCGGTGTTATTGGTAAGAAGCCGATTCACTTGATGGATGCCAAGGATCGGGAGACGGTGGTCAAGCTGGAGTCCCAGTATATTGATATTGGTGCGGCCGATAAAAAAGAGGCACAAAAAGTGGTGCGGGTAGGGGATGCGGTCACCTTTGCCTCTGATTTTACCCGTCTTCAGGGTGATCGGGTTGCCTCGCGGGGTTTTGATGACAAAGCCGGCTGTTTTGTGGTCGCCGAAGTGTTGCGTCTGGTTGCCGCTGCGGGCAAAAAGCTGGCCGTCGATCTCTATGGTGTCTCGTCGGTTCAGGAGGAGATTGGTCTCCGGGGGGGCACCACCAGCTCCTATACCGTTAATCCGGACGTGGGTATCTGTGTGGAGGTTGATTTTGCCACCGATCAGCCCGATGTTGAGAAAAAACATAACGGCGAGGTCGCCTTGGGGAAGGGGCCTATTCTTGCCCGGGGTGCCAATATCAATCCCCATCTCTTTGAGCTGCTGTCCGCCACTGCCGACAAAGAAAAAATTGCCATCCAGCACACGGCTGCGCCCCGTGCCACCGGAACAGATGCCAATGTTATGCAAATTTCCCGGGGTGGCGTCGCCACGGCGTTGGTGAAAATCCCGCTCCGCTATATGCATACGCCGATTGAAACGGTCTCTCTGTCCGATTTGGAAAAAGCCGCACAGTTGATTGTTGCCGTACTGGGTAAGATTACCTCGCGAGAAGAATTTATCCCGCAATAAGTGTCGGTTGCTTGATCATAAGAACCATTTAACTTGACTTGCATGCTACAGCTGTACTAACTTCACTGAAATTGCCATCTGTAAGGAGTCGTCAATGCACCAAGACAAACTGATCGAGGGTCTCACTTTCGATGACGTTCTGCTTGTTCCTGCCCATTCGCTTATTCTCCCCCGTGATACGAATCTGTCCACTCGGATTTCCCGCAATATACCACTCAATATCCCTCTGGTGAGCGCTGCCATGGATACGGTTACCGAGGCCAGAACCGCCATCTGTATGGCTCGTGAGGGGGGGTTGGGCATTATTCACAAAAATCTTTCCATCGAAGCCCAGGCCTACGAGGTTGACAAGGTTAAAAAGAGTGAGTCCGGGATGATCGTTGACCCCATCACTATGCGGCCAACCCAGAAAATCAGTGAAGCACTCGATATCATGCAGCGTTACCGGATTTCCGGTGTGCCGGTAACTAAGGCCAACGGCAAACTGGTTGGTATTCTGACCAATCGGGATCTCCGGTTTGAAACCGATTTTGATTTGCCGATCTCTGCCCGCATGACCAAGCGTAATCTGGTGACCGTTGAGGTAGGAACCACCCTGGAACAGGCCAAGGAACATCTGAAGCACACCCGGGTTGAAAAACTGCTGGTGGTTGATAATGATCGTTTCCTCAAAGGGCTGATAACCATCAAAGACATCGAAAAAGTTAAAAAATATCCATTCTCCTGCAAGGATAGTCTGGGGCGTCTGCGGGTTGGTGCGGCGGTTGGCCCCACGGCTGAAATGGAAGCCCGCATGGAAGCTCTCATCAGGGCAGGAGTTGATGTTATCGTCATTGATACCGCCCATGGTCATTCACAGGGGGTCATTGATGCGGTACGTCGTGCCAAGTCCACCTTCTCCGGCTGCGAAATTATTGCCGGCAATATTGCCACCGCCGAGGCGGCCGAAGCACTCATTAAGGCCGGTGTCGACGGCATCAAGGTCGGCATTGGACCCGGTTCCATCTGTACCACTCGCGTGGTTGCCGGGGTGGGGGTACCTCAGATTACCGCAATTCACGAATGTGCCCGCATGGCTCACAAGTACGATGTACCGGTCATTGCCGATGGCGGTATCAAATATTCCGGAGATCTGCCCAAGGCGGTTACCGCCGGTGCCGACTGTATCATGATCGGCTCCCTCTTTGCCGGTACGGAGGAGTCACCGGGAGATACGGTGCTCTATCAGGGGCGTACCTACAAGAGCTACCGTGGCATGGGTTCCATTGGTGCCATGAAGGATGGCAGTAAGGATCGCTACTTCCAGTCCGATGTGGGGGAGGATGTCAAGCTGGTTCCCGAGGGGATTGAGGGGATGGTGCCGCTTCGTGGGCCGTTGTCTGCCAATATCCATCAGCTGCTCGGTGGCCTTCGCTCCGGCATGGGCTATACCGGCTGCGGCACCATTAAGGAGCTTCAGGATAATGGACGCTTCATCAGAATTACCGGCGCCGGTCTCAAGGAATCCCATGTTCATGACGTAACCATCACTAAAGAGGCTCCCAACTATCGGGTCGGCAACTAAATAAACGGATTCAGAAAGCCTCGACAGTCCGCCGGGGCTTTTTGATATACCGCCAAGGAAACTACCAATGTCTGTTATTCATAGCCAGAAAATCCTCATCCTCGATTTTGGTTCCCAATACACCCAGTTGATAGCCCGTCGCATCCGTGAAGCTCACGTTTACTGCGAGCTGCACCCCTTTGATATGGCTCTTGCGGCGATCCGTGCCTTCGAGCCACAGGGTATCATCCTGTCCGGCGGCCCCTGCTCGGTGTATGAAACCGATGCCCCCACCATCGCCGAAGAGCTTTTTGAACTTGGCGTGCCGGTTCTTGGTATCTGTTACGGCATGCAACTCATGAGCCGCCACTTTGGCGGCGAGGTGATCCCGGCGGGCAAACGGGAATTCGGCCATGCGGAGCTGCTCTCCGTAGGGGCACCGGGGCCGCTGTTCGAGGGCTTCTTTCTCTCCGGCTCCAGTCCGGTCTGGATGAGCCATGGTGACCATGTGTCTCGGGTGCCGGACGGTTTTGATGTGGTTGCCGAAACAGCCAATGCCCCGGTCTGTGCCATTCAGAATGTGGCGCGGAACCTGTACGGCGTCCAGTTTCACCCCGAGGTCAACCATACCCCCCGGGGAGAGTTGTTGATAGATACCTTTGTGAGGGGTGTCTGTCGCTGCACCGGTCAGTGGACCCCCGGTAAAATCATAGAGGATTCCATCGAGCGGATCCGCACTCAAGTGGGAACCGACACGGTGATCCTCGGTCTATCCGGCGGTGTTGACTCTTCGGTGGCGGCTGCCCTCATTCATCGAGCCATTGGTAGCCAACTGACCTGTGTTTTTGTTGACAACGGCCTGCTCCGCCTGGGGGAGGGGGAGCAGGTTATGGCCACCTTTGCCCAAAATCTGGGGGTCAAAGTAATTCGGGTTGATGCTGAAGAGCGTTTCCTGTCTGCCCTGGCGGGGGAATCCGATCCGGAGAAAAAACGCAAAATCATCGGTGGGCTGTTTGTAGATATTTTCGAAGAACAGTCAAAGCTGATCGTGGATGCCAACTGGCTGGCTCAGGGAACCATCTACCCCGATGTCATCGAATCGGCCGGTGCCAAAACAGGTAAAGCCCATAACATCAAGAGCCACCACAACGTTGGTGGTCTGCCCGACTACATGAAACTGAAACTGCTTGAGCCGCTCCGGGAGCTGTTCAAGGATGAGGTGCGGGCGATTGGTGAGGAGCTGGGGTTGCCCCGGCAGATGGTTTGGCGCCACCCGTTTCCGGGGCCAGGTCTTGGTGTGCGGATTTTGGGGGAGGTGAAGCAGGAGTATTGCGATATTCTCCGTCAGGCCGATGCTATTTATATCGAAGAGCTGTACGCCGCTGGTCACTACGACAAAATCAGTCAAGCCTTTGCGGTGTTTCTGCCGGTGAAGAGTGTTGGTGTCATGGGGGATGGGCGCACCTATGAATACGTAGTGGCTCTGCGTGCCGTGGAAACGAAAGATTTCATGACCGCCGGATGGTACCCCATGCCCTATGATGATTTGGCCCGCATCAGCGGTCGTATCATTAATGAGGTCAAGGGGATCAACCGGGTAGTTTATGATATTTCCAGTAAACCTCCCGCCACCATCGAGTGGGAATA